>DASTQB010000079.1:0-2669 GCA_035761985.1 Pyrinomonadaceae bacterium
GAGACGGACAAGGTGCTATATTGGGCCGTCAAGTTGGTGGTGGTAAACGGCAAGGTTCAAGGTCAGGCAGTTCAGATCACTGAGGCACAGTATTATGAGGCGCAGAACA
Organism: Pyrinomonadaceae bacterium; assembly: GCA_035761985.1. Classification (GTDB taxonomy): domain Bacteria; phylum Acidobacteriota; class Blastocatellia; order Pyrinomonadales; family Pyrinomonadaceae; genus PSRF01. The sequence continues at coordinate 110 of DASTQB010000079.1, forward strand.
GGAAACCGCCTAAGCCAAAGAAGCCAAAGCAAACACAACCCAAACCGGCTCCTACGCCAACGCCGACGCCTCAAACAACACCTAGACCTACAGGAACTCCATTCACGGTTTGGTAACGAGGTTCAGCCATGACCGCAGACTGTAGCAGATGGTTGAAATGGACAAGCAGGACTACTCCAGTCCTGCTTGCCGCCTTTTTTACTCTGGCAAGCGCCTCCATAATCGTGGCCCAGAATGGAAGATGCATCGCAACAGACGTCGCGAAGCTGCGAGATCGTGGAGCGCGGCAAACTAACTCAAGAACAACGACATTCGAGATCGATGGAACGCGTGTCCACCTGGTGTGTAAATGGTCCAGATTAGCGATGGTCAAGGTTGATTTCGAGAAGCCTGCTTCGAGAACTGACTACGACCGCTCGGTGGCGATGATCGAAGGAATCAAAACGTTCGGCAGTTTCGTGGATGAGCAGCCGGTTGCCACAATCGGACCCAGCGGATCGGTCAGCAGATCCGCGCGATACACACAAGCGTACATAGTCCGAAGAGAACGCACCTGCCCAGAGGGGAAAGAAGATTGTGGGATAAAAGGCTTTTCGGTTTTCTATTGGTTACCGTTCAACGGAAAAGTCCAGTCGAAGCATACTGAACACGTCGCGGTTAAGGATCTGATCAACGAGACTCGCTACTACCTTACCGTGGCCGGTCGCCGCGTCGCAGTGTCTGCTGCCGATTACAAACGCCTGAGAAAAGGTCAGCATGTTAGCCTTGAAATGACGATCGCTGATGACCTGGCACGGATCAAGGATTGATTAAGATTGATGAGACCCAAGCCTACGCCTCATCAGCCGCGCATGTTTCTGCGCGGTCCCGAGCCCTTTTTGTCGCTACCACCTTTATCCACTATCATTAGCGCATGAGCACTGAAGGACCGTCGAATTTCATTAGAGACATCATTATCGAGGACGTTAAAAGCGGTAAATACGGCCATGTACAAACACGTTTTCCTCCGGAACCGAACGGCTATTTGCACATCGGTCACGCCAAAGCGATCTGCCTCGACTTCGGATTAGCTGCGGAATTCAACGGCAAGACGAACCTCCGTTTCGACGACACCAATCCGTCCAAAGAAGAAACAGAGTACGTCGACGCCATCATGGAAGACGTGAAGTGGCTGGGCTTCGAATGGGACGGTCTCTACTACGCCTCCGACTACTTTCAACAACTGTACGACTGGGCGATTCAACTAATTAAGGACGGTAAAGCTTACGTTTGCGACCTCAGCGCCGATGAGATTCGCGAGTATCGCGGCACGTTAACCGAGCCGGGCAGGGAAAGCCCTTATCGCAACCGTTCTGTCGAAGAGAATCTGGATCTATTCGAGCGCATGAAGCAGGGCGAATTCCCCGATGGCTCGCGAACGCTGCGAGCGAAGATCGACATGAGCTCGCCTAACCTTAATATGCGCGACCCGGTGATGTATCGAATTCTGCACATGGACCACCATCGCACGGGCAGCCAGTGGTGCATTTATCCCATGTACGATTACGCGCACGGGCAGTCGGATTCGATCGAGCACGTGACGCACTCGATCTGCACTTTGGAGTTCGAGAATAATCGTCCCTTATACAACTGGTTCATCGATCAGCTTGGGATCTTTCCTTCGCGCCAGTACGAGTTTGACCGACTCGCGCTCACTCACACTCTGCTTAGTAAACGAAAGTTGCTGAAGCTGGTTGAAGAAGGGCATGTCTCTGGCTGGGATGATCCACGGATGCCGACTCTCTCGGGCATGCGCCGCCGCGGTTACACTCCCGAAGCGATCCGCAATTTCATCGCCAGCGTTGGGGTGTCGAAGACAAACGGCATAACTCAGTTACAGCAGCTCGAGTACTTCCTGCGCCAGGACTTGAACCGGATCGTTCCGCGCGTGATGTGTGTGCAGAAGCCGTTGCGGGTGGTTATTGAAAACTATCCCGACGATCAGGTAGAAGAAATGGATGCCGTCAACAATCCCGAAGACCCTTCTGCGGGAACGAGAAAGATCCCTTTTTCCAAGGTGCTCTACATCGAAGACGACGATTTCCGTGAAGATCCGCCGAAGCAGTTTTACCGGCTCGCGCCCGGTCGCGAGGTGCGCTTGCGCTACGCGTACTTGATCACGTGCACGGAAGTTATCAAAGACAGCAGCGGCAGGATTGTGGAACTCCGCTGCACTTACGATCCGGCGACACGCGGCGGTAACACGCCTGACGGCCGAAAAGTGAAGTCGACTATTCATTGGGTCTCAGCGGCCCACGCATTACCGGCAGAGATTCGTCTCTACGACAACCTGTTTGTCAAAGAGGATCCGAACGATGTGGAAGAAGGACAGGACTTCACCGCGAACCTGAATCCTGATTCTTTGCAGGTAATTCACGACTGCATGATCGAACCGAGCGTGCGAGACGCAGCGCCCGGGAGTAAGTATCAGTTTGAGCGTCTTGGCTACTACTGCGTTGACCGCGACACCAGCGACAAACTCGTCTTCAATCGCACCATTGGCCTTCGCGATACATGGGCC
>DASTQB010000080.1:0-4591 GCA_035761985.1 Pyrinomonadaceae bacterium
ACAATCCCGGTGAACAGGTTGTTGGCGATCATCAAATTGTTACCGCGGCCCGATTGGTAAGGGTGATCGGTCCCGAGCAACTGAAAGCCCTGCTCGGTGTTCTTCATTATGTTGTTCGTAAAACTGATGTTCTCCACGGTGGCCCAGTAAGCTCTGCCACCCTCGCTCCGCACTGTAAACAGCACGGCATAACCGATCTGCGAGTCGCCCCAGGAGTTTTCGAGCACGTTGCCGTCGATGGTGACGTTGCGTGCGTTCTTAAGCTCCATCAGGTTCTTTACGCCCCAGTGAATTCCGGCGTAAGTGGAGTGACCGACTTTCCACGATAACGGTTTGAAGAGGTAATTGCGCCGGATCTCGATATTCGAAGGAATCAGGTTGGTGATCGAAGGCATTGAGCCGCCGAACATCACGTTTATCCCCGAAGCTTCAACGTAGTTGTTGATGATCTGGTAAGGCCCGGGCCCGTTCCATCCGCAAATCCCCTGCGTCTCTGTGCCCACACTGTGGATGTCGGAGATGTAGGAGTTGATGATCGCGGTGTCTGAACTGTTCAGACTGATCCCGCGCTGAAGATCCTGTGTCGGGAATCCATGGATCCACAGACGATCGAGTGTCAGATGATGTGGGACACTCGCGAGATCCTGAGCGGGCTCGCCGAGCCGGACGAGATCGTAGATGAAGTCAGTGGAACTGAAAGTTGAGATCTCGAGACCGATCAACTTGTAGTGATGCGCGCCGGCAGCGGTTCTTACAATCGGATCGGCGATGCTCGATCGCAGTTTCGCAAGCAGCCCGCTGTGCGCCGGCGTGACGCGCCCGGTAATCTCCGAGGCTCTGGACGACTGGATGGTTATGTAAGCGTCGCCTGTCTTTCTTGGCAGGACGAAAGGACCACGATATGTTGCGCCTGCTTCCAGGATGATCGTGTCACCCGGAGCAGCAGCATTGATTGCCGCTTGCAGGTCTCCTCCAGCCGGTACGACGAGCGTCGCACCGAAAGCGGCTGAAGCAGTGAATAGAATGAAAAGGATCGTTACTACATAGTTAACTCTTCGGGGAGACATGCAGCATCCCACCGCCGCACACAGTTGGGAGATAGACATTTTCGCTCCATTGAATTAGTACAGGAATAGGTAGAACTGGGCTAACTACTGGCTAACCTGCCGGGCTTCAAATCAGCTTTGCCGGGATTCAATAAGAAGGGTTACCGCTCGAACGGCCTGCACACTACAGGAACACACCGGGCATGCGGTTGCGGCGCTGTTACGAAATTATTGCGGAAGTGTGGAGGGCCATGGACGGATCTGTGGAAAACTTTCCAATCCTGTGGATGAAAATATTGACATTTCCAATCTTCACGCGTAAGAATGAAGCCCCTCGTCCGCCGGGCTGGCGCTTTATTTATCTTCCACCGAATATCGCACCAGAAGCTGCGGCTATCTCTGCATCACCAGTTTGTTAGTTCTACAAAAAAGGAGAACCTATGTTCAGAGTCAAAACTCTTCTGGTATGTGCCCTCGTAGCTACCCTCCTCCTCTTCGGGTCGCTGCTGCCAACGGGCTTGGCAGACGGTGGCGCCAACCACCGCGTTAGAAATCAGCGCTTCGGCGTCTCCGGTGGAAACGTCAACGATCGCTCACGTCGATTCTGCTGCAGCGGCACGCTCGGCGCATTGATCACCGACGGGACGAATCAGTACATCCTTAGCAACAATCACGTGCTCGCGCGTGGCAATCAGGCTGTTGCAGGCGAAGACGTTTCGCAGCCGGGTTTGATTGACAGCAACTGCAACATCGCCACGGTCGTTGCAGATTTTACTGGCGCGCCGAGTCTTGGCTCATCAAACGTCGACGCTGCGGTCGCGCAGTTGAGGCCGGGCCAGATGGATTCGTCGGGCTTTATCGAAGACATCGGCGTACCAAGCAGCACCATTGCCGCTCCTGTCGTCGGCATGTCCGTCGCGAAGAGCGGACGAACCACGGGCTTTACGACTGGATCGATCAGCTCTGTCAATACGAGCGTGAATGTTCAGTACACAACCGAATGCGGCGGTGGCAGAAAGTTTACGGTCGCTTTCACGGGCCAGATCGTGATCACGCCAGGCGCGTTCAGTGCCGGTGGCGATTCTGGTTCGTTGATCGTCACGAACAACGCGTCGCATAATCCGGTCGGACTTCTTTTCGCAGGCAGCAGCTCGGCGACGATTGCCAACCCGATTGGGGTGGTCCTGACTCGACTCGGCACAACACTGGGCCGCACATTCAGCTTCGGCGGTGGCGGCGGTGGTGGAAATGGTCCAACCATCGCGGGCAACGAGCGGCGACCATTTATACCGGGACTTCAAAACGTCATGCCGATACTTCCGGAACAGGCAGCGAATCGCGCGCTGGCAGTGCTCGAGACGCATCGTGCGAACATCATGGTCACGCCGGGCGTCATGGGCGCCGGCATCGGCGCGTCAGGCAGGTCTGATGGCGAGGCCGCGATCGTGATTTACGTCAACAAGGACGCTCCGCAAAAACCGTTTATTCCGGACACAATCGACGGCATTCCTGTGACCGTCGTTGAGACCGATTTGTTCATAGCCAGGTAAGGCTGAATTGGGCCACAGATCCCGCAGGTCTGTGGCCCAGGAAATTTTTTTGTTTACGACCGGCATCCAGTCGTTTTAGGATGCACTCGTCTTTGACAACTCAGCAACGGCAACATGCGCGGCTCAACATCCTACCCTAACGAGTGATGAGCATCGCCGTTGAGCATGGAAGGTTCATACTCACGGCGAAAGATAAAGGCGAACGCAGATTACTCCCAACTGCGAGTGAAGCCCGATCAGGAGGAAACTTCTGATGGGCAATCCGCGTCCACGGCCTATGCGACTGGCTGAAAAACTCCTTCAAATCCGAACGCGGCTGGGCCTGTCGCAGACACAGATGCTGGAGCGGCTGGGATTCAGCGACACGATGCACTACGGCCGCATTTCCGAGTACGAGCAGGACAAACGCGAACCAAACCTCATCACGCTACTCGCCTACGCACGCGCTGCAAGCGTCCATCTTGAGGATATTGTTGACGACGAGCTCGAGCTGCCACGCAGACTTCCCGGGAACGTCAACTACCGCGGTATCACCAGAAAATCCGGCCGGAAATAGGACCGATAGGACGTATAGGTCTTATAGGTCTTATAGGTCTTATAGGCCTTATAGGTCCTATCGGTCCTATCGGTCCTATCGGTCCCTATCGGTCCTATCGGAATTTCGCGCGGAAGCCGATCTCTCGTTTCGTGAATTCAATGCGTGAAGCGAGCACCGGCGGCCGCCGCACCGGGCGCATGATGTGAATTTTGATCTGCACGCGGCCCGTCTTGAAGGCCACCTGCAGCGCTAATGGTCCGAGTGAGATTACCACCTGGTGTGTTATGTGAGATCTGCGTTTTCTACGATTCATATCTACTCCCACTTGCGAAGAGGACGAGCCGGATAGTACTCCCAAGTGCGAAGAGAGTCAAGGTTAATTTTCGGTATTGAAGATTTTTTTGGACCGGCGATAGTCGAACGTACCGGGGAGCTTGGCGGGAAGAATCGCGTCGTCGTCCACAATTGCTTCGAGGTGAACACGCGCTGCGCTGCCATACGCCAGCAACGTCGGAAGCGTCGGCTCTCGAATCCCCGACTCCCACTCCGACACTCTCGCAGCTGAAGTTGAGCCCTCCAGCCCCAGTCGCCTGATCATTTCAGACTGCGACAACCCTAAGGCGTTTCTGATGTGAAGAAGTTTGCGACCGAGTTTGTCGGGCCGGTATCGCGGCTTTGTTCCCACGCTTCGATTCTACTCGCAACTGCGAGTACGCGACAAGGTCCGCTTTTAATCCGTGTCATCCGCGGTTAATATTCCCCTTTCTGAACGGCATGCAAGTCTTTTACACACCTCGTTACTACGCCGACATCGGCCAGGGTCACGTCTTCCCTATTCGCAAGTTTGAACTCGTCCGCGATCGACTGGTCGCCGAAGGCACTTTGCAACCGGCGGAGATCGTCGAACCTTCCCCGGCAACGCTCGAAGACGTCTTACTCGTCCACACGGAAGACTACGTCTCACGACTCTGCAACGGCCAGCTAACCCAAAAGGAAATCAGGCGTCTCGGACTTCCCTGGTCGGAATCGCTCGTGCGCAGATCTTTCTACGCCACCGGCGGCACGATTGCCGCTGCACACACGGCGCTCGAGTCCGGCTACAGCTCGAACCTCGCCGGCGGTACGCATCATTCCTTTGCCGAACGCGGCGAGGGATTCTGCGTGCTCAACGACGTCGCTGTCGCCATTCACTCGCTGCGCGCAAAACAACTCATACAACGCGCGGCCATAGTCGACTGCGACGTGCACCAGGGCAACGGCACCGCAACCATCTTCGCCGGCGACACCGACACGTTCACGTTCTCAATGCACGGCGCCAACAACTATCCACTCTTCAAAGCACAATCGACACTCGACGTCGAACTTCCTGACGGAACATCCGACGACGCGTATCTCGAATCCCTCGCGCAACACCTGCCACGTGTTGTCACACACGAACCAGATATCGTTTTCTATCT
>DASTQB010000081.1:0-3945 GCA_035761985.1 Pyrinomonadaceae bacterium
GTGGACGGGCTGAAGTGCTTCTCAACGGAAACTTGTTCGCGGAGATCAAGGTGGAGAATCTGGTTGCGGAGGTGAAAGTCCTTGGACCAGACAACGCCGGAGACGTGTTTGTAGTAGTCGATGAGATTTCCCCAACTGCGAGAGTCGATATCGATCAGACGGTGCGTCGCTACGGTAGTGATGGCTCCTGGAAAGGCATGGCCAGAGTTCCGATTCGCGACACTATCTTCGTGGAAGATAACGTTAAATTGCTCCAGGGCCAGGTGAAAGCTTTCATCGTACGCAGGGACAAAGTCCAGGTGGAAGTGGCGCTCAAGTATGAAAATGAACTGCCGGCGATCTTACCGAAAGCGACTTTTGTTCCAGGTGCTCCGCAGCCCGCTTCATCCTGTACGGTGACTCGCAAACAGATTGCGGCTATGGCCGAGAAATACCTCGCCAACAAGGTCTTTCTGAAAGCCGAGAACATCGATGAGGTGGGCGCTTGCGATGGGCGCAAGAAGCCGCATTATCTTCGGGAGCCGAAAGAATACCCGTCAGTTCCGTACGACTGGGGTGGTTTCGATACCGTCGAAAGTTTCAATCAGTTGATGTCGGAAAACAACAAGGCCGGCGACATTACAAGTGCAGGTAACTACGACTGCTCGAGAGGTATCGATTGTTCAGGGTTTGTGTTACGTTGCTGGGGTTTCAAGGACCGAGGTGGTCTTTATACCGGCAACCTGGCCAATATTTCCGGTGAGATCAACATCCTCGAGTTGCTTCCCGGCGATATTTTGAATCTCGCTGGATCGCACGTAGTGTTGTTTCAGGATCACAAAGGTGGGACAAACGCGGGCCTCGAAGTTTGGGAAGCGACTACCCAACGACATGACAGGGTTATAAGAAGACCGACAAGTTGGCGTCGTTGGGTTGGTTACACCGCCCGTCGTTACAGGAATGTCTGCTAGCAAATCGAAATCGCGTTTGAATGTTTTCGTCGCGTTGCTGCGTGGTGTGAACGTGGGCGGGAATAACATGATCAGTATGAAGGCTCTCAAAGAGAGTTTCGAGACGATTGGTTTCAGCGAAGTCTCGACCTACATCAACAGTGGCAACGTGATCTTCAAGTCAAAAGAGACCGACGCACGGAAGTTGGAGCGAAAAATCGAGCAGATGCTGGTGAAAGATTTTGAGCTCGACTCGAAGCTCGTCGTGCGCAGTCTTTCGGAGATGGAAAAACTGGTGAAGAGTTTGCCGGCGAGCTGGAACGATCCTGACCGCTGGCGCTATTACGTCGTCTTCCTGCGCCACACCGTCGACTCCGAAAAGATTCTCGAAGACCTGCCCGCGAACACCGACGTCGAAGAGATTATCTATCGGCCCGGCACCCTCCTGTGGTCCGCCTTAGTCAGCGAACTCACTAAGTCGAAAATCCAGAAAGTCTCCAGTCAGAAGCTTTATAAGGAGATGACGATCCGAAACCTCAACACCACCAAGAAACTCCACCAGCTAATGACGAAAGCCGCTGACACCGGTGCATGATTTTTCTTTCATATAAATCCGGCCCATCCAGCCAATCCTGTAGGCAAATCATAATAAAATTTTAAGTTGACATTTTCTGTCGTTGGTTTGATGATGCGCGCCTTCACGGTTGGTCAGCGACTTCGGTAACAACGCCCAGCGAAGTTCACCTCACACGCAAGGAAGTAAAACTCTCTATCACTCGAGGGTGGCTCCCCGTCCCAATTATTCAACCCGGCATCAGTCTCATGGTGCCTCGAACTTCGGGAGGATCAAATGAATTGTCTTAAGTTCGAAAGATTTACCACTTGTCAATTGCTTGCAAAAGCTATCCCTTCTCTCAACCGCAAATCCCTTCTGCTCGTTGCTCTGTTGCTCGTCGCGCCTCTGATCGTTTTCGTCGTGAAGGTAACTGGACAGTCCGGTTCACCTTTGCTCATCAGCGAGTTTCGCGTGCGTGGCCCGAACGGCGCGAACGATGAGTTTGTCGAGATTTACAACAACTCAAACTCGGCCCACGTCGTTGCTTCCTCCGACGGTTCCTCTGGTTATGCAATAGCTGCGTCAGACGGCGTGGCCCGTTGTGTGATTCCGAATGGAACCGAAATTCCCGCTCGTGGTCACTTCCTTTGCGCCAACACCGTCGGTTACTCGCTTAGTGCTTACCCCGCCGGCATTGGGACCACCGCGACGCCTGACGCGTCATTCACTCTCAACATCAACGACAACGCAGGCATCGCGCTGTTCAGCACTTCCAATCCCGCGAACTTCAACACCGGGACCAGGTTTGACGCCGTCGGTTCCACTTCCGAAGCGAACGCGCTGTACAAAGAAGGAACTGGCTATCCCGCGATAGTTCCGTTTTCGATCGACTACTCGTTCTACCGGTCTTACTGTCCGGTGAGTGCGGCGGGCGCCGATCCGGTTTGTGCATTCGGTGGTTCGGGCATTCCGCAGGACAGCAACGACAACGCGGTCGACTTCGTTTTCGTGGACAGCAACGGCACGTCCGCGGGCGCGGGCCAGCGCCTTGGCGCTGCTGGACCCGAGAATCTCTCGAGTCCTGTAGACGATGGATCCGGAATCGCCCACTCGTCATTCGATCCGGCGCAGGCTGACAACGTGTCGCCAAACGTCGAGCGCGATTTCACTTCAGATCCGCCAAACAACTCGACGTTCGGCACGCTTTCAGTAAGACGAACATGGACCAACAACACGGGCGCGCCTGTTACACGGCTGCGTTTTCGCATCGCCGAAGTGGAGACGTTCCCGGCGCCGAGCGGAACGGCAGACTTGCGCATCCGCACGTCGAGTAACATCATCGTTTCGCGCACGAATGGTTCGGCGGCGCCCGTGCAGGGCACCACACTCGAGCAACCGCCCTCGCAACCAAACGGTGGTGGATTCAACTCTTCAGTTTCTCTGAACAACGTTACGCCGGCTATACCGGTTCCGGCCGGCGCGAGTATTCACGTTCAATTCCTGTTCGGTATTCAGCAGACTGGCTGCTACCGGATCGCCATCCTCGCGGAGTCATTGCCGACGGGCGGTAGCGATCTGTTTGTCGTCGGCGGCCATACGGAAGGTCTAAGTGGTTGTCCGGGTGTACCGACTCCGACGCCAACGCCGACGCCCAGCCCATCGCCCAGCCCATCGCCGAGTCCGACTCCATGCGATGGAAACGATCCGGACGGTGATGGTCTCGGGAATTCATGCGATCCCGATGACGATAACGACGGCGTGCCTGATGGCGAGGACAACTGCCGCGTCGACGCGAATCCGGGCCAGCGTGACACGGACGGCGACGGCATCGGCGATCGTTGCGATCCTGACAACGACGGCGATGGTGTTCCGGATGGACCAGACAATTGTCCGCTGACGTTCAATCCGAACCAGCGTGATACAGACAACGACGGCATAGGCGATCGTTGTGACAACGACGACGACAACGACGGCGTTCCGGATGCTCAGGACAACTGTCCGTTCACGCCTAATGCAAACCAGCGTGACACGGACGGCGACGGCGTAGGCGATCGTTGTGACTTCGACGACGACAACGACGGCTTCGCCGACAGTAGCGACGCCTGTCCCCTCGACCCCAACTGCCATTAACCCCTGAAAGATTTGCGGGATGCACATCTGTGCATCCCGCAAATCCTATAATCCTGTCCGGTGAGATCCGAAAAAAAGCCCGCGAAGATTTGTGAATATATACATCGTATGTATATATTTTTAATCGATGCGGTTTGAATGGAATGAAGAGAAGGCTCTAGACAATGTAAAGAAGCATCGGGTGACATTCGAACAGGCTCAAGAAGTTTTTGAGGATCCACGTGCAGTACCATTTGAGGATTTAGAACATTCCAGCTATGGTGAAACTCGTTACGTGATGATCGGAATCTCCTCAATAGGCCTCTTGTTTGTTTCGTTTATATATCGCAA
>DASTQB010000082.1:0-4875 GCA_035761985.1 Pyrinomonadaceae bacterium
GTGTCGGACAAATGTGGGCCGATGCGGGCTGATAAGTTCAACTGTATGTTGGGGTTATCATGCGAATCCGGTATCGTGGCCAAGTGAGACAGGATTACAGGATTTCAGGATTTACAGATGCGGATTGTGCCCTGGTTGCTGGTCCGATCCTGGTCTGTAGGTCCAATACGACCTATACAAGAATCGGCTTCATCCTGTAGACTGACCTGCCAGATCGATCCTCAGTTTTCAGGAGAATTTGAAAATGTGTTCCCCCCGCAATGCCCAGATCATTGCACTGCTTGTCATCGTTTCCTTTTTGTTCGGACCGGCTTTTGCCACAGCTCAAACAACCGCACCAAAAGCACAGGCGCCCGCCAAAGTTGCTGAGCCCGACAAGAAGCGTGATTACTCAAACGAAGCTCTTGTTATCGAACAGTTGAGCACCGTCTACCGCTTTGAGCGCGACGGCACGGGCCAACGCGAGTTGAACTTCCGCGCCAAAGTCCAAAGCGACGCGGGCGTTGAACGTCTCGGCCAGCTCGTCTTCGGTTACACCTCCGGGAATGAAAAACTCGACATGGATTTCGTTCGCGTGCGTAAGGCCGACGGCGCAGTTGTCAACGCCGCCGCGAGCGATATTCAGGATCTGAGCGCTCCGCTTGCACGCGAAGCGCCGATCTACACCGACCTCCGGCAAAAACACATCACTGTTCCCGGCCTGCGACCCGGCGACGTGCTCGAGTATCGAATGGTGTGGAACGTTCACACACCGCTGGCGCCAAACAATTTCTGGGTGGAGTACGACTTCATCACGCGGGGAGTGATCGTTCTTCACAACGAGTTGACGGTAAACATTCCCGCTACAAGCAAAATCAAACTCAAAACCGAGCCGGGCTTTGAACCCGCGATCAAAGAAGACGCTGACAGGCGCGTCTATTCGTGGAAGCACGCCAACCTGAAATCAGCTGAGGAAGAAGAGAAAGAACGGGAAGAAAAGCAAAAGAAGGGTGAAGACGAGGAAGAGGAAAAAGAAGATCCGGAAGAACCTCGCCCGCACGTTCAACTTACCACTTTCCAGAACTGGGACGAGGTAGGTAAGTGGTACGCCGATCTGCAAAAAGATCGAATCGTGCCCGACGAGAAGATCAAAGTTAAAGCAGAAGAGATCATCCGCGGGCGCGCGACTGAAAAAGAGAAAGCCACCGCGCTCTACGAGTACGTCGCGAAGAATTTTCGTTACGTGAGTCTTTCGTTGGGCCAGGGACGTTACCAGCCGCATGCCGCAACCGACGTGATGTCGAACCAGTACGGCGACTGCAAAGACAAGCACACACTGCTCGCTTCGATGCTGGCTGCGACTGGACTGCGCGCTTATCCGGTCTTGATCAACTCGACGCGCAAGCTCGATCTGGACATGCCTTCGCCGGGCCAGTTTGATCACGTCATCAGCGCGATCCCGATCGGCAACGAAACGATCTGGGCCGACACGACCGCCGAAGTTGCACCAGCGGGACTTTTGTCTCCTCGTTTGCGAAACAAGAAAGCGTTGATGATTCCGATCTCTGGTCCCGCGCGTCTCGAAACGACGCCCGCCGAGCCTCCATTCCTTTCTGCCGAACGCGTGACGGTGGAAGGTACAGTCGACGATCTCGGCAAGCTCACGGCTAAAGCTCGCATCGTCGTGCGTGGTGATTCCGAAATGTACATGCGCTACATGTTTCGCCGCACACCGAAGAGCGACTGGAAGAACATCGGATATTTCCTCGGCATAGCCGGCGGCATTCAGGGCGAAGTCACCGACATCAAGCCGACTGACTCCGCGGATCTCGACAAACCGTTCGAAGTCGAATTCAACGTTTCGCGCGCTGATTTTCTCGACTGGTCGACGAAGAAACTGAAAATCGCACTTCCGTTTCCGCCGCTTCAACTTTCACAGTTTGAGGGCAGAAAGCCTTCGAGCAAGAAACCGCTCGAACTAGGTCCGCCGATCGATATTCACTACACGTTGAAGATCACGCTGCCGAGTAAGTATCAAGCTCGCCTGCCGCTTCCGCTCAACGTAACTCGCGACTACGGTGAGTACGTCGCGGATTACAAACTCGAAGGACAAACGCTCACCGGCGAGCGGCGCTTCCGTTTGCGACAGCGCGAGTTGCCCGCGGAACGTTTGCAGGACTATCGCGCGTTCGTCGCGGCTGCCCGTTCGGATGGCGCGCAAACACTTGCGCTCGAAACCGAAGTCACCGGCATGCCCGCGATTCCTGACACGGTGAAGACCGACGATCTGCTTCAGTCTGCGCAGGCTGCGTTGACCCACAGGAATTATCCGGTTGCGGAACAACTGCTCAAGCGCGTGGTCGAGAAGGAGCCGAAACACAAGACCGTCAGGCGCAATCTCGGCTTCGTACTCGCGGAACAACGAAAGTTTGCCGAAGCGATCGACGTGCTGAAGGAGCAAACGAAGATCAATCCGTTCGAGGATTATGCTTACAACCTGCTCGGTCGCGTTTACTGGCAACAGCAGGATTACGCGAATGCCGAAGCAAGTTTCCGCAAACAGATCGAAGTGACGCCGTTGGACCAGTATGCTCACGCGAGTCTCGGTGAGGTGTTGATCGAGTGGCGCAAGTACAAAGAAGCGGTGCCCGAACTCGAACGCGCCGTCTCGCTCGCACCGGAACGCGAGATGGTCCACGTCAGTCTTGGTCGTGCTTACCTGCATCTCGGTCAGCAGGAGAAAGCGATTGCGGCGTTTGAAGAAGCGCTCAAGATCGATCGCAGTCCCGGCGTGCTGAACAACGTTGCCTACTTCCTCGCCGAGAAAGGCGTTCAACTGGACAAAGCGCAGGGCTACGCAGAGTCGGCAGTGACGACTATCGCAACGAACCTGCGCAACGTGCAGGCGAGTAACCTGACGATCGAGGATCTCGGTTACGTCGCATCACTCGGTGCGTACTGGGACACGCTCGGCTGGGTTTACTTCCAAAAGGGCGACATCGACACCGCGGAGAAATACATCAAGGCGGCGTGGCTTCTTCAGCAGCACAGCGAAGTGGGCCATCACATGGGAATGATCGCGGAGAAACGCGGAAAGAAAGACGAAGCGATCAACCTGTATGCACAAGCCGTCGGTGCTTTTCGCATGGTGCCTGAAGCTCGCGAGGGTTTGGAACGACTCGCGCCCGCGAATGCGATCGAGAAGTTGTTGCAAACGGCGAAGAAAGAGCTCGAGGCTTACAACATCATCACTCTCGGTGCGTTGGCGCCCGATCTAAAAGCGCCGGCCGAGGCTGAGTTCTACCTGGTGTTAGCACCGGGCGCAGCACGGAATGCGGAAGTTGTGGACGTGAAGTTCATTAAGGGCGCCGATAGTTTGAAGGGCCTCGCATCACAACTGAAGTCGATCAAGAGTCCACTCGTGTTTCCCGACGCTTCGCCGACGAAAGTCATTCGTCGTGGCGTGCTGGCCTGCCAGCCGAAACCTGGCGCGTGCACGTTTACGATGATGAGTCCGGACCTGATCAACTCAGTGGATTAACGGGTACGCTTCGCGGACTCAAGTGCAAGTTAGGCTTTACTGCATCCTCGCACGCGCGGCACCGTTGGCCGTAGTCTTCCGGCGTGGTCCGTCAAAGCGCGTCCTGTTGCTGCGGTGGCACACGGACACTGATCAGTTCGATGAAGGTCAGTGGTTCAAAGGACGAATCTACGAACGTCGTTGTGACCTGTCTCCGAGCGGCGAGCGGCTCATCTACTTCGCCGCGACTTACAAACAGCCACTTTTATCCTGGACCGCGATCAGCAAACCTCCATTTCTAACCGCGATAGCCCTCTGGCCCAAAGGTGATGGCTGGGGCGGCGGAGGTCTTTTCGAGAACGAGAAGAAGATCCTCTTGAATCATCGCGACCAGGAAATGAAATCGGACAGAGGTTTCCAGCTGCCGAAAGTTCGCATAAAGCCTTTCGGGAAACGATCAGGTTGGGGAGAGGACAGCCCGATTGTGGACACGCGCTTGAGTCGCGACGGATGGAAGTTGCTGCAACAGGCAACTGCGATCGAGCACAGCCTGGGAGCTGCTGTTTGGCTGGAATTCAATCCTCCGCAGATCTGGGCCAGGCCGCATCCGCGATTTCGCCGCAGGTATGAGTTGCGGATGTACATCAAGGGACTGCATGAACGAGATGGGCCATGGTACGTCGTCGAGCACTCTGTTGAAGACAAACAAACCGGGTCTGTGATCGAACTCGGCAGGAGCGATTGGGCCGACTGGTGCCACTCAGGCGATCTATTGTTTGCAAAGGCAGGAAAACTGTTTCGGCTCGGGTTCTCGTCCGATGGTGCGCTGCTGCCATTAGCGGCTGCGCGGGTCTTGATCGACCTGCGCGGACATACGTTCAGGGAAGTCAAGGCGCCGGACTGGGCGAAGAAGTGGGATTAACCGGGTCGAGTCATTAATTAGGATTTAGGCGGAGGCGCAGTCGCGCGCGCCTGCAACATCTGCTTGAGAAATCTTTTTGCGACTTTACCCCCGACTGTGCCGCCCAACGAACTCAACTTACCACTCGCTACGACGATGTTTGTTCTTCGATCGATCGCGGTGTAGACGTACTTCGTAAACACGTCGTGTTCGAGTTCGAGGATCAGGTCCGCGGCTGATTCATCTCGCGTTATCACCAAACCCATCTGCGCAAATTCGGGTCGCTTTTGCAGCTTCGTCTCGACGACCGAAGCGCCGACAAGCACTGACGACGACTTTACGTAGATGGTTTTCGCGGATCGGAGCGCCGCAACGGCATCAGGCCCCGGCAACTGCGCTGAAGCACTCGCCGCTGATAAACAAACGAATATCAAGAGAAGTAGGAGTTTGCTATTCATGATGGTGAGGAGTATCG
>DASTQB010000083.1:0-11713 GCA_035761985.1 Pyrinomonadaceae bacterium
CAGACGCTCGCGAAGCAGCGTGCGATGGAGGCTGCGTAATCAGCGCGGATCAGATCGGTCGTATAGGACCTATTAAGAGATAAAAGAATGGCTGAGAATCAAGAAAATCTAACCGCAGAGGCAGGCGCCGGAGAGGCGAACGCCGCAGAGGCAAACGCTGCAGAGCCGAAGGCTGAGAGCCGTGCGAACCGGTCGCAGAAAGTCGGAACAGTTGCTTCTGACAAGATGACGAAGACCGTTGTGGTTCGTGTGGACCGTCTGGTCCGTCACCGCAAGTATCGTCGTTACGTGCGCCGGACTTCGAAGTTCATGGCGCACGACGAGCTGGGTGCGACAGTCGGCGACAAAGTTCGCATCGTGGAGACGCGCCCGCTTTCGGCGCGCAAGCGTTGGCGCGTGATTGAGATAGTTCAAAAAGCGGCGAAGTAGGCTCGCGGTAAAAGTCGGAGGTAACGACAGTGATCCAGATGCAAACCTCTCTGGAGGTTGCTGACAATTCGGGGGCGCGACGTGTGGAGATGATTATGCCGATCGGCGGCTCCACCGGAAAGATTGCCAGCCTGGGCGACCGTATCAAGGTGACGGTCAAAGAGGCCTCGCCCGATGGAACGATTAAAAAAGGCACCGTCCAGGACGCGGTCATCGTGCGCACGCGCAAGGAAGTGCGCCGGGCTGATGGGACGTATGTGAGGTTCGATCAGAACGCAGCGGTGCTGATCAAGGAAGACGGGACGCCAATCGGCACACGCGTTTTTGGACCAGTTGCGCGCGAGCTGCGCGACAAGAATTTCATGAAGATCGTTTCGCTCGCGCCGGAGGTGATTTGAGAATGGCAGGAACAAAGCGCTCGAAGATCAAGAAGAACGATCAGGTCGCGATCATTGCCGGGCGCGATAAGGGCAGGCGCGGTCGTGTGCTCGAAGTGATACCGGCCAAGGGAAAGATCAAAGTGGAAGGCGCGGGCATGATCAAGCGCCACCAGAAAGCAAACCCGCAGGCCAATCGCGGCGGCGGCATTGTCGACAAAGAGTCGTTTATTGATATTTCGAATGTGCAGTTGATTGATCCGCAATCAGGCAAGCCCACGCGCGTGAAATATCTGAAAGAGAGTGATGGTTCAAAGACGCGCATTGCGGCCTCCAGCGGTCATTCGCTGGAGAAGTAAATGCGGAATTGAACTCGAGGATCTGAAATGGCTGCAAGGTTAAAAGAACGATACCAGAAAGACGTGGCGCCGCAGATTGCCAAGGATTTTGGCATCACCAATCCGATGGCTGTGCCGCGTATCGAGAAAGTCGTGATCAATATGGGAATGGGTGAGGCCATTGCCAACGCGAAGATTCTCGATACGGCTGCCGACGAGTTGCGCGCAATCACCGGACAGAAGCCGGTCATCACGAAGGCGAAGAAGTCGATCGCTTCGTTCAAGTTGAGGCAGGGAATGCCGATCGGCGTCGTGGTTACGCTGCGTGGCGATCGGATGTATGAGTTTCTCGATCGACTGGTGTCGGTGGCGTTGCCGCGCGTGAGAGATTTCCGCGGCGTGTCGCCGAAGGCGTTTGACGGTCGTGGGAATTACACGATCGGGATACGCGAGCAGTTGATCTTCCCGGAGATCGATTTCAACAAGGTCGACAAGCTGCGCGGGATGAATATCTCGATCGTGACGACAGCGAGGAATGACGAGCAGGCCCGCGCGCTTTTGAAGGGCCTGGGGATGCCGTTTAGAACGTAAGAATAGGTCCTATAGGACCTATAGGACTTATAAGACCTATACCGAGCAAAAGATATGGCGAAGAAATCATTGATTGCGAAAGCTGCACGGCGACCGAAGTTCTCGTCACGTGCCTACACTCGATGCAAGCGTTGCGGGCGGCCGCGGGGTTACCTGAGGAAGTTTAACCTGTGCCGCATCTGTTTCCGTGAGCTGGCGCTGCAGGGACAGATCCCCGGCGTCGTTAAGTCGAGCTGGTAATTGAATAAAGAGGTTACTTCATGACTGATCCTATTGCCGATATGTTGACGCGAATCCGCAACGCCATCGCGGCGAAACATTCGCGGGTTGATATTCCGGCTTCTAAGCTCAAACTCGAGATTGCCCGTATCCTGAAGGAAGAGGGTTACATCAACAACTTCGTCATCAAGGGCGAGGGCCTGAAGCGTACCGTGCGAATCTTTCTCCGTTACGACGCGCGCGGCACGTCTTCGATTACGCACCTTCAGCGCGTCTCGACTCCCGGACGCCGCGTTTACGTCGGCTCGAGCGAGATCCCGAAAGTGCTGGGTGGCTACGGTATCAACATCGTCTCGACCTCGAAGGGTTTGATGAGCGGCAAGGCCGCGCGCCGCGAGAACATCGGCGGCGAGCTGCTGGCCCAGATCTACTAATAGGACCAAGCGTTATGTCACGAATTGGAAAAAAGGTAATCGCGGTGCCGAAGGGCGTGAGTGTCACCGTCCACGAGCGCGAGCTCGAAGTGAAAGGCCCGAAGGGCACGTTGAAGACTCCGATTCCCAACGGGATCAGCTTCAAAGTCGAAGGCGAAGAGTTGCGCGCCGAGCGTGCGTCTGACGAGCAGGCTGCTTTGCACGGCCTCGCGCGGGCGCTTGCGAACAATGCGATCGTCGGCGTGACCGAAGGGTTCAGTAAGCAGATGGACGTGGTCGGCGTTGGTTACAAGGCCGACGTGCAGGGCAAGAAGATCGTCTTCTCGCTCGGCTATTCACATCCGATCGAGTTTCCGCTTCCGCCTGAAGTCGATGCGAAAGCTGAGCGTCTGACGACGAAGGGAAGTATTCAGCAGTACCAGACGACGCTGACGTTGACGAGCATCGATAAGCAGAAGCTGGGCCAGGTCGCCGCCGAGATGCACAAGTTGCGCAAGCCCGATGCTTACAAAGGCAAAGGCGTGCGCTACGCGAACGTACCGATCAAGTTGAAACCCGGCAAGACCGGCAAGTAATGTCAAACGATCATGGCAAACACAAATAGAGCAGAAATTCGAACCGCAATTCATCAGCGGATTCGCCGGAAGGTAAAGGGCGAGACGGAAAGACCGCGGCTCGCGATCTATCGCAGCCTGAACCACATCTATGCGCAGGTGATCGACGATCGACTCGGAAAGACACTCGTCTCCGCGTCGACGACGGAAAAAGATCTGCGCAGCGGCAGCGGCGGCAATCTCGATGCTGCTCGTCGCATCGGCCAGGTGATCGCGGAACGCGCCCTCGCGCAGGGAATCGAACAGGTCGTTTTCGATCGCGGCGGCTATCTTTATCACGGGCGAATCAAAGCGTTGACTGACGCCGCGAGGGCCGCCGGCTTGAACAAGAACGAAGCAGTGGCCGAACCCGAAGAAGAAGCCCCGGCAGCCGCGCCTGAGCCACCAGCGGAAAAGAAGTCGAAGAAGAAGAGCAAAGAATAAATTATGAGACAACCGAAGCAACGCATTCCCGCGCAGGGGCTCGATTTGAAAGACCAGGTGATCTCGATCAATCGCGTCACCAAGGTCGTTAAGGGCGGCAAGAACCTTTCGTTTGCGGCACTCGTAGTCGTAGGCGATGAAGGCGGCCACGTTGGTTTTGGCACCGGCAAGGCCCGTGAAGTGCCCCTCGCGATCAAAAAAGGCGTCGAGGCAGCGAAGAAGAATCTGATTCGCGTGCCGCTGATCAACAACACGTTGCCACACCAGTTGATCGGCGAATACGGCGCTGGACGCGTGCTCGTCAAACCGGCTTCGGAAGGTACGGGTGTGATCGCGGGCGGAGCGGTGCGTGCGGTGATGCAGGCAGTCGGCGTGAGAGACGTGCGCACGAAGGTGCTTGGTTCGACGAACCCGCACAATGTTGTGCGCGCCACGTTCGATGCGTTGTTGCGGATGAAAGATCCGATGGAACTCGCGCGCCTGCGTGGTAAGCAAGTTGAGGAGATGTGAGTTTATGCCGCGGAGAGCCAAAACAAACGAACAGCCACAGGCGACGATTCAGATCCAGTACTATCGAAGTTTTATTGCTTCGCCGAAGACGCACAAGACGATCGTGCGGAGTCTGGGTTTGCGAAAGTTGAACCAGATCGTCGAGCGTCCGGACACGGAAGCGATGCGCGGGACGGTCGCGAAGGTTCCGCACTTGTTGCGGATAGTTTAAGAATAGGACCAATAGGTCCTATAGGACGTATACGACCTATAAAATATGTCCGATGCGACCTTGTTGCGGATAGTTTAAGAATAGGACCAATAGGTCCTATAGGACCTATAAAATAAGTCCTTTTGGGGCTTATCAGGAGCAAGAGATGGCGATTAGTCTTAATAGTCTTAGGCCCGCGAAGGGTTCAACCCACAAGAAAAAACGAGTCGGACGTGGACCAGGCTCGGGTCTGGGCCATACCTCCGGACGCGGTGAGAAGGGACAGAAGTCTCGCTCGGGTTACTCGCGCAAGATCGGTTTTGAAGGCGGCCAGATGCCGCTTCATCGCCGCCTGCCCAAGCGCGGGTTTACAAACATCTTCAAGAAGCAGTGGCTGGAGATCAGTCTCGACGTGCTCGACCATCACTTCGACGCGAATGAAGAGATCACTCCCGAAGTCCTGCACACAAAAGGTTTGATCAAAAAGGCGAAGCACGACGTGGTAGTGCTCGGAAACGGTGAAGTTTCCAAGCCGCTTCGTGTTTCCGCACACCGGTTTACTAAGAGCGCTCGGCAGAAGATCGAGCAGGCTGGCGGAGCTGTGGTGGAGATTACCGCGTAGTCGGGTAATCGCCGCCAGGAGGGTAGTATGGAAAAGTTTTTCGCCGCAGTTCGGAATATGTTCAATGTGCCGGATCTACGCCGGCGCATTTTCTTTACCTTGGGTTTGCTTGCCGTTTACCGGTTTGGCGCGCACGTCACCACGCCAGGCATCAACAAAACGCGTCTCGACGAAGTCTGGCAGGACGTCGCCGGAACGCTTCTCGGGGTTCTCGATCTCTTCTCAGGCGGTAACTTCCGCACCATCTCGGTCTTCGCTTTAGGTGTCACTCCCTACATCACCGCGTCCATCATTCTTCAGCTCATGACCGTCGTTTCGCCGCAACTCAAGAAGTTGCAGGAGGAAGGCGAAATGGGACGGCAGAAGATCAACCAGTGGACGCGTTATCTGACCGTCGTTCTCGCCGGTATTCAAACTTCGTTTGTCGCTCACTGGCTGCAGGTCAACGGTGTCGGCGCGCCCGGCTGGGGTTTCCGTCTCAGCACCGTGCTGACGCTGACAACGGGAACGATCTTCGTCATGTGGCTCGGCGAGCAGATCACTGAGCGCGGCGTCGGCAACGGAATCTCGTTGTTGATCTTTGCCGGTATCGTCATCGGACTGCCGAACGGTGCGCAGCAGGTGTTTGAGCGCGTGCGCGGCGGCGACACGATGGAGACGCTCGGCGTGATCGTGATGCTGATAGCGATGGTCGCAATTATCGCGTTCATCGTGTTTGTTGAAGCAGCGCGACGGAAGATCCCGGTGAGTTATGCCAAACGGCACGTTGGTCGACAGGTTGTAGGCGGCCAGCAGACGACGATGCCGCTGAAGATCAACATGGGCGGCGTTATCCCCGTGATCTTCGCGTCGTCGGTGTTGTCGATGCCGCAGAGTATCTTTGCCGCGCTTCCCCCCGATCCAGCCAATCCAAACACCTGGTGGGGCAAAATCTGGAGTTTCTTCCAGACGTTTCATCCGAGCGATCCGTATTACGAGTTGATCTTCCTGTCGCTGATCCTCTTCTTCACGTTCTTCTACGTGTCGATCGTTTTCAACGTCGAAGAAGTGGCTGACAACCTGCGGAAACACGGCGGGTTTATGCCTGGCATTCGTCCCGGCAGGGCGACGGCTGAATACCTCAACACCATCCTGACGCGGTTGACGACAGTCGGCGCCATTTACCTCGCGTTCGTTGCGTTTGTGCCGCAGTTTATGTTGAGCGGATTCAAGTTTGGGAGACTGCCGCTGATTGGTGCGTCGCTCGAGTCGTACATCTCCACGATCCCGGGTCTCTCATGGATCCTGACGGGCATGAACTACCAGTTTTACTTTGGTGGTACCTCGCTGTTGATTCTCGTCGGCGTGGCCATGGATACAGTCGCGCAAATCGAAGCGCAACTGGTCATGCGCAACTATGAAGGTTTCCTCGGTGGTGGAGGCCGTCTGCGTGGGCGGCGCGCCTAGTCGCCCGTCTAATCGAGGAAAGGAACGATAAAGACACCGGGGCACAGCAATGTGCCGGGGTGTCTTTGTGGTTTGACTATGTCGAAGATCATCGTACTCATGGGCGCGCCTGGTGCCGGTAAAGGTACACAGGCTCGCTTGCTTCAAGAGCGTTTACATTTGCCGCAGATCTCGACTGGCGATATCTTTCGTGCGCTGAAGAGTGCGCAAACTCCCCTCGCGCAGGAAGTCAGGGAGATAATGGAGCGAGGACAGCTCGTTCCCGATGAGGTGACAATCCGGCTGGTCAAGGAACGGACTGCGCAGGACGATTGTCGAGACGGTTACATTCTCGACGGCTTTCCACGCACGCCCGCGCAGGCGGAGAGTTTGAAGCAACTGGCTGCGGAGCAGGGGCACAGTATCGTCGCGGTGCTGATTGATGTACCCTTTGACATACTCGAAAAGCGGATGACGGGCCGTCGAAACTGTCCCGTGTGCGGTGAGATTTACAACATATATTTCAAACCCCCGCGCAACGACAACGTTTGTGACTTGCATCCAGAAGCTGAGCTCGTCCATCGTGCTGACGACAATTCGGAGACCGTGAAAGCGCGGCTTGCTACATACGACGCGCAGACACGACCGCTGATTGACTATTACAAGCGCGAAGGGCTCTTGCGGACCGTTGACGGGACAGGCGAACCCGAAGAGATTTTTCAGAGGTTATTGCCGCAGATAAACGCGAATTAACGCAAATTAAGAAAATCGATTCGCGTAAATCCGCGTAAATTCGCGGCTAATAAAAATGATTATTGGGAAATCAAAACGAGAACTCGAGAAGATGCGGGCTTCCGGCCGCTTAGTCGGCCAAGTGTTGCAGCACCTTCGCACTCTCGTGAAGCCGGGCATTACCACGATGGAAATCGATCGTGAGGCTGAGAAAATGATTCGCGACGCAGGTGCGTTGCCGACGTTCAAGGGCTACAACGGTTTTCCTTATTCCATTTGTGCTTCAGTCAACGAGCAGATCGTCCATGGCTTTCCTTCAGACTACGCTTTGAACGAAGGGGACATTTTCTCGATCGATTGCGGCGTGACGCTTGAAGGCTTTGTTGGCGATACGGCGACGACGGTTCCGGTGGGTAACGTTGACGAGGACAAACTGCGGCTGATTCGCGTGACTGAAGAGTGTCTCGAGCGTGCGATCGAGCAGTGCTATCCCGGAAAGCACCTGGGCGACATCGGCTGGGCGGTGCAGGAGCATGCCGAGGCGAACGGGTATACGGTCGTACGTGACTACGTCGGTCATGGCATCGGCCGGCGCATGCATGAAGACCCGCAGATTCCGAACTATGGGCGTCCGGGCCTGGGGCCGAAGATCAAGAGTGGTTACGTTTTCGCGATCGAGCCGATGGTCAACCAGGGGACGCATCACACGAAGGTTTTGTCTGACGGCTGGACGGTCGTGACAATCGACGGCAAGCCGAGCGCGCATGTCGAGCACACCATCGCCATCACCGACGAGGGTCCCGAGGTGTTGACGCTGGTTTCCTCAGATGCGCCTTACGAGTCAGTTTCCGCGTAAATCCGCGGCTAAGTTCTACAGCGGACTGAGCTTGGCAAAGCAAAGAAGGGCGTGCTATTATTCGCAGTTTGTCGGCAGCGTCAAAATTCCAATCTAGAGGATATGGCGAAGGAAGAGGCGATAGAAGTCATGGCAAAGGTGCTGGAGACTTTGCCTAACGCTATGTTTCGGGTTGAGTTGGAAGACAGCCAGCATCAGGTGCTTGCGCACATTTCGGGGAAGATGCGCAAGCATTTTATTCGCATTCTTCCCGGTGACAGGGTGTTGGTAGAGCTTTCGCCATACGACCTCAATCGAGGTCGAATTACATACCGGTACAAGTAAGACCGGGAAAAGACAGAGGTTGAGTTATGAAAGTCCGTGCGTCAGTAAAGAAGATGTGCGACAAGTGCAAGGTCATCCATCGCAAGGGCGTGGTGCGAGTGATCTGCGTGAATCCAAAACATAAACAGCGACAAGGATAGACGAGAAATACAATGGCACGTGTAGCAGGTGTAGACCTACCGCCCAACAAGCGAGCCGAGATCGGCTTGACTTACATTTACGGCATCGGCCGTTCGCGTTCGAGCGCGGTGCTGAAGGAAGCAGGCGTCAACCTCGACACTCGTGTGCGAGATCTGAGTGAAGACGAGTTGGGCCGTATACGTGGAATTCTGGAAACGCAGGGAGAGATCGAAGGCGATCTGCGCAAACGCGTCCAGATGGACATCAAGCGGTTGATGGACATCGGATGTTATCGCGGTTTGCGACATCGTCGCTCGCTTCCGGTGCGTGGCCAGCGAACGCATACAAACGCTCGCACGCGTAAAGGTCCGCGACGCGCCACTATTGCGAAGAAGAAGGCGCCAGGCAAGAAGTAAGGTTGAGTTTAGAGTTCACCAAGAGACTTTATGGCTAAAGCAGGCGGAAAGAAAAAGGTCTTTCGTAAGAAAGAGAAGAAGAACATTCCCAGCGGCATCGTGCATATCGCGGCGTCGTTCAATAACACGATGATCTCGATCACGGACCTCGAGGGAAACCTGGTCGCGCAGTCATCGGCAGGCGCGCGTGGTTTTCGTGGTTCGCGTAAGGGGACTCCATTCGCAGCGCAGCAGGCGGCTTATGAAGCAGCCAAGAAAGCGCACGAAGCGGGAATGCACCAGTGTGAAGTGCGTGTGAAGGGACCAGGCGGTGGCCGTGAGTCGGCCATCAGGGCGATTGCGAATGCCGGCATCCGCGTGATGACGATTCGCGATACGACGCCGATCCCGCACAACGGCTGTCGTCCGCCGAAACGGCGCAGAGTTTGATTTAAAGAGGACCTATAGGTCCAATAGGTCCTATAGGACCTATTACGGACATCAACCCAAAGGATGAAGGGTCTGCGCGGAGCGCAGCCTGTAAACTTTTCCGGCTGGCAATCAGCCGGAGGCAAATAAGACCGGAGGCAAATATTGGCTAGGTATAGAGAAGCTGTGTGTCGCCTTTGCCGACGCGAAGGCGCCAAATTGTTTTTGAAGGGCGATCGTTGTTACAAACCCGCTTGCCCGATTGAGAAACGTGGTACGCAACCGCCGGGACAGCACGGAAATTCGCTCCGTCGCGGCAAGGCGCTGGTCGGTTATGGCCAGCAGTTGCGAGAAAAGCAGAAGGTCAAACGCATCTACTTCATTCTCGAAGGGCAGTTTCGAAACTACTTCGAACGCGCTGCTCGCATGAAGGGGATCACGGGCGAAAACCTTCTGTTCCTGCTGGAGCGTCGACTCGACAACGCGGTCTATCGCGCAGGTTTTTCGACCTCACGCCGGCAGGCACGACAACTGGTCAATCACGGGCACATTCTCGTGAACGATCGCAAAGTAGATATCCCCTCTTATCAGGTGAAACCGGGCGACATCATCAGTGTGAAAGAGCCGAGCAGGAAAAACGCTCACATTGAAGGTGCGTGGCAAACCGCGTCTGGCCGTGGGCGTCCTTCGTGGATTTCTGCCGACAGCGGCGACATGTCTGCGCGCATCATTAGTTTGCCCGTGCGCGACGATATCGACC
This sequence comes from Pyrinomonadaceae bacterium, assembly GCA_035761985.1. Classification (GTDB taxonomy): domain Bacteria; phylum Acidobacteriota; class Blastocatellia; order Pyrinomonadales; family Pyrinomonadaceae; genus PSRF01. The sequence goes on from DASTQB010000083.1 coordinate 9,789, forward strand.
GGCTGATCAACGAGCAGTTGATTGTCGAACTTTATAGCAAGTAGTAGTTAACCCGACTGGTGGCGGCGCTGCGGATCGCCGCCGCCTGTCCGACGCATTCTTTAGGAACCTGAAACGATATGGCTATGGATCAAAATAATCTTTGGACGGGATTTCAAATGCCGCGCCGGTTGGCGGCAGACGCAGAGACTCTGACGGAACGTTATGGCCGCTTTTCAGCGCAGCCGTTCGAGCGAGGTTTTGGGACCACCGTTGGAAATTCGCTGCGTCGTGCTCTGCTTTCTTCAATCGAAGGTGCTGCGATTACCGCAGTCAAGATTGAAGGCGTCGAGCATGAGTTTTCATCTATTAAGGGAGTGGTGGAAGACGCCACTGACGTTATTCTCAATTTAAAACAAGTACCATTCAAACTTCACAGCAGCGAACCGAAGACGCTGAGAATCTCCAGGGAAGAGGCGGGCGAAGTTACCGCCGCCGACATTGAAGCTGATGGTGATGTCGAGATTCTCGATCCGTCAGTTCACATTGCAACCGTAAGCGAAGGCGGATCTCTGAAGATCGAGATGCGCTTGAAGCGCGGGCGTGGATACGTTTCGGCCGATCGCAACTTCGATGAAGACCTTTCGCTCGGATACATTCCGATCGACTCGGTCCACACTCCGGTTAAGAAAGTTAACTACAACGTCGAAGCGGCACGCCTGGGCCAGAACACTGAGTTTGACAAGCTCACGATCGAAGTCTGGACCGACGGCTCCGTGAAGCCTGAAGACTCGATCGGACTCGCGGCGAAGTTGATCAAGGACCACATGTCCATCTTCATCAACTTCGAAGAAGACACGGACGATTTCGCTTACGCGAAAATGGAGCGTCCGCCGTTGCCGCGTAACGATCAGTTGGATCGCTCGGTTGACGAGCTCGAGCTTTCAGTCCGTTCTTACAACTGTCTCAAGAACGCCGACATTCGCACCATTCGCGACCTGGTCCAACGCACCGAGCGCGAGATGCTTGCGACGAAGAACTTCGGCAAGAAGTCACTGAACGAGATCAAGGAAATTCTGAACGGTATGGGCCTCGACTTCGGAATGGAGTTTGACGAGCAGGGTAATCCGATCCCGGGCACCGGCGGTCGTGACGGCGCGGATCTCTCCGATTTTGAAGGCGACGAGGACCAGTAGTTAGTCATGCGACACTTAAAGGCACATCGAAAACTCGGTCGCACGAGCGAGCATCGCCACTCGATGCTGCGCAATCTGGCGACTTCTCTGATCAACTCTCGCGAAGAGCGGATCGTCACGACCTTGCCCAAGGCCAAGGAACTGCGACCGTTCGTCGAGCGCGCGATCACGTTATCGCGGCGCGCGCTTAGTCTTTCCGACGATGGTTCTGGTGCGCAGGCTTTGCACCTGCGACGCCAGGCGGCTGGTTTCTTCCACGCCGGCAATACCAGCGTCAGCGAGACCACGGGCAAGCGTGGACAACTGCGGCCCGAGAGGACGGCAGGCGTGGCCGCTTTGAGACGTCTGTTTACTGAACTCGGCGATCGCTATCGCGACCGGCCCGGCGGTTACACGCGCATCCTGCGCCTGGGCCAGCGTGAAGGTGACCGAGCAGAGCTCGCGATCATCGAGCTTGTCGGTAACCCGCGCGAGGTTGAGGCGATCGAAGCGGCGAAGAAACGCAAGACCGCAGCTTCCAAGAAGAGAAAAGCGGGCCGCGAGAAGGAAACGAAGGACGAAGCAGCCGGCGAGACGAAGGCTGAAGCGAACGACGAGTAGCCACCCGGCCACAAATAGGCGCAAAAGCACAAATGTTTTTGATTTGGTGTGAACCGCGCTAACGTTTGTGCCTTTTGTGTTTTTTGAGGCAGATGTCAGAAACCCCGGAACAAAGCGACCAACCAAATCGCAAGCCTCGCTCACGGCGTG
>DASTQB010000084.1:0-4666 GCA_035761985.1 Pyrinomonadaceae bacterium
CATGCGGACGAGGCCGGGTACTTCAAAACGAGAACGCCTTTGCCGCTCGTGTTCTTTGATAGCAAATCGCTCGGGAGTTATAAGCTCACAGCGACTCCCACGACATTGCTCATCAACGACGCCGGAAAGGTAGAACACGCCTGGATTGGCAAGTGGGACCAGAACAGTGCTAAAGAAGTCGCTGCGGCGTTACAGTAGAGTTGGCAGACTCTCCTTTTCTATCACTTGTGTCCACATTACGCGGAACGTTCCTTGTAATCCGTGCAATCTGTGTACTGCTGCCTACTCCTCACGTTGCGGGCCATTTAATATCTTCATGGTGTGCGCGTCGGGTACCCAGCCAACCTTCACCTGGACCACACCAATCTCTGCCAGCGCAAGCGTTTGATGAAATTTGCTCTTAATCTCGGCCACAACCTCGATCGCTTTCGTGTATTCGCCAGCCTCCGCAAGCGCAACCGCCATCTTCCCCATCGTCCCTGGCTGGAAATCATTGACTGGAGCGTTCCGGGCGATTTCAAATGCGGCTGTTAAGACCTCAGCAGCCGACTTCCTGTCGCCCAGCTCGAGATATTTGATGGCTATTTCCGCCAGGGCATCAGCCTGCAACTCTGATCGTTCCTTGACTCGAAGCTCTCGAATCATCGTGACTACTTCCCGCACCTCCGTGTCGCGATGCTGCCGAAGCATTTCGATCGCGACGTCTGCGAGTGGCGCTATCTTGAAGTAGGAGAAGTTGTCAGGCCTGGCCGCATCTGCAGCTTGCTCAAACATTCCGGCCTCTGCATACGCCACCGCAACTTCGCGTATCGCCTGATCTCGCTCGGTAAACTTTCTGACTCGCTTCGCCCTGTCGAGCGCGATGGCGAGTAATTTCTCCGCCTTATCTCTGTAGCCCGCGCTCGCGTAAGCGACCCCCGCGCCGGCGAGTCGTTGCGCGCCTATGCCGGCGTCGTCAAAGTCGGGTTCCTCGTAGCGCTCCTTTAGTAAAGGTGAAGTTACCCTCACGAGCAATCTCACTCCCGCGTCACTCTGCCCTTTCGCGATCTGTTCTTTTGCTATCTGAATTAACGCCTGCGACTTGAAGTAGTCGTCTGTACTGTCGGCGAGGTTGACGGCGCGCGTGAAGTCTCCTCGCTTTGCGAGAAGCAAGGCAATGTTCGTGATCGCGTCATCTCGGTTGAAATCGTCGAAGTCGTCTCGCGTTCGCGCGAGAGAATTCGCAACCGTGATCGCTTTCTGGTATTGGCCCGCCTCCGCATACTTTTGCGCGACGCTACTTACGATGACTCCATCTTCTCCGTTACCAAGCGTCGCCGAGGCTTCAACGACTTTGGCGAGCGTCTCGAAGTCTTGCTTGATTACGAAGTTATCAAGTATCGCATCGAGCGCCACACGTTTCAGGTAGTCTTCGTCAGTCGAGAGAGCCACTTCAAACACGCGATCAAAGGCCCCGCATGCCGCGAACTGTTCTGCAATCTCGCCGGTGATGAACGATTTATATCGAGGAACCTTTCGGCCGTCAGTTTCAACAAACAACTGGATTGACGTTAGTATCTCGATGGCCCTTTTCGTTTCGCCGCTCTTGTTGAGACTGGTTGCGATCCTGGCTCTCACAAGATCACGTTCACCCTCGTCATCGATTGAGTTCGCCAGTTCGAAGGCCCTGTCAAACTGGCCCAAACCCGCGTATCGAATCGCTATCGCGCCAAGAAGATAGGCCGGGGAGTTTTTGTCAGATCTGGCCAGGCAAATGGCGTGTTCCAGCAACGCCACATCGCCGGTGTCTGGTTGCGGAACTGCTTCGCTCGGTTTTTGAGTACACGGGTTTGTGAGCGTAGTGAATAGCACGGCTGCAATTAATGCGCTCATCCCCGGTCTCATCGTGGCTCCTCAATAAACTTGTTCTCGTATACGGCGGACGAGAACGCGTGAGATACGGGCGCAACCTCAACCACGTACTGTGGCCTTCCCCAGACGAACACCTAAGAACGTCGCATACTGCTCCGCAGCCGCAGCAATCGCGAGCTTCTCGCGTCGTGCCAAATCTCTTACGGTGTTTGTTTCGATCGTGAGTTGGTCCTTAGCGACAGTGCCTTTCCACGTTCCGGCGATTCTCCCGTCGATGAGGATCGTCGGACCGAGGGCGTCCCAGTTTGTCGTCTTCGTGGAGTCGAAAACTACATGACGGTTCTTGTAGGCGACATGGTATTCATCGTACGCAGGCAGGAGGTGCGCTGAATGCGCTGAGCGAGGCTGTGTCGATGGCTTTGTGGTCCAGTAGATCGCGGCGTCCACCGGCAACTGATCGAGCTGACCGTTCAGCATTGCTATGCCACGCCGTGCATCGTTCGTCGTCAGCCCCGACCACCAGACGAAATCAGGCACAGTGGCTGGTCCATGACTCGTGAAATAGCGCTTCGTCAGTTCTGCAAGTGCTTCGTCGTGAGCCAACGCACGCGCCACAGGCGCGCGCTCCTCGAGAAGCGCATAGGTGAACTGCTTACCCTTCCGTGGTCCACTGCAAACAAGCGCGTCCAATTCCGCACGCATAAGAATATGCGCTAAGCGAATCGGATCATCCGCTGCAACACCCGCGCGATTCAGCGCAGTCTTCAGTTCAGTCCGCGTCAGGTGCTTTCCGCCTTTCAAAGCGGTTGCGATGGCTTTGTTTGTTTGTTTGACGGTCTTCTCGTCGAGCTCTAACTTGCGGTAGTTTGGACCACACCGCATGTTAACTCGCGGCGCTGACAACTTGAGCATCCAGCGGATGTCTTCGGGGGCTACGAAGTGCCACGTCGGCCGCAGCACGTGCGTACGGAGTATTTCTCCTCGATTGAATGCGTCTTCGATAACGTCATTCGACGCGTCTTGCATTCGCAACGCGAGTGCCCATTTTGCAGCGTTGAAGTCCTGCGATTGCACGGCGCCAAGCCAGCGCACGACGTCAGCCGGTTGCTCGAGTTTGGAGGCAGATAGTTTCTGGTTATGAAGTCGTTGATAGACGATCGCAGAGGTGTTCATGCGCCTAAGAAGTCTTGTTCGTCAGACACATCATGGTTCCGAGCATCGTCGCGACAAGCTCGCGTCGTTCTCCTGTGATACCGACGACGTCCGCACGTACGACGGTCAGCGTCTTCCCGCTTTTAATCACTTCCGCCCTCGCGAGGAACGTCTCACCTTTCGCAGGACGCAACAGATTCACCTTGAACTCAACACTCAGCACTTCGGATCCCGGCGGCATTAAACTGTACGCAGCGTAGCCACACGCTGAATCAGCAATCGTCGCAACAATGCCCGCGTGAATGTAACCGTGTTGCTGGGCCAGGTCAGCACGATACGGCAAGTTGATCTCCACCACACCCGGTTCAACGCGACTCAACCTTGCCCCGATCAAGCTCATGATCGTTTGTCTCGAAAAGCTTTGTTCGATCTCCTGAACGAACGACGCGTTCGGCGGTGGATTCGTCATGTCACATGTCGCTCCTAAGCAATTCGGAACACTTCCGCTTCGCGTGTCGCGGACTGCGGATGCGTTAACGGAGTTTGGCGAGTATCTGCGGCTCGAACCGAATGGGCCGTTTGCCGCAGAGACTCGCGCGTTAGTGGATAAGATCAAAAAAGCAGGCCGCGGCTGAGACGCGGGTTTACTTCGGATGACTCTGCCAGAGGACGTTGACGATCATCCATTTGCCGTCGATCTTCGCCAGGTGCATGTAGTCGATTCCCCACTCAGCCGTGAGCTTCACTGAAGCGGTCTGATCGAGTACTTCGTAGATTGCGATCTCTTTCTTCGCATCCTTCGCTAGTTTTCCATCCTTGTTGTATGTCTTTGCGATCTCTACAAGCTGCTGAAACGCCATCGGTCTGGGCGGACGGTAGGCTGTTTCAGTTGGCGGGCGATAAAAACCAACCTTGGCGAGGTTAGGACTGACGCTGCGTTCGATCCGCTCGGGTTGCACGTTGTAGATGCCTTCAACGTAATCAAGCACGGCCTGGCGGACCGCTTCACGATCGCCGTTTGCGTCGGGGGTAGCTACGACCGGAATCATCAGGGCAAAGGCCACCGCTAAGAAAATCCATTTCGTCATACTTTCTCCTTTTCTGTTGCAACGCAACGCGGATGCTAGTGCAATCGACGAGCGGGGGCAAGCCGCATTTGTCGGTCGTTGTTGAATAATGCAGAATGGGTTCGCTTTTCGATTCGCGGCGCGGAGAACAGTTAAATGGAATGGTTGACGGACCCTCAGGTGTGGATCGCGTTTGTGACGCTTACGGCGCTCGAACTCGTGCTTGGCATTGACAACATCGTCTTCATTTCTATCCTGGCGGGAAAGCTGCCACGCGATCAGCAAAGAAAAGCACGTCTGGTTGGTCTTGGGCTGGCGATGTTCATGCGCGTTGGTCTGCTGTTTTCGTTGTCGTGGATTATTCGATTGACTGCGCCGCTGTTTACCGTACTGGGCCAAAGCGTATCAGGTCGCGACCTCATCCTGATTGGTGGTGGACTCTTCCTGCTCGGCAAGAGCACATACGAGATTCACGAAAGGCTCGAAGGCGAGCAGGGACACGGCTCCGCGCGTACTGCGGCGTCATTTACGAGCGTCATCATACAAATACTTTTGCTCGACGCGGTCTTCTCGCTCGACTCCGTGATCACCGCCGT
>DASTQB010000085.1:0-14021 GCA_035761985.1 Pyrinomonadaceae bacterium
GCGCAACCAGAAACGGTGCACTCCTTAGAGTCGCCCACCATCCAGTCGAAAACAACGCCTATGCGGTGGCTTTCGCGGCCTTTTGCTGGACCGGTTCCTTGATCTCAAGTTTGCGGATCGACGGTTCCAGTTTCGCGGCCGGGATTGTTATCTCGAGTACGCCGTTGTGGAATGTCGCTTCCGCCTTCTCGGTCGTGGCGCCTTCCGGAAGAGGCACTTGTCGATAGAAGCTGCCATAGCGGCGCTCACTTCGATAGAGGCCCTCACGCTTCTCTTCCTTCTCCTCTTTCCGCTCGCCCGATATCGTCAGCAGTTCGTTGGTCAGTTCGACCTTCACGTCATCTTTGGTGAGACCGGGAAGATCTGCCCGCACCATGAACAGTTCGTTCTTGTGAAGCACCTCGATCTGAGGTACCCATTCGACGTTGTTAAACTCCATGCGGAACGGCACGAAATCTCTTTGGAAGAACCTCGGAAATTCAAATCCCTGGAATTCTTCAAACAGCCGTTCCATGTCTTGTGTGAAGCGGCGCATCATTAGAAACGGATTCACCGTCTCAGGAGTCCTTTGCGCCAGCTCCATGTTTTCTTTTGTCTCCTTCATTGTTTTTTCCTTTCTCTATCTCCGCGCTAACTAGAAATAGGGATCGATGCGGAGATGATCCCTGACTTGTGTCACACCCACTGCATGGCTGATCGAGCCAAGCACTGCGCGTCGTTCCTGCCAGGAATGAACTCGTCCCCATATATCGACTGCACCATCATGAACTTCGATCCGCAAACGTTGGGCTTCGCGATCGGCGCGAGTTTCCAGCGCCGCCTCGATCTCGTCGCGCAACTCCCCCTCGTTGATCACTTGTTTGCGAACCGAGATCTTGTTTAGTACGCCCACCACTCCTGTGAGCCTCCTGATCGCGCGTTCTGCATCCGTCCGTTCGCGCCAGTAATTCACTTCCCCTTCGAGTGTGACCCAGCCGTCCGATACGCTCGATTGAATCTGCGCCTCCGGTACCAGCGCGTCCCATTCGAGCGCACTACGAACCGCGCGAGCGATTTCGGTATCACTGCGGATGAAACCGCCTTCGGGCCTTACTTCAATGTCGTTGGCAACATCAAGTACTCCGACCACGCGATGCGCTGCTTCCTGGGCAGCTACTTTCTGCGCGTAGGTCGAGACGGAACCGGTTAACGTCGCCACGGCTTCGTTCACTTCAACGTTGATACTGGCCCACGAAACCCGCGAATCCCACTTGAGTTCGCGCAGTATTCGTTGCTTCAGATCGCCATCACTTCGTGGTTTCAACATGACAAACCCCTCCCTTAACAGCCTGACGCCGTTTGGCTGATTCCAAATTACGATGGACTACCAGTGAAACTTAGGCTGAAGCCGCGGCCCGTGCTTCGGGTATCGGGCGCTGGCAGATCGCCTGATAGGTTTTGACCACCTCAGCGTAGTCAATTGAATCTTCTCCTGGGCTATCCGGCGTCCCGGCATTCAGCACGATGTCGTTCATTGACACGATGCCTTCCAACTCGCCTTCGGGATTGATAACCGGCAGCCTTCGAACCTGGTGCTCCTGCATTACTTGTAACGCCTGGTAGATATTGTCTTCGGGCTCGACTGCATAAACCTGACCCGTCATCACTTCCTCAACGGAAATGCCTGACGGGTTTCTGTCTCTCATCGCTGCGGCCATGCAGATGTCGCGATCGGTAATCAGGCCGACCACCTTCTGACCATCCTTGATAACCGGCAAAACTCCGCAATCGTTCTCCCACATCAAGCCGGCCGCATCCGCCAGACTCTCGGTGAGCCAGATAGCTTTCGGATTTAGCGTCATTACGTCTTTGACTTTCATAAGCCTCTCTCCTTCGTTAACCGACTCTTAAGAGTCGAGGCTGCGTCCCCCGCTGTCGCAAACAACATACGCGTGTGCAACAAACATGCCGCGCACGCGTTCGAAAAATTCGAGCGACCTGATCACATGGCCCATTCTGCATGCGGAAAGTTCCGCAATGCTGCGTGGAAACTCGCGTTTCAGCACTTATGGATTCCTGGAGTTGCCTGTTTGTCGTTGAGATTGTTCTCACTTGCAAGGCACAGACCTTGCGACTCGTGAAACGGAAGGAGCTTCAGGTCATGAGAACGCACGGACAACTGATCTACGCACTTAACTTCTCGGAAATCGGTATCAAGGACATCAACCGGGTCGGCGGAAAGAATGCCTCCCTCGGCGAAATGTTCAACTCGTTGAGACCGAAAGGCGTCGGCGTGCTCGATGGCTTTGCCACCACGGCCGACGCTTATCGCGCTCTGTTAGCCGAGGGCGAACTCGAGTACGAGCTGCGCTCCCTCGTTTCAGACTTCGATCATGAAGACGTCGAGGAACTGAGGAGACGGGGACACGCAGCGCGCGTCGCCGTGCTCGATATGCCTTTGCCGAAGGGATTGCGAGACGCAGTGATTGCGGAGTACGAGCAACTCTGCAAACGGCTCGGGCACGAACCGGAACTGGCCGTCAGATCTTCGTCGACAGCGGAAGATCTGCCGGAAGCGTCGTTTGCCGGGGCCGCGGAAACTTTTCTCAACGTTCGTGGACGTGAAGCCTTACTGCGCGCTGTGCATCAATGTTTCGCCTCGCTGTTTACCGATCGCGCGATTAGTTATCGCGCACGGCTTGGGTACGACCATCTGAAGGTCGCGATCTCTGTTGGCGTGCAACCGATGGTGCGTTCCGACAAAGCCAGCTCAGGAGTGATCTTCACGCTCGACACTGAATCCGGTTTTCGTGATGTGGTGCTGATCAGCAGCTCTTACGGGCTGGGCGAGTACATCGTGCAAGGAGTAGTAACGCCCGATGAATGGCTCGTGTTCAAGCCCACACTCAAGACTGGTCACCGGCCCATCGTTGGAAGAAGACTCGGCAGCAAGGAAGTGCGGCTGGTTTACGGCGATGGCAGTCGGACCACGCGCAGTGAACCTACGCCTCAGTCAGAACGAAAGCGGTACTCACTCAGCGATGACGAAGTTCTCAAGCTCGCACGTTGGGCGACCATTATCGAAGATCATTACTCCGCACGGGCAGGACATCCTCAGCCAATGGATATCGAGTGGGCGAAAGATGGAGTAACGGGTGAATTGTTCATCGTTCAGGCGAGGCCTGAGACAGTGCACTCATCGAAAGCAAGACAGGCGTCAGCCGAGATCTTCCGGCTGACTGGTGAGCACGGTCCCGCACTCGTAAGCGGCCAGGCGATTGGTGAAAAAATCGGTGTTGGTCGCGTGCGTGTGGTCCGCGAAGCGGTTGACCTGCAAGCGGTCAAAGAGGGCGACGTTCTGGTCGCACGACTTACCGATCCTGACTGGGAACCGGTAATGCGACGCGTCGCAGCGATCGTTACCGATCAGGGCGGACGCACGGCCCATGCGGCGATTGTCTCTCGCGAGTTCGGCATTCCGTGCATCGTCGGCAGTGGAAACGCTACTGACGTGCTTCGAGATGGCGACGAGGTCACGGTCGTATGTTCGGAAGGACCTGAGGGTCATGTATATGCAGGCCGTGTGGATTTCACGAGTGAGAAGGTTGCGGCTGCCGCAGTTCCACGCACGCGGACGAAGGTGATGCTAACGATTGGCGATCCTGCGCGTGCGTTTCAAACGTCGTTCATTCCAAACGACGGCGTCGGACTTGCTCGCACTGAGTTTATCGTTACAAACCACGTCGGAATTCACCCGATGGCGTTGGCCCAGTATCCGAATCTTAAAGACGCACACGTGGTCCAGGAGATAGCCTTCCGCATCGGAGATGAGGATCCGCGCGAGTTCTTCATCCGTCGCTTCAGTGAAGGTGTCGCGCGTATAGCCGCGGCGTTTTATCCCAAGCCGGTCGTCGTTCGAACGAGCGATTTCAAGACCAATGAATACGCGCGTCTTCTCGGCGGTCTGGAGTTTGAGCCGCAGGAAGAAAATCCAATGCTCGGGTTTCGCGGAGCTTCGCGCTACTACGATCCACGCTATGCCGCCGGCTTCGCGCTTGAATGCGCAGCCTTACTGCGCGCGCGCAGGGACATGGGTTTGACGAACATCAAGATCATGATCCCGTTTGTGCGCACTGTGACGGAAGCAAAACGCGTGATCGACGTAATGGCCCAACACGGCTTGAAACGCGGTGATGAAGGCCTCGAGATTTACGCAATGTGTGAGTTGCCTGCGAATGTCGCAAGGGCTGACGAGTTTTTGAGAGTCTTTGACGGCTATTCGATTGGTTCAAACGATCTAACGCAACTCGTCCTGGGAATCGATCGCGACTCCGGCACTGTCTCTCATCTGTTCGACGAAAACGATCGCGCCGTCCTGAGCCTGATCGCAGATGTGATCGACGAAGCCCAACACGCGCGGAAACCCATCGGCATCTGTGGACAGGCACCCTCGGATTTTCCTGAGTTCGCGCGGTGGTTAGTTGACCGCGGCATCACTTCAATCTCGCTTAGTCCCGACACTGCTATCAGGACCGCGCTCGTCATTGCCGATCAGGAAGCGAAACAGTTAACGCTCAAGGCGTCTGCCGCGTGAGAGGGGCACGCCTCGGGAAGGGAGTAGTAATGAAAATAAATCCACTAGCAAAAGCAGCAATCGGTTTGACGGCGGCTGGCGCAGCTTACGTCCTGGTCCAAAAGAGAAAGGCAACTCACGCACGTGAATTGACCACGGCCGCTGAAATCCACGGGTTTGTCAGTCCAGGCTATGAAGCAGTGCGCGACGTGTTTACAGAGAATTTCTCGCGCCGGCGTGAGATCGGCGCGGCGTGTTGCGTGTTTCACAAAGGTGAAAAGGTCGTTGACCTTTGGGGCGGCGTGAGGAACAAAGTGACCGGCGAACCATGGGAAGAAGGCACGATGGCCCTCGTCTATTCAGCGACAAAAGGTCTGGCGGCGATGACACTCGCACTCGCCCATTCTCGCGGCTGGCTCGATTACGACCAAACGGTCTGCACTTACTGGCCTGAGTTTGCACAAAACGGAAAAGAGAAGATCACAGTTCGACAGCTCCTGGCCCATCAGGCCGGACTGTTTGCACTCGACACTCCACTCGACAGGAGCCTGGTGGCTGACCTCGATCGTTTGGCAGATGTGTTGGCTCGACAGAAACCTGCCTGGGAACCGGGAACGCGACAGGCTTATCACGCCGTCACCATCGGCTTTTATGAAGGCGAGTTGATACGCCGGATCGATCCGCAACACCGCAGTTTGGGACAGTTCTTCCAGGATGAAATCGCTACGCCACTCGGGCTCGATTTCTACATCCGCTTGCCCGAATCCATTCCTGATTCGAAGCTGGCGCCGCTTGTAGATCCGAGTCTTTTTGAAATGGTGTTTGGATTTCCGTTCCTGATGGCGCCGGCGGTTTGGAATCCCCGCTCGAACATCCGCAGGGCGCTTCTCGGATCCGAGTTGGCCCACGATCAGCAATGTATCTACCCGCGCAACCTCGAAATACCTGCAGGCGGCGGGGTCGGCACTGCGCGAGCGCTCGCACATGCCTACAGCGTCTTCGCGACTGGTGGCAAAGAGCTTGGACTGCGCCTGGAGACTTTACAGCAGTTGATGGCGCCGGCGGTCCCTGCCAAACATGGGTTTTACGATGAATGCATGAAAGACGAGGTGGAGTTTTCTCTGGGCTTCATGAAGCCGAACAATAATTTCCGTTTCGGAAGTCCGCTGTCGTTTGGCGGACCTGGAGCCGGCGGTTCCCTCGGCTTCGCAGATCCGGAAGCAGAGATTGGCTATGGATATATTCCAAACCGGAAGAGCGTGGTCCTCGGCGGCGATCCGCGCGACGTTGCGTTGAGACGCGCTTTGTATTCGGCCACACCTGTCAAGAAATGAACGCCTGGATCTTAAAAACGCCTGCAAGTGTGGACCAACGGCCGCTCGTTCTAACCGAGCAGCCAACTCCCGACGTCCGCGAAGATGAACTGCTCATTCGCGTTTCCGCCTGCGGCATCTGCCGCACCGATCTGCACGTAGTCGAGGGCGAGTTGCCGGTGCGGCTTTCGCCGGTTATTCCGGGTCACCAGGTTGTTGGGCGAGTGGCTGCAAAAGGTCCGCGTGTCGAAGATTTTGCTGTTAACGATCGCGTCGGCGTGGCATGGCTGAATCGAACGTGTGGGGAATGTAAATACTGTCTCTCGGGTCGCGAAAACCTTTGCGAGCGAGCGTTGTTTACGGGCTGGAGTGTGAACGGCGGATATGCCGGCTACGTCGTTGCGCCGGCCTCTTTTACGTATCGCATACCTCATGGTTTCGAAGACATCCAGGCTGCGCCGCTTCTTTGCGCGGGCATTATCGGCTACCGCTGTCTGCGGCTGACTGGACTAACCGCCAAAGAATGGGCCGGAGCGCGTCTCGGCATCTATGGGTTTGGTGCAGCCGGTCACATCTGCATTCAGCTCGCGCGCGCTCGCGGCGCAGAGGTTTATGTTTGCACTCGCGATCGTGAGCGTCATCAGGCGTTGGCCCACGAGCTTGGCGCAACATGGGTGGGAGACGCTGCCGAGGATCCGCCGGTCCTATTGGACACGGCGATCATCTTTGCGCCAGCAGGCGAGCTTGTGCCCATCGCATTGAAGGCGCTGGCCAGAGGCGGCACGCTGGTTCTCGGCGGCATTCACATGAGCGCAATCCCTTCATTTCCTTACTCACTGATCTACGGCGAACGAACGATAAGAAGCGTCGCAAACAACACACGCGCAGACGGCCGGGAGTTTCTGCTCGAAGCGGCGCGCGTTCCTGTGCGGACGCACGTGCAAACATTTCCGTTGGATCAGGTCGGCGACGCGTTGATAGCTTTGAAGAACGACGCGATTCGGGGGGCCGGCGTCGTAATCCTCTAAACGCGGATCTTGTGAATCGTGTAACTCCGGTAATCCTGTCCAGCCGGCTGAGGAAAACTTCCCACTTACCAGAGCCGTTTTCCCCAGCATTCCGGAGACCCAGCCTCGAATGCGCCGTATTTTGAAGGGCACAAACTTTGCCGTTAGGAGTTCGAGAAAGAACTGGAGGGATTTATGCCAACACTTCGCTCTTATATCGACCAGAATCAGCAAAGACTTCCCGTTGTCACAGAGTTGCCGACTGACACCAACCTACACGAGGTTCGCTGTGGTATGTGCGCTCGGGAGCTTTTCGTGGATGACGAAGGATATCGTCTTTACATGGAGGCCTTAACCTCGGGTTTGGATAATCCGTTTCGCTGCGAGATTTGCAACGAGGAGTACGACGATCTCGCCTACGAAGGATAAAGTCAGCGACGCACACCAACCAACGGGCGTGGCGCAACCGTAGTCACTCGAATTCGAGCGTCGAGTATGGTTGCGCCCGATTCGTGGACCACAAAAGGATTGCAATCCAGTTCCGCAATCTGCGGCAGATCTTCAACCATCGCGCTTACTCGCAGCAGTCCTTCTTCGAGGGCGGAAACATCAGTTGCGACACTGCCACGGAAGCCGGTCAGTAACGGATAAGTCTTCAGTTCCCGAATCATGTCCGAAGCATCTTCCTTCGACAGCGGAGTAATGCGTACCGAGACATCGCGCAACAACTCAACCTGCACACCGCCGGCGCCGCATGCCACCACCGGCCCAAACTGCGGATCATGGACCACGCCGACTAACATCTCGACACCGCGTTTCGCCATTCGCTGCACGACATAGCCTGACACCGCATGTCCTCGTGAGCTCAACATCTCGTTCATCTCACGTGCGGCGCCGCGGACCACATCAGCGCCGTGGAGATGAAGCCTGACTGCTCCTGCTTCAGTCTTGTGGACCAGATCGGGCGCGATTGCTTTGAGTGCCACTTCTCCACCAAATCGCGCGGCTGCTTCACCTGCTTCTTCGGCGTTAGCCACGATTCTTTGTTCGATGAGCGGCAACCCGTAACAGGAGCAAAGTGCAGCAACCTCATCAGGCGTCAACCAGCCTTCACCGCGCACAAGGGCGGCTGCGACGATCGATGCCGCTTCGTCGGCACGAATGTTTTCAAACCGCGCGGGATAAGTTTCGCGGCGTTCACGCCATTGACGGTAACGTGTCGCTCGCGCGAGGGCGATCGCTGCTGTTTCCGGAAATGAGTATGAAGGAATGCAGGTGCCTGGAGTCCTTAATTCCTGTGGAGCCGGATCGGCGGAAAGGAAAACACTGAGAAGCGGTTTATTCTGGTCGATGTGCTGCACCGCGTCGACGATCGCTTGAGCGACGTCGGCGGCGCGTGTCACGAGTGGCGGAGTAAAGATCACGATCAGCGAATCGATGTTGTTGTCGTTGCCGACGATTTCGATCGCGCTGCGGTAATGTTCCGCCGGTGCTGAAGCAATCATGTCAACCGGATTTCCTACACTCGCTCCGGCAGGAAGAAACGCGCGCAACCTCGCCTGGCTGCTTTCCGACAGAACGGGGACCTCGAGCCCGCGCGCCTCGCACGCATCAGCACAAAGAATCGCTGGTCCACCCGCGTTCGTGATGATCCCGACTCGATGTCCCTGCGGCAGTGGTTGGTTTGCGAGTAAAGCTGCAACATCGAAGAGTTCGGCGAGTGTGTCAGTGCGAACGACGCCGGCTTGTCGAAACAGCGCATCGACGGTGACATCGGAAGCCGCGATGAGCGCGCCAGTATGCGAAGACGTGGCGCGGGCTCCAGCCGCCGATCGGCCGCTCTTCACTACAGCGATCGGTTTCCTGCGTCCAACGCGCCGCGCGATCTCTGAAAACTTCTTTGGGTTTCCGAACGACTCGAGATAGAGAAGAATTACGTCAGTATTGTCATCTGCTTCCCAGTAGCGCAGCAGGTCGTTTCCGGATATGTCTGCCTTGTTTCCAACGGAAACAAAGGTCGAGATACCAAGCGCCAGCGAACTGGCAAACTCCATGATCGCGAGCCCAAGTGCGCCACTCTGTGATGAAAAACCAACACGCCCACGCGGCGGCACAACAGGAGCGAACGTTGCGTCGAGCAACACCGCCGGGTTGGTGTTGGCGATGCCCATGCAGTTTGGACCAATCAGTCGCATGCCCGCGCTGCGACAAACATTCATCAACTCAGCCTGCCGGGCTTTTCCCTCTTTACCGGTCTCGGAGAAACCGGCTGAGATCACGACCAGCGCCTTGACTCCCTTTCTCGCACATGCTGCAGCTACTTCGACTACTTTCGCGGCGGGAACAACTATCACAGCGAGATCGACCGGCCCTTCAATCGCATCGATTGAAGAATAGGCGGGTATGTTCTCAATAGCACCTGCAGCAGGATTGACCGGATAAACCGGACCTTTAAAGCCATAACTCAGGAGATTATGAAAGATTTCGCCGCCGATGGTGCCGCGTTGGCGAGACGCACCAATCACTGCAACGGCGCGCGGTTCGAAGAAGAGCTTTAAGGCATTGACTGAGGCAGTCGAATCCCGAAGTTCGAACTGCTTGCGGGCTTCATCCGTGAAAGAGGTTGGGAAAACTACGTGCAGCTGTCCGGCATTCGCGCTTACTTCGATCGGAAACCCTGATGCACGAAACACGTGAAGCATCGCGTGGTTTGCGGCCACGACGTCTGCTTCAAACATTTTGATTCCGTTTGCGGCCGCGACCTCGGCCAGTTGACATAGCAGGATCGTCCCGAGCCCGCGCCCTTGAAAATCGTTAGCGATTGTGAAAGCAACTTCAGCGCGTTGCTCGTCGATAGCGGCATAGAACGCATGGCCCACAACACGTTCCTCACTGCTGGCGATCAGTCCGAACGCCTGGTCCAGGTTGACCTCGCGGTGAGCTTCCGCAGCCAGGCCGGACCTGTTCTGCAAACAGTAAAACCGCAGCCAGCGAGATTCTTCCGACAGCGAATTCAGCA
Source organism: Pyrinomonadaceae bacterium (assembly GCA_035761985.1). Lineage (GTDB taxonomy): Bacteria > Acidobacteriota > Blastocatellia > Pyrinomonadales > Pyrinomonadaceae > PSRF01. The sequence goes on from DASTQB010000085.1 coordinate 9,892, forward strand.
GTTCGAAAAGTCCGGCTTCATCTTCCGGACGCATTACGTGAATGCGAACAGTGGAACCGTCACGCAGAACAACGTCGCCTGCGCGATGTATATCAGCGCTCGTTGATGCACTTGTCTGAGGGTCAGCCATTAGCGAGCGGAGTGTATCTGATGTGCCGGCTTTCTGAAACTCCGATCAATCCTGAGCTCTTCGAACCACTTCCACTGAGCAATGTGCCCGCGCCGCAACAGCCGCTGAAATGCTGCCGAGAACAAATCTCTCGATGCGATTACTGAAACCTGCCGAACCGACGAAGATGCAGTCAGCGCCCCACTCTTCCGCGGCTTTGCACAGTTCTCGCTTCGGATCACCGTATTTAAGCTTACAACTGACTTTAATCCCGCTCGCCAGCAGGAGTTCCCTTGAGGGCGTGGAGATCTTTTCAATCCATTCCTGCTCTTCTCGTTTATCTTCAGCGAGTGTCTCGCCGAGCGGAGGAATCAATTTACCCAAAAACTCCGGTGCTAATGGGTCATCGACGAAAATTACTTCGACTTCGGTTCCATCCGGCCAGTTACGCGCCGCAACCGCTTTCAGTGCTTCTTCACTCGCGGAAGATCCGTCCATCCCAACAACGATTCTCACAGGAGAATTCGGTTCCTCGACGCGACCGCGAGCGATCCTCACCGAGCAGCGTGCTTCAGTTAACACGCGTTGCGAGACGCTGCCGAGTACGAACCGGCCGAGAGCTGTGCGCCCGTGCGAGCCGACAACAATCAAATCCGGCTTCCATTCATCGGCCTTCGCGACCAATTCCCACGCAGCGGAGCCACATGACGAATCGACGGTGACCTTCCAGTTTGGGAAGCGACTCTGCAGCCTGTCGCGCGCGCGTTCGGCCTGGGCCAACGCGTCCTTCGCAGCAGCACAACCCTTTGCAAAATCGCGTTGCAATTCGGCGGGTGATTTAGCATGACGCGCCTCTTCGATGATTTCGTAAGAAGATGGCGGTGGTGGCGGAAGCCACACTTCGGCAACGGCCATGATGTGAGCTTCACCCGCGGCTGGTAACCCAGCCTGGGCCAGATCGTCGAGTGCAGCGTCCGCACATTCAGAACCGTCGTAGCCAATGAGAATCTTCATGTCGCTACTTACCTCCTTCTATAAGGACACCCGTTCACAATTGAATTAGCGCAATGTATGTGCCGGGCAACACCCGCGGAATGTGGCGGGAAATTGACGGATCTGAGCTCTGCCGTTGGGGAAAGTTCACCACTTAAAGAGAGAAAGCTCGCAGTCGACTAACCCATTCCATTAACAATGCGCGAATCGAATCGGTTGGTGCCTGAATTGCTAATTCTTAATGCGCCGCTCGAGCGCGAATTTATGGCGAAGACTACAAAAGTCGAGTCGTTCTGGAGCATGCCTTTGCCCGAGCTCTTCGGACGCCTCGACACCGCTCCCACGGGGCTAAGCGCGGTCGAAGCTAAACACAGGTTGCAGCTTTATGGTCCCAATCGCCTGAGACCGTCAAAACGAACTAACGCGGTAACCCTCCTCGCCGCACAGTTTAAGAGTCCGCTCATTCTTATCTTACTGGTTGCGGTTGGCCTCTCGTTCTTCTTCAACGAGTCGATCGATGCCCTCATCATCATCGCCATAATATTGTTGAGTAGCCTGTTGGGATTCTGGCAGGAGAAGCGCGCCGCCGATGCCGTCAAGCGCCTTCTGTCCATAGTCAAAATGGAAGCTACTGTCTTGCGTGACGGCGTCGAGACAGACGTCGCGGCTGAGCAGGTCGTGCCTGGAGACGTGTGTTTGCTTAACGCCGGAGACATCGTTCCAGGCGATGCAGCGATCGTCGACTCGAATGACTTGTTTGTAGACGAAGCCGCGTTAACAGGCGAGAGCTTTCCTGCAGAAAAGGGAGCTGGAGTATTCGCCGCAGACACCGTGCTCATGAAACGCACGAACAGTCTGTTCATGGGTACGCATATCGTCAGTGGCAGTGCTTCAGCATTGATAACCCTCACCGGAACCTCGACCGAATTTGGCAAGCTGTCGGAGGGTTTGAGGTTGCCGCCCGCGGAAACGGAGTTTGAACATGGAGTCAGGCGATTCGGTTACCTGCTGACCAAAGTTACTTTAGTTCTCGTGCTTGTGATCTTCGGGACCACGGTTTTTCTGGACCGGCCTGTGATCGAGTCATTCCTTTTCGCGCTGGCGATAGCTGTCGGCATCATTCCTGAATTATTGCCCGCCATCATCAGCATTAACCTCGCCGTCGGCGCAGTGCACATGGCGCGAATGAAAGTAATCGTCAAGCAACTCGCCTCCATCGAAAACCTCGGCAGCATGAATCTTCTTTGTGTCGACAAGACCGGAACACTGACCGAAGGAACGATGAGGTTCAACGGTGCATGTGACGTCGAAGGCAACCGCAGCGAGAGGGCGACGTTGTATGCCTATCTAAATGCGTTCTATCAAACCGGGTTTACTAATCCCATTGATAACGCGATCCGGACCAGCAACCAGTTTGATATCAGCATGTGGGAAAAGATCGATGAGGTGCCTTACGACTTCGTGCGCAAGCGACTAAGTATTCTCGTCGCGCACCAGGGCGAGTACATCATGATTACTAAAGGCGCCGTTCGCAACGTGCTGGACACATGTGTCTATGCTGAAGTGTCCGGCCAGAGGCGGAACATCATCGAAACTCGCGATCTCATCGAGCGACAGTTCGCAGCGCTCGGCGCGGACGGGTTCCGGACCCTGGGCCTGGCTTACAAGAGTATCGATGCGGCTTCTCATATTACGAAGACAGATGAAAGTGGCATGACGTTTCTTGGCCTCCTCGTCTTCTTCGATCCGGCTAAGGAAGGTGTCACCGAAGTCATTCGTGATCTGAAAACTCTGGGTATTACGGTCAAGGTAATCACGGGAGACAATACGCCGGTCGCGACTAGTGTGGCGCGACAGGTTCTCGGTTACGAGCCACAGGTCGTAACCGGCAGCGAATTGCATTGGATAAGCAACGAAGCGCTGCGCTCTCGCGCAAACACGATTGACGTTTTTGCTGAAATCGAGCCGAGTCAAAAAGAGCGCATCATCATGGCGCTAAGACAATCGGGGAATACGGTAGGGTTTCTCGGCGACGGGATTAACGACACTTCAGCGCTTCATGCTGCAGACGTTGGAATATCGGTGAACAGCGCCGTTGATGTTGCTAAAGAGGCGGCTGCAGTGGTTCTTCTCGAAAAAGATCTAAGCGTGCTGTCTGCCGGCGTGCGCGAGGGTCGAAGAACGTTTGCGAATACACTCAAGTACATCTTCATGACGACGAGCGCGAATTTCGGAAACATGTTCAGCATGGCCGGCGCAGCGTTGTTTCTTCCATTCCTGCCGCTGCTGCCCAAGCAGATTCTGCTGAACAACTTCCTCACTGATTTTCCCGCAATGGCGATTGCCACTGACAGCGTTGACTCGGACCAACAAAGAAGGCCACAGGTGTGGAACATCAAATTCATTCGGAACTTCATGATCATATTTGGCCTGGTTAGTTCGATCTTTGATTTCCTGACGTTCGGCGCACTGACCTTCGTGCTCAAAAGTGGACCTGAAGAATTCAGAACCGGCTGGTTTGTGGAGTCGGTGATGACCGAGGTCTTGATTATCGTGGTTATGCGCACCTGGCAGCCGTTCTACAAGAGCAGAGTGAGTCGGGCGTTGCTGATTGCGATGGTGCTGGTGCTGTTGGTTACTCTTGCTCTGCCGTACAGCCCGTTAAGCGGAATTCTGGGTTTCACGCCATTGAGTGGCTCTATGATGCTGGTTCTCGGAATGATCACGCTGCTGTACGTGACGGTTTCTGAGATCGCCAAGCGGATTTTTTTACACATAAGAGCGAAAGATTCCCCAGAACATCTCCGCACCTATTCGGAATCAACGTACAAATTCCGGCATGGTCCTTGCGCTACGTGAATGTGCGTTGCCTCGTCTCGTCATGGGAACCATGGAACATGATCATTCACCAGACGCGATCCACAGACGTCTTGAAGGTGGTCCAAAGCACAACTACCTGCGCGACTGGATCTATGGTGGTATCGATGGAGCGGTGACGACACTCGCAGTGGTTACGGGAGTCGCCGGC
>DASTQB010000086.1:0-11281 GCA_035761985.1 Pyrinomonadaceae bacterium
GCATGCGGCACTAACCGCAGCGACAGCCGTAGCAACGCTCTCCTTCGTCAACGTTCCTTCCTTCTCGTCTCTGATGCGAAAGTAAAGCAAACGAATCAACGAATCAGACTGCGTACGCATTTGCTGCTGATCGTTCTCCCAGCGAGAGAGTGTGCTGGCATCAGTCCGCAGAAAGGTGGCACACTCCTTTGCGCTAAACCCCAGCTGCTTCCTGAGGAATCGAGATTAATTCTGTTTGAATGAGATTTGAGCCGAGCAGGACTCGAACCTGCGACCCACTGGTTAAAAGCCAGTTGCTCTACCAACTGAGCTATCGGCCCACATACATGCAGAGAGCACGCTTAGCGTGCTCTTTTGTTTGCGAGGAACTCGAGGGGCATTCTACCGAAGGCGAGGAAAATTGTCCAAACGCAGGTGTGCGCGATGATGCATCTGGAACTTTCATCAACGGCTATGCCGCCGGATGTGAGGCGGGGCTTTGCCCCGCCGTTCAGTCTTCCATAAAGTGAGGGGCTGCGCCCCGTATGGGCCTGTTCGTACATGAAGGTACTGATCGGACTGAGTAACACCACTAAAAACATCACTCATGACTGAAGCCGAACTCATTCGTGCGGTGCTGATCGAGGGTGCTGTTGGCGGCGCCGTACTGTCGCTGATTGCGTTTCTGCTCTCGAAGTTTACTGGAGACATCGTGGGGCGGACGCTGCTCGCGACGGTGCTCTTCGCTGCGGCGGGAGCTTACTTCGGTTTTGCCTTTCAGCCGGGAGTGTCGCGACTGTGGGTGTTGATTGAGCTCCTTCAAGGAATCGCGTTTGGCACTCTCGGTCTGTATGGCTGGCGTGGACCGGCGAGGTGGCTGGCACTAGGATGGGCGCTACATCCGTTGTGGGATTTTCCGTTGCACTACATTGGCCCCGGACGAACCTTTGCACCATGGACGTACGCACTCGCGTGCATCTCCTTCGACTGGGTCGTCGCCGCTTACATTTTTATCGCTTACCGCAACAAGTCGTTCTAACGTTTTCCAATCCTATCCTCATACACATTACATGACCGCACAAAGAGGCGCGCTCAAGCCCCCCATTGTGTGCGCCCTCAACCCATGATCTCTGAAAGGAAAACCCAATGGAAGACCTCTTTCGTTTCTTACTTGCACGACCAGCCCAGCAGTCCGATCCAAACACGCGCACCGTTATTGCTCGACCCTCCGCCGACTACATTCGGCAGCTTCGCGAAGCGCGAAGATCCAACGATCCCCTCCTTCAGCTTAAACGAATAGCCACGGCCCAGGCTGCATCACCAAATGCATTAGCTTCGATAAACGCCACGCACAACGCCGCTCCCATACGCGAGTTGCTCAAGACCCTGGGCGAGGGCGCCGACCGCACACTCCAGGAGATGAATACCCTCGTCCGTAACTTATTCAACCGATCGGCCCAGGAGGTGGTCTCCGATCCACACTTCAATTCCGATCGTGAACGCGTCAGCGATTCCTTGATCACAAATGCCATTCTCGGCCGCGACGGTGCCGTTACATCTGATGAAGCCACTCGCTTCCTGCGCGCCCTCGCCATCGTGGAAAAAACCGCCGGCAGCGACGCCACCTTGTTCAGAAGAGGCGGCCTGAAAGATGCACTCAGCCGGCTTGTGTTGTTGCCGAAAGACATTTTCCCAGTTGGCGCTGCCGCAGGAATCACAAACACTCCCACGCCCGAACCGGGTAATCAGAATCCAGAGAAGCCGCTGCGAGCACAACGCGAGAAACTGTTGTCAGTTTATTCAACTCTCACTCGCGTGGCTCCAGAAAGTTTTGTTGCTCCTGACAGGCCGGTGATCACGATTGAGCGACCAATTGAGCCCGCCGATCGGCCCGTCGCCCGGCCGGAAAGGCCGAACGATGCTGTGGTCCGTGAGGAAGCACGAACACCGCCGGACTCCGCAGTGGAAGCTCGCACAACCGGCACGCCGCTCCGGTTAAAGCCTGAAGTCGTCGCATCACTCAGCGAAACACAAAAAACCGTGCTGGCCGAGCGCGGATTGGAGTTGACGCGAGTCAGCTTGCCAAGCGCGGTCGAACGACTGTCGCAGGAACTTCAGGCCGTCGATCTCCAGTTGGCGGAGATTGAGACGCAAACGCACCAGCACATGGTATTGGCGGGCAACTCATACACCGTCAGCAAGGCTTTGGATCTCGGCCTACTTGTTCCCGGAAGATTTTTTGAGGAATCGGTGCCGAGCACGCATGGCAACCTCGCCCCGGCCGGCATCGGCGATCTGCTCGTCGTAAAACAGAACCTGAAACGCTACGAAGCACGTGAACTTGCCCACGTCGAAAACATTCTCAAAGGTGAATTCAAGGAACGCGTTCACCGTCGGGCGAGAACCACCGAAGAGACATTCGTTGTCGAGACGGAAGTCGAAAGAGAAGAAGAGCGCGATCAGCAAACGACTGAGCGCTTCGAGATGAAGTCGGAGGTGAGCCAGGTACAAAAGGAGGACATGAGTCTGAAGGTTGGCCTCGCCGTCTCCGGTAAATATGGACCAGTGGTCGAATTCAAAGCCAGCACCGACTTCGCATTAAGCACGTCGAAAGAAGAGGCCAGCAAGTTTGCCACCAGCTACAGCAAAGAGATCACGAGCCGTGCTGCGAGTCGAATCTTCGAGCGCCGTCGAGAAGAAAGAATCCTGAAGACGATCGAGGTTTTTGAAGAGAAGAACACGCACGGAGTAGACAACAAAGAGGGAAACGGTCACGTAATCGGGCAGTACCAGTGGCTCGACAAACTCTACGAGGCGCAGGTGTTCAATTACGGAAAGCGGCTTCTGTTTGACATCATGATCCCTGAACCCGCGGTGTTTCTTTTATTCGCGATGTCTGGTCAACCGAAGGCAGGCGCAGATCTCATCAAGCCGGTTCCATTCTCATTGAAGCCCACAGACATTTCCGAGTGGAACTACAGCTTTTATGTGAAGCAGTATGAGGCGCTCGGTGTCGAGCCGCCGCCGCAGCCTTACCTGGCTGTGTCGAAGGCAATTGAAGGGATGGGCAAAGAAGACACCGGTGCTACCAAGACGCTCGAGATACCGCTTCCCACCGGCTACCAGGCCGTCGGTTACGAATGGAAGAGCCGCTTCAACCGCTGGGACGGCGGCACGTTGGAGGTGGTGATTCTACCGGAGCCAATCGACAACAGAGTCGGCACCATCACGCTCGCGGTGAAGAGTCACAAAGTGGAAGCGTTCATCGTGTCGCTCGGTATTCACTGCCAGCGAACCGAACGACTGCTGGATGAGTGGAAGTTGAAAACGCATGCAGCCATTCTCCAGGCCTACCAGAAACAACTGCGCGACTATGAAGAGAAACTTGCCGCGCTCCAGGTGCAGGCTGCACAGCAGATCCAGGGTCGCAACCCGCTGGAGAATGAACAACTCATTCGCAGCGAGTTGAAGAAGAGTGCGATCTCGGTTTTCACAGCTCAGCACTTCGATCTCTTCGGAGCCATTTCGACAAGCCCGCAAGGGTATCCGCAAGCGAACCTTGCTGAAGCTGCGGCTGAAGGCAAGTACGTTAGGTTCTTCGAGCAGGCGTTTGAGTGGGAACAGATGATGTATTTCTTCTATCCCTACTTCTGGGGCCGCAAGCCAAACTGGCTCAAACGCGTGCTGCTTCAGGACACGGACCCGAGATTCGCGGAATTCATGAAAGCGGGGTTCGCACGTGTTGTGTTGTCGGTGCGGCCGGGCTTCGAGCATGCCGTCGCACACTTTCTCACCACCGGCGAAACCTGGAATGGCGGCGATCTGCCGGATATCACGAGTCCGCTGTATCTCAGCATCATCGAGGAGATACGCGAACGTGATGACGCTCCGGGCGCCGAGATACCGCAGGGAGATCCGTGGGACGTACGGTTGCCGACAACGCTCGTCAAGCTGCGTAACGACAACTCACTGCCCGCGTGGGCCAAGAACGCGCAGGGCGAATGGGTGCCTGCATAGCGGAGGAGGTGTAAACAGATGGCTTTACCTCCGATTTATCGCATCCATCCGGCGATCGGCATTGGCCGTGTTGGCAATGCCGATCGCAACACGTTCTTCATTGGACCAGAGCTGCCCGGGCGCGGTCCGATTGGAGATGCAACTGTCGGCACACGTGTGCCGAATTTCAAAGACGGCGGAAACATAAAACCGCAGGCAGCTCGATTTCGGATCTGGGAGTACGTCGAAAAGAAAGGCAAGTACGAAGCCTCGCGTGAAATCAATCTCGATCAGAAAGACTGCGTCGAGCTGAAGTGGACGGTCCATCTCGCAAACCGCAAGGCGTCGTTCTTCAAGTTCGTACGCTTAACGGGTGAAGAGCGGGCGCACCCGGCGGGCAATCGCAGAAACGACGCTGTCGTAAACCGGCGTACGTTGGAAATGGATCCGCTGCCGCGTTCAATAAAGGGTAGAAATCAGGCGCCGGTGAAGTTTGATAAAGGAAGCAGCAGCAACCCGGCGAATGAGCTCTGGCCCAATCCTGCACCATCGCCTGCAATTGAATATCTTGGAGAGCTGCGCACCGACCCGGCCGGTCGACTGATCGTGTTGGGAGGCAGGGGCGTGGCAAGTGGGCGGTCTGGCGCTACTCTGACTGACGCTTTCAACAATGACGGCTGGTTTGATGATGTTTCAGATGGTCCAGTGACAGCCTCGCTGACGATGAAGGTTGGCGGTAAAAATAAAGTCGTGAAGGTCGAGCCGGCATGGTTCATGTGTGGGCCACCCGATTTCGCTCCGTCAATAAAACATGTGGTTACGCTTTATGACGTGCTCTATGACATGGCGGCGCGTGAGTTGACCTTACCAACAAACGAGGCGATTTACGACACCACGCTCAAAGGTCTGGCTGACATCAATAAAGAATTCAAGGCAGCCGGATCAGCGAAACTGTCGCGCTACAAACCTTCGTTCGACGAAGAAATCTTTCCCATCATCCGGCACGGGCAGGAACAGATCTTTGTTTTCGAGGCACTGAAGTTTGTACACGGCAGTCTGGCCAAGTTTGCAAAGTTGGGAGATCCGAGCGCCGCCGCGGCGCCCGATCGACAAGCACTTTTTAATCGACTTCATCCACCGGGTTTGGCCGGTCCCGGTGGAGCGAAGAACATGCCGCTGTTGAATGGAGACGAGTACACGGATCCAACGCACAAGCGCCATGCACTCACGTTAACGGAAACGCAGTTTGCCCTGATGGAGCAATGGGTCAACGGGAATTTCACTGCCATGAGTGGACCAATTCCGCCGCCATTGCCGGCGGCAGTCATTACACCTCACGGGTTGGACCAGGCGGCACTGGAGAATTGCATCGGCGGTGCTTTTTGTCCGGGGATAGAGGTCAGTTGGCAGATCCGCAACAAGAAACTTTTTTCGGCGCCGTTTCGCATCGATCACAGTGCCGTCACTCAGTATTTGGGAGACACTAGTGGACAGATTCGCGCGGGCCATTTCAGCCGGCAGATGGCAGTGCCGTGGCACACGGACTTCCTTGCTTGTAAGCTGCAAAACGGGATGGGATGGTGGCCGGCGGCGCGTCCGGACATCGTCTACGAAAGCAAGGCAGACTTTGACAACTCACCGAAGAAGTCGAAAGCGTGGACTCGTCCGAGTGGTGCAAACTGGCCGAGCGGTGGGCAGTCGCCCACTCGACAGGAATTTGTCGACAATGCGCACAAGCTTGGAATACTGCGCCAGAACCCGCAGTTCTATCACGTGGAAGGAGAGCGCAACTCCAGCATTCCATGACACCCGATCGGTTTGACGTCGTAGTGGTGGGCGGCGGAGTGGCAGGATTGACTGCTGCACTGCTGCTCACCCGTGCGGGTGCTCGTGTGGTGGTTGTCGATCGCGCGTCTGCGAGTCGTGGTGCGACTGAGCTCTTGTCCGGACGTGCGCGGCGGTTGCTGGAAGAGCATGTGCGTCCGGCGGTGTTGGACCACGTAGCTGGTCATGAGGTATCGCAAACGATTTCATTGTGGAACACGGATGAACCGGTTTCGTGGGGCACGATCACTTCGCCATGGGGGCCTGGATTTGCGCTCGATCGCAACGCATTACGCCGGCGATTACAGCGCATCGCGCAGGATGGCGGTGTGTTTTTAACGAACGAGTCATGCAAAGCGCCGGTGATGATTATTGCAACCGGCCGAACGCCGGTCCATCTCGTTCCTCGCGGCGAGGTGATCAGGAACTCGCAGCTCACGTTGATGGCGCGGGTGGGCGCGCGGAGTTCTGAGTCGAAGAATACGCTGTACCTCGAAGCGGCTGGAGATGGTTGGTGGGCCGGGTTGCCATGTCCGGATGGCGGCGAGTGGGTGACGTTTTCGGTGTCGAAGCGCGAAGTGATTGAACGCGGTGGATCGCTGGTCCAGTTCTGGAAACGCGGATTGCAAAAGACGCGGATGTTTGCGTCGTTGTTTCCGTGTGTCGAGAATTCGTTCGAGGTTGTGAGCCGTGCTTCGGGGATGCAGAGATTTGAGCGTGCGTGTGGGGATTCGTGGTTTGCAGTTGGAGATGCTGCGTTTGCGTTGGATCCGTTGAGCGGCGAAGGGATTGAGTTCGCGATCCAGTCCGCGGTGATGGCGGTGCGTGCGTTGCTCGCGGAGCATCGCGGTTCAGCTACGAAGGAATACCAGGAGCAGATCGATGACTTTGCGGCGAATCACGAACGCACGCGCCGCGAGTATCTGACGCTCGCGGGTCTTCACAGTTTGTAGACAGGATTTACACGATTTATCAGGATTCGCGGAGCCAGCCGCCGAGCGCGGAGTCGTGGACGATGATGGTTTGGGTGCGTTCGGGGCCGGTCGAGACGAGGCCGATTTCGGTGCCGATCTGTTCGGAAAGAAAATCGACGTAGCGACGTGCGTTTGCCGGAAGCCCGTTCATCTCCGTCACGCCTTGCGTTGAACTGCGCCATCCGGGCAAGGTCGCATAAACAGGTTCCACACGCCGCAGATCCTGCGACACAGCAGGCAGCGATTCACACAAGCGCCCGTCAAGTTTGTAGCCCGTGCAGACCTTGATCTCGTCAAGCTCGTCAAGCACGTCGAGCTTTGTTAACGCCACGGAAGTGAAGCCGTTGATCTCCGCCGCATAACGCGTGGCGAAAGCGTCGAACCAGCCACAACGACGCGGACGTCCAGTCGAAGCACCGTACTCACGCCCACGCTCACGAATCATCTGGCCCAACTCTGCTTCACCTTCGAGCATCTCTGTCGGAAACGGACCTTCGCCGACGCGCGTCGTGTAAGTGCGGACAATACCGAGAACGCCGTTCAACCGGTGTGGCGCGAGACCTGTGCCGATGATTGCGCCGCCTGCAACCGTCGTTGAAGAAGTCACGAACGGATAAGTTCCGTGGTCCACGTCGAGCAACGTCGCCTGTGCGCCTTCGAGCAGGATTGAGCGGCCTTCGGTCGCAGCGACATTGAGATAGTGAGTAGTGTCGGCGATGAATGGCGCAAGACGCTCGGTCAACACCGACATCTCTTTGAAGATCTCATCTGCACTCAAAGGCTCACCGCCATACGCTTCGATAATTCGATTCGCGTCTTCGAGGTTGCGCTCGATGCGCGATCGAAGCACGTCAGGAACGAGCGCGTCGGCGGTGCGAATGCCGCGGCGTCCGGCTTTGTCTTCGTAGGCTGGTCCAATGCCGCGCAACGTGGTGCCGACCTTTTCGTTACCCAGTCGTTCTTCGCTGGTGTGGTCGAGGGCACGATGGTACGGAAGAATCAAATGTGCTCGCGAACTGATCTTCACGCGTTCAGGCGAGACTTCGACGCCCTGCTGCATGAGTCGATCGGCTTCGACAAAGAACGCCTTCGGATCGATCACCATGCCGTTGCCGAGCACGCACGTCTTACCGCGGTGCACGATGCCCGAAGGCAGCAGGTGAAGGACGAACGACTGGTCGCCCACCTGGACCGAGTGTCCGGCGTTGTGTCCGCCCTGGTAGCGGGTGACGATATCGAAACGCTCGGCGAGGAGATCGACTATCTTGCCTTTGCCTTCATCGCCCCACTGGGCGCCGATTACTGCAATGACTTTAGACATGGGCCACAGATTTACACAGATAAACGCGAATCAGAGTTTTATAACTTCCTCGTATAGCTGAATGTATTTCTTTGCAGCCGCAGCCCAGGAATTGTCAACTAACATTCCGTTGTGCTGAAGCTTTTGCCATTGTTCGGGCCGCGCATAAAAGTAAAGGGCTTCGCGTATTTTTTCAAGCAAGGCCCAGCTTTCGTAAGGTCCAAACTTAAAGCCGGTGCCCGTTCCTCTCACCGGATCGAACTGTTCGACCGTGTCGTCGAGGCCGCCAGTCGCACGCACGATCGGAACGGTGCCGTAGCGCATGCTGTACATCTGATTCAGACCACACGGCTCGTAGAGTGAAGGCATGAGAAACATGTCGGCGCCCGCCTCGATCTGGTGTGCGAGCGGTTCGCCTGCGTAGCCTTTGTAAATGCCAACCTGGCGCGGCGCCGAATCGTGCCAGCGCTGTAAAAAATCCTCGTACTCTTTCGCGCCCGCACCGAGTGCGATAAAGAACGATCCAGTCTCGACAATCCAACCGGAGATCTGCCGGATCAGATCGTAACCCTTTTGACCCACGAGCCTCGAGATGATCGCGAGCACAGGTCGATCCGCGTCTTCAGGCAGTCCGAAACGCCGCAGCAGATCGATCTTGCATTCCCGTTTCCCGGATAAATCATCAGCGGAGAAGTTGGCCGCGATGTGGGGATCAGTTTCAGGGTTCCAGATCTCGTAATCGACGCCGTTCGTGATTCCAGCCAACCGATTGCTGCGCGCGCGCAGCAACCAGTCGAGCCCGTGGCCCTGTTCGGGCGTTTGGATCTCGCGAGCATAACGCGGGCTCACTGTCGAGAGCGCGTCGGCGGCGATGATGCCGGCTTTCAATGCTGAAGCGTGACGGTCGATCATGAAGTCGTCGCGCTCAGGCGGATCGCCAAAGCCAAGCCACCATAGATCGCCGGCGTCAAATAGTCCCTGGTAACCGACGTTGTGAAGTGATAACAGGCTTCTCGTCTGCTGGAAAAACTGTTCGTGACGTCGACGCGCACGAAGCTCCGCAAGAGCAAAACCGCACGGCCAGTCGTTACCGTGGACGACGTCGGGTTGCCAGTCGAGTGCTTTCAGCAGCGCCAACGCAGCGCGCGAGAAGAAAGCGAAACGAATGTGATCGTCCTGCTGACCGTAGATGGCTCCGCGCTCGAAAAACTGCGGCGTGTCGAGCAGGTACGCAGGCGCACCCGCGGCATCGCTATACCAGAAACGAACGTGATGGACCTGGCCGCGCCACTCGACACGAACGTTCTCGACAGAACCGCCGTTCAGAAGCCCGCGATCGATCTGATCGTAAAGTGGAAGGATGAGTTTCGCATCGGCGCCCTGCTCGATGAGCGCTTTCGGCAACGCCCCTGAAACGTCTGCCAGTCCGCCGGTCTTGGCAAAAGGCACAGCTTCAGAGGTCAGGATCGCGATGCGCATTTGGGAAATTGGCCACGGATTTTCGCGGATGAACGCGAATCAAATTTGCGTTCATCCGCTAAAAATCCGTGGCCAAATAGATTAGCTCTGCATTGATGCGAGAAATTCGGCGTTCGACTTCGTCTTCTCAAGCCGCTCGAGCACGACTTCCATCTGCTCGACGGGCGAGAGCGGATTCAACACACGTCTCATCACCCAGATGCGATTGAGATCTTCCTTGCTGATCAGCAACTCTTCCTTGCGTGTGCCGGAACGTTGCAAGTCGATGGCAGGGAACAGACGCTTATCGCTCAAGCGACGGTCGAGATGGATTTCAGAGTTACCTGTACCTTTGAACTCTTCGAAGATCACGTCGTCCATGCGCGAACCGGTATCGATGAGCGCAGTGGCGATGATCGTCAGTGATCCACCTTCTTCGATATTACGCGCCGCACCGAAGAACCGCTTCGGACGCTGCAACGCGTTGGAATCAATACCGCCTGACAGGATCTTGCCGCTCGGCGGAACAACTGCGTTGTGCGCACGTGCGAGACGCGTAATGGAGTCGAGCAGGATCACGACGTCGCGCTTGTGCTCGACGAGGCGCTTCGCTTTCTCGATGACCATGTCCGCAACCTGCACGTGACGTGTCGGCGGTTCGTCAAACGTCGAGGAAATGACTTCGCCGTTGACCGACCGCTGCATGTCGGTGACTTCTTCAGGCCGCTCGTCGATGAGCAGCACGATCAACGTCGTCTCCGGATGGTTCTGCGTCACGGAGTTGGCGATCGTCTGGAGCAGCATCGTCTTACCGGTGCGCGGCGGCGCGACGATCAAACCGCGCTGTCCTTTGCCCAGCGGAGTGACGAGATCGATGACGCGTGCCGAGAGGTTCTCGGACGACGTCTCCATCTTCAACTGCTCTTCCGGGTACAGCGGCGTGAGGTTGTCGAAGAAAACTTTCTCTCTCGCCTGATCGGGCGACTCGAAGTTGATGGCTTCAACTTTGATCAGCGCGAAGTAGCGTTCACCTTCCTTCGGCGGACGAATCTGTCCGCTCACGGTGTCGCCGGTGCGCAAGTCAAACTTGCGAATCTGCGACGGCGAAACGTAGATGTCGTCAGGCCCTGGGAGATAGTTGTACTCAGGTGCGCGGAGAAAGCCGAATCCGTCGGGTAAGGTTTCCAACACACCTTCCGAGAAGATGAGTCCACTCTTCTCGGTCTGAGCGGCCAAAACTTTGAAGATGAGCTCCTGCTTACGCATGCCGGTGGCGCCGGGCACATCCATACTCTTGGCAATTTGCGTGAGCTTGGAGATTGACATCTCCTTAAGATCAGCCAGATTGTGAAAGCCCTCGTTCTTGCCATCGCGGCTTTCTCTGGTTTCTCGTTCGGGAGCTTCGGCGGTTGCTACAGTGGTGCCGCCATCTTCTCCGTTGGCATCGGTGTTCGCGCTTTGAGCGCGTGAACGTGTTCGTTGTGACATGTCAGTTGTTCTCGAAATTTCTATTACGCAGTTTCAGCGTTATCAATTACCTAACCTGGATTGTGGTTCGATTGTGGTAGAGCGACGGACGCGGGATGCGCGCATTGCTTCACTTCCCACCTCAGTGGGGCAACTAAGTACGATTCTCCTCAAACGGTATAGTGCACTGTAACTCAACTTTCCGCGCGCGGCAAATTGATAACATTTTTGATGCCACCCACTCGAAGCGCGTGGCCCAAACATTCAAGTTGACCAAAGGGGG
>DASTQB010000087.1:0-22011 GCA_035761985.1 Pyrinomonadaceae bacterium
TTCGCAGCCTGCGTGTCACCGCGCATCAATTGGATTTCAGCCAGACGGTAACGGCCCTGCATGAAGTCCGGAGACTTCGAAAGAATGTCCTGGTAGATCTTTACGGCTTCGTCAGTGCGATTGATTGACGAATAAAAGTCGGCGAGCACTGCCTGGCTTTCCGGTCGATCCGGTTGCAACGCGGCGAGTGCTTTGTAAGCCTGTTCGGCTTTATCGAATTGCCTGTTGACGAGGTAGAAACTGGCGAGCACGAAGTGGGCGTTGCGATCCGTTGGTCCTACTTCCACGGCTTTGCGCAGTGAAGCTTCAGCTTCCTCCGGACGATTCCCCTGTGCCAGGAACTTGCCATACTCGGTATGGGCTACCGCTGAGTTTGCGTTTACGCCAATCGCTCGCCTGTAGAGCTCCTCGGCCTTGTCACGCTCCCTCATGAAGATGTGGAAGCGGGCCATACTGAGGTACGACTCGACACGCTTTGGATCGATTTCGATGGCGCGGTTCAGTTGCTCGAAAGCCTGGTCTTTGTGGTTCTGAGTGAAGAGCACACTGCCCATCAGGATGTGGCCTTCGATGTGATTCGGATCCTTTTCGAGAACTTCTTTGGCGAGTCGCTCTGCTTCGGCGACGATGTCCGCGCGGCTACGGCTGCCGGCGATGTAGTAGTTACCGAGTTTGATTCGCGCTTCGAGGTTCTCTTTGTTCTTGTCGAGATTGACTGTCTTCCGCAGCGAGTCGATCATCTCGGGAACGCGTTCGAGACCTTCAAACGCGCGCGCCAAACCCCAGTGAGCCGCGACGAGATTGTCGTCAATCTGGATCGCATTGCGAAATTCGAGTGACGCTTCCTGAAACTTCGAGTCTTTCAGGTAAGCTTCGCCTCGCTGTAAATGTTCGGCTTTGGCTCGTTCGGGATTGGTGCAGCCGGCGAGAGAAATTGTGGCTGCGAGCAGTAGACAGAGAAAAGCTGTCTTATGGATGTATCCGCGGCACTCGGTTTTCATCAATTCACTCCAATGGTGCTGCCCGGGAGAGCTGGACAGCCATTATTTTTTTCTCTCAGATAGTTCAGGGGCCGGCGGGCAATGCCGGGGTTCCCATCAAAATCTGAGACAAATCAGGGAAAAGTTCAATTCGTTTCGATTTCCGAAACTATAAGTCTTTTTTGCCCGGTACTTTTGTCCCTTAGGGTACAAATTCGGGCAACACGACCGATGCAGCCGAAGAAAACTCGATGGCTGCTTTTTCCGCGTCCTCGACAGAACCGCGAACCGGAACCGTTACACGCACCATCGCTCCGTTTGACCTGCGCAACCGCACGCTATCGAAAACAGTGTAGACTTTGCCCCAGTATTCGCTGGCGACATTTCGTCCTCTGCCCTGATACCAGTAAATCATCAGACTTCTGTTTTCACCGTTTTCAATCACATACTTGTTTGCGACGAAACTCGAACCATCGGGTAATCCGATCGTCGCTTTGCCGGGCTCACTCAACTGCCATCCCGATCCTGGCAAGCAGTTCAGGGGGCTGTGATAAGTGGCGCCCGTGCGTTGTGTTGCGTAGTAACCAACGTAGAGATTAGCGACGGGCCCCTGAGGTTTTCGAAAATCCCTCAGCAGGTAGTCGCTCGCTTTCAAGACCTTAAGAGTTTCGTCATCAAGTATCTGATCGGTACCTGTCCTTTGCCAGGAGCCGATTGTTAGGGGAAAGTCTTTCAGAGCCTTGCGCTCGACATGAGCTTCGCCGAGATAGGACCAGGCATTAACAACGGCCCCAACCACAAGGATGAGAACCAGCAGCAGGCCGAAACGCAAAGATGATTTCATAGCTCTGAGCCCTCGGCCACTGGACTGATGGAAACAGCAGTATCAGGCGATTTTCTTTCGACTGATTGCTCGCCGGCGGACTGAGCCGGTTTGAAGCGATCAAGAATCATGCCAATGCCGAACAAAAGTATAAAAGCCACGATATATATGGCCCATCCTGAAAATGAGTGGAAAAAGCCGTCCGCGACTTGTGTTCCGTAATAATGCGCTAAGACCCCTGTGCCGCTCACTCTGAATGCATTCGTCAAAATGGCAATCGGGACTGCCGAAAGGATGATGATTGCCGCACGCCAGAACCAGTAACTCTTAAGCCAGCCAAAACGGCCGCCGGGTTTTGGTCCATCGTCGGACGGATTG
Source organism: Pyrinomonadaceae bacterium (assembly GCA_035761985.1). Taxonomy (GTDB): domain Bacteria; phylum Acidobacteriota; class Blastocatellia; order Pyrinomonadales; family Pyrinomonadaceae; genus PSRF01. The sequence continues at coordinate 2,182 of DASTQB010000087.1, forward strand.
TGTGTAAAGTAAGCAAACACGACGGCGAGCGTCATCAAGGTCATCAGCGAGCGGATGCCGCTGCACGCCTCCACAACCTCTAACTTCTTGGTGTCGAAGGAGTTTAAAGGTTTGAGTTCGATGATGTTTCCCTGCCGCAGCACTGGAATGCCGAGCATGCTCATGGACCAGACCGCACAGCGAGAAGCGAACAACTGCAGGGGAAACGCGATTTTGTTGAAGATAATTGCGGGAATTGGTATCGCGAGCAACAATAGGCCAAACGGTACGATTAACAGTCGCAGGAGCGAAAGGCCCCAGAAATAAACCGCGATTCCGGACAAAAGCAGAACGAGCGACATTCGCTGCGTGAAGAGTTCAGCGCCAGCGACGCCGGCCCAGAGCGCGAATAATGCAAACAGGATCGCGGCCCCGCCCAGCAGTAATGATGGGTTGAATCTCGCCTCCGCGAGCTTGTCGCGTTGCGACCAGATGATATAGCCGATGATGAATGGGATTAGGAGGCCGTGGGAGTAGTTCTCGTCATACCACCAGTCCCTGAAAAGCTTCGACAGGACCGTGGCATACGCAAAAGCGATAGCGAAACTGATAGCAAGACCTTGCCACAGTTTCTTGGTGGCCGGGACACTCATACCTAAAAATCCCTTGATTAGTCGTCGCAAGAAAAGGGCAATTTCCCTCACGAAGACCGTAAAGTGGCGTTAGCTTATATCAAATGGCGCCGGGTGTAAAACACTGGCGCGCCTTGTGTACAAGATCTGAGAAAGGTTTAAAGCTCAGAAATTTCCGGAAATGAGACAGGATTTCAGGATGAAGCGGATTTACATGTTAATCGTGTTCATCCTGTAATCCTGTCAGCTTTGTCGCTTGTCGCTGATGCAGAAGAGCGTGTTCTGCCCGCGCAGAAAGATCTCGCCGTCGGCGATCACCGGTGTCGCGATGAAGATCTGGTCTGTCAGATGGTTCGTCGCCAACACTTCAAACTTCTCGCCCATCTTCAACACCACCACATCACCATCCTCGGTCGCCAGGTATAACTTCCCGTTCGCACCAACAGGCGATGCCTTGAGGTTGGACGCTTTCGGCAGACGCGTTTGATGATAGTAAGGCTCGCCCGTCGTCGCGTTGAACGCGCTCACCATCCCGTTATCCGTCACGACGTAAAGCGTGTTGTCGTAGAGCACCGGCGATGCCGTGTACGGCACACCGCGCGTGTGACTCCACGCGATCGAATCCGATCCGGTGAGATCGCCCTGCTTACCGAGCTTGATAGCCATCATTTTCGGATCGCGATGACCACTCATCACGAAAACCACTCCGTTCTGATGAGTCGGAACCGGAATCACATTCGAACCCAACCCTGCTGACTCCCACAACACTTTCCCCGTCGCCGGATCGTAACTGCGCACTTTATTCGTCGCGCTCACCACGATCTCCGTGCGACCGTTATGCTGGATCGCAAGCGGAGTGCTCCACGAGCTCGGCTCTTCTCGCGTCGCGCGCCACAACTCTTTCCCGTTGCGCTTGTCGAGCGCGACCATGAACGATCCGCCTTCGTGATCGAACACCAGAAACAGTCGATCGCCATGAAGCAGCGGCGCAGTGCCTTCGCCAAACGCAAGCCGCATCTTCATCTGCACGCCGAGATCTTTTTCCCAGATCAGCTTGCCGTTGAAGTCGTAACAGTAGATGCCGCGGGATCCGAACGAGGCGTAGACGTACTTGCCGTCAGTGGCCGGTGAGTTTGAAGCAAAACTGCCGTACGCGCGATGGTAGCCCTCGTGAGGCGTTGCCGTCTTCGCAGTCTTCTGCCAGACAATCCGGCCCGTCTTACGATCGATAGCGAGCACGTCGAATTTATGTTCGACCATTGGCCCAGCGCCGCCACCGGCGCCGCGTCGTCCGCCCTGTGGTTGATCAGCGGCCGGCGTTGGTGTCGGCGCAGGCGTGCCGGTCGGAATCGCCGTCGTAAGAAAGATCCGGTCGCCCCAGATCGCAGGCGTCGAAAAACCGCGACCCGGTATTTGCGTCTTCCACTTCACGTTGCTCGTGTCGCTCCACGTTGTGGGCGCATCGCCACGAGCCATGCCGTTGAAGAATGGACCACGCCACTGCGGCCAGTGCGCGCCAGTCTGCGCTTCAACAATCACGACCAACGCTGCAAAGAGTGTTACGGCTACAGATACGACTAAGGCAGGCTTCTTCATTCCGGTCCAACCTTTTTTGGTAATAGAGAAAAGCGGTTGGCCGGAATTTTAGCCCACGATTTAGAAGATGAACAAGATTTACATGTAAATCCTGATAATCATGTAAATCCTTAGCGAATCTCGACTGTCGGTGCATTGCTGCGCTGTCCATTCACGATCAGCGTCAGTTGCACTCTTCCGACGCCTCTCAGCTCCGGAACGAGAATCACCGTGATCTGGTCCATGCCCGTCAGGATTCCCTGCGCGCCGGCAAATTCCACCGGCAACACGAACACTCTGTTGTTACGCGTCTTCGCTTCGACAACGATCGACTCCGCGTAATTCGGTTTGATAACTCCGTCCATACGGGCGTCGTTCTGAGTGTCTGTGTTGAAAGCACTGCCGCTCAAACCAGTGGCGAAGAACGTCAGCCGTGTGCGTTTGTCGGGACCGAAGTTTTCCTGCGTCGACACCTGGAAAGCAGACGTCGTCAGCTTCATGCCGTTGGCTGCGATTGCAGCTCCGTTCTGGTCGTCGGTGACGGTCATGATCCTCGAGGCGGTCCGCTGGACGGTCGCGGACGCCTTGCAGATGTATCCGTCCTGCGACGAGATGATGACCTCAACAGTTCCCAGCGGTGTCTCCGAGGGCACCACAAACTTGATGCCAAACGGCGAAGCGTACAGCACTGGAGCGGCCACTCCGTTAACCGTCACGCTCAGTCCGGCAACTTCATACGGAAGAGTTCCGTCAGGCTGAAGCGACGCAAGAGCGGTTTGCGAAATCATCGGCTGTGTACTGCCTGAAATCGAGCCGATACTCGCAGGCGCAATCGGAGAGATTGAAGTCGAGTAACCGGTGGTGGCCTGGCCGATCACAACGCTGGTCCGCGTTTTGGTCGCGTTCGCCTGGTCCATCGTGGTCTGCGTGATCATTCCATAACGCATCAAGTCTTCCGCGATCGCGAGGTGGGTGGCGATGCGCAGCAGGTTGTTCTTGATGTTCGGACTCGTCGCCGCTCGCAGCGATAGTCCCGCACTCGCTTTACTGAACAACGCGGCCGCATTGATCTGAGCGTCTATCGCAGGCGCGTGTGGTCCAAACACATTCGATTCAAGCAAGAAGTCTGAATAAGCCTGCGTGATTTCGGCTGTCAGGCCTGTGATGTCAGACGCAAGCGTCGCATTCTCGGTGTAAACAGTATCGGCGGCGCCTGCATAAGCAGCTTCAGTCTGCTGGACCAGGTTGTTGGCCTTTCCTTTTGCTCTGTTCACACTGTTTGGCGAACTCGTAACCGTGATCGACACGATCGGCGAAGTTGCAGTGCCGCCCCTGTTGTCCGTCGCTTTGGCCGTGAGTTCGTAATTTCCCTTCACGGTACCGGACCACACGACCGAGTATGGAGTGGTCGTGTCGGTGCCCATTAACGTAGTGCCGCGATAGAACTCAACCTTCGAAATCGTGCCATCGCTATCAGCCGCGGTGGCCGCGATAGTCACATCCGAGCCCGCTACGAACCTCGAACCATTCGGCACCGTCAGGATCACCTGCGGCGGCATGTTCCCGTCCGGCAACGGCGTTGGTGACGGAGTTGGACTCGGCGCAGGAGTCGGAGTAGGAGTCGGAGTCGGAGATGCTGTCGGCGTCGATGTAGGTGTTGGTGACGGCGTAGGTGTCGACGTCGGAGTCGCCGTTGGACTCGGCGCCGGCGTTGGCGTCGGCAGTGGACTATCGGGTGCAGTGCCTTGTTGCGCCGCGTTGAGTGCCGTTATGTCACAACCGATGTCCTTACCATCTGTGCCGGCTGATGTGTAGGTGCTGTTGGTAACGCGGTAAGTAGAATCAAGCACTCCATCGATCGTCGACGGATAAAAGTTGTCAGTCGGATAGACCGGAGCCCACGCGGCCGCGATCAGGTTCTTACGAAAAACAGCGCCCGGCGTGTACGTGGTCAACGCAGGATTACCTTCGCCGACTCCGTCGCCGAAAACACCGTAACCTGCCGGATTACGGTTCGTGAGATTGTCAGTGTAGATAAATCCGGTCGAAGGCTCGCCGTATACCGACATGATGTTGCCGCCCTGGAAATGCGTGTTGTGCGACACGGTCACGTTGTAGTAACCGGACATCGTCAGCCAGCGATTCTGGATCCCGATGAAAAGATTGTTCGCGATCAGCAATCCGCTCGCGCGTTGAGAAATGTTGGGCCAGTCTTTACCCAACAACTGAAATCCCTGTTCACTGTTTTTGACTGTGTTGTTGGTGAAGCTCACATTCTCCACCACGGCCCACGGCGCTTTGCCGTCCTGGTTGCGAACGGTGAACAGCACTGCGTAACCGATCTGCGCGTCGCCCCAGCAATTCTCGAGCACGTTGCCGTCGATGATGACGTTGCGGCCCATCTTGATTTCGAGCAGGTTCTTAACGCCCCAGTGAATCCCGCCGTACGTCGGATGGCTCATTTTCCACGACAAAGGCTTGAACAAGTAGTTGCGACGGATCTCGATGTTGGAAGGCACCAGGTTTGTGATCGAAGGATCCGAACCGCCAAACATGATGTTTTCACCGGCTGCTTCGAGGTAGTTGTTGATGATGCGGAAAGGTCCGGGACCGTTCCAGCCACACAACGCCTGCGCTTCAAAACCACGCCCGTGAATTTCAGAGATGTAGGAATTGAGGACGGAGATCTCGGCGCCGTTCAGAGTGACGCCGCGCTGCGAGTCCTGTGTCGAGTGACCATGAATGTAAGAACGGTCGATCACTAAGTCGTGCGGTACCTCGGTGCTGCTCTGGAACCACTCGCCGAAGCGCACGAGATCGTAGACGAGAGCGGTCGTGGGCGTAGTGATCTCCAGACCGATGAGACGATAGTGATGAGCTCCTGCTGCGGTCCTGATTATCGGCGACGCTGCGGACGCCGAATGCAACCGCGCGAGCAAGGGCGCCTGCGCTGGTCCAACACGCACGCCTTCCGGAAGTTCTCCGACTCGCGAACTCTGAATAGTGATGTAACTACTGCCTGACTTGTTAGGAAGAACAAAATCGCCTGTGTAAGTAGCTCCTGCGTCGAGAACGATCGTGTCGCCTGGTTGCGCAGCGTTGATGGCGCTTTGCAGGTTGCCCCCGGCCGGTACGGTAATCGTGGCTGCGCTAGCGCTGCTTGAGGCTAGAACAACGACGGCGATGATGATTGCGCATTTGAAAATCCCGTGAAAAGAAGACGATTTATGCCCTGAACCGCAGGTCATGTTGGAGCCTCGCTTAGTTGTGTTGAGGATCTCTGGCAGTTCGAGACCCGCGACTTATCGGTGGAGTAACTGGGGCGTGTCTTAGTCGTTGAGCTCTCGAACGAAGAGAGAGAGTGTTTCAGATAGAGTCTGAGGGCGGGCTTCTGCGATTAGACTGGAAAACAGATTGAAGTTTTGTAAGGAGGTACGGGGAGGGTGATTACGAAACGCCAGGCAAAAACACGTGGTCCTGAAACCGGCCGGGATGGCCTCGTGCTAAAGAATGTGGATCAGGAAGCTGGCTCGAAAATCTTCCCTTTTCCGACCGCCTTCGGCAACCAGACAATCATCCAGCCATTACAACATCGGCCCAGAGACTCACGGCTTTGCGTCCCTGCCTCGCGACAGGTTTGCCTTTATCGTTGCGTTCGTCAACTTGAAAGAACATGCCGTGTCACGGCGACTGACTAACGAATTTTTAGATTGTTTACTGGTGTTTGTCAATTCTTTTTTTGTTGTGGGAGTCGGTCAAAGTGGCAGCCTGGATCGGTTTTGTCGGAAGCTGTGTTTTTGAATCGACTTTGCGGTGAGAGGCGGAAATTTCCGTTCTGAAAGTCCACAAATTTCACCTCGGCCGCCGAGGCGGGATAGGCGTTCTGGCGGGGATAGTTGTTGGCCGAAGCACCGATGATCACGTTGTTGCGGATGGTTGCGCCCGGAACGTAACGCGCCAGGGCGGGATTCCCCTCGCCGACGCCGTCGCCGAAGAGCCCGTAGCCTTTCTCACCACGGTTCGTGATGTTGTCAGTGTAGACAAAACCCATTGAGGGATCCCCGTACAGCGACATGATGTTGCCGCCCTGGAAATGCGTGTTGTGTGTGAGGGTGACGTTGTTATAGCCCGACATCGTCAGGAAACGGTTTGCGATGTCTATGAACAGATTGTTCGAGATCGTGAGCCCGGTCGCCTGTTCCGAGCGGTTTGGATAGTCTTTACCGAGCAACTGGAACCCCTGCTCGCTGTTCTTCACGATGTTGTTGGTGAACGACAGGTTCTCAATTGTGGCCCACGGCGCCTTGCCGTTCTGGTTGCGTACCGTGAACAGCACCGCGTAACCGATCTGAGCGTCGCCCCAGCAGTTTTCGAGAATGTTGCCGTCGATGATGACGTTTCGGCCCATCTTGATTTCGAGCAGGTTTTTGACGCCCCAGTGAATCCCGCCGTAGCTGGAGTCGCTCTTTTTCCACGACAACGGTTTGAACAGGTGGTTGCCGCGGATCTCGATGTTTGTAGGAATCAGGTTCGGGATCGACGGATCCGCACCGCCGAACATGATGTTTTCGCCTGCACCTTCGAGGTAGTTGTTAACGATCCGGAACGGACCCGGGCCGTTCCAGCCGCAGATCGCCTGCGCTTCGAAACCGCGCCCGTGAATCTCGGAGATGTGGGAATTACTGACCGTGATCTCGGCGCCGTTTGTCGCAACACCGCGCTGCACGTCCTGTGTCGGATGGCCGTGAATGTACGAACGATCGATGACGAAATCGTGCGGCACGTCAGCGGCCGTCTGTTTCGGATCGCCGATGCGAACGAGATCGTAGACGACTGTTTTGGGCGTGGCGGTAGAGATGTCGAGGCCGATGATGCGGTAGTGATGTGCTCCCGCCACGGTCTTGATCACGGGCTCGCCGCCTTCGGATGACTGCAGCTTCGCGAACAGTGCGCTTTGCGCCGGTGTGACGCGGACGCCTTCCGGAAGTTCCGCGGCCCGCGAACTGCGGATGGTGATGAAGGTGTTGCCGTCCTTCTTTGGGAGTGTGAGCGGACCTTCGTAGACCTTACCGGCCTCGAGTTCGATCACGTCACCCGGACGCGCCCTGTCGATTATCGATTGCAGGTTCTGCGACGGGCTGACTTTTATCACGCCCGACTCGCCGCGCGTGATCTCCGGCTCACACGATGCACAAACGATCAGAACCAGACCCAGGCACATCAACACCAGTCTGTGTCGCTTACCGAACCACTCGATAGTAAACGTTCTTGACATACTCTCCGCCTACCATTTGCCACCCGCGTAAGTGCAGCCACCATGTCGCCGGCGCGGGCGTCTGCTCGCCGGTTTCGACGCTTTGCAGTCCAATCTCGATTCCCGTCCCGGCAAACACGCGGCTCAGCGTCCACAAAGCTCGACGGGAATGGTAAGCCGAGGTCACCACTAAAAGCGAACGCAGCTTGTTTGCGACAGCATACTCCTTCAGCGCCTCGGCTTCATCATACGTGCCGGAGACAGGCCGGTAGAGGACCTGGATGCGCTCCGCGGGGACGCCGAGGCGCAGCAGATTGTCGCGGGCGCGCTCGTAAAAGAATGGATTGCGCTGTTCGGCGCTGGACCATTCGCCGCGCAGATTGTCGTTGGTTAGAAGGATGCGATCGGAAAGGCCCTGGCGGTAATACTCGGCAGCTCGCTCAGTGCGTTCGTTGTAGACGGCAGAACCACTCAGCACCACGATCATGTCGGCGCGATTCAACGGCACATCGACGATGAGAAACCTCGCCGCACCCCACGCCACCACCGCCCACACGCAGAGCAAAAGAGTAGCCACCAACAACCGGCGCGCAAAGCGTTTCGTCATAATAGGTCCTACAGGTCATATAGGACCTATAGGACCTATAGGACCTATACTTTTACCATCCGATGCCGCTGTAATTCCCGACGGGCGGCGCTGAATCAAACAGTCGCACCAGATCGATCACTGTCTGATCATTCCGTAGCGAGCCTGTGATCTGTCGATACTCCTCTGACTTGTTTGCCACAACGATCACATCGCTTGCCTCCACGACAGTCTCAATCTTCGCGTGCATGAGTTCGGAAATGTGCGGGATCTCGCGTTCGATGTACTGCTTGTTGGCTCCAAACACACGCGCCAACTGCACGTCGCGATCGTAGATCGCCACGCGCAGACCCTTGCCGAGCAAACGTTCGATGACAGTCACAATCGGACTCTCGCGCAGATCGTCCGTGCCCTGTTTGAAACTCAAACCAAGCACACCGATGTTTTTACGTCCGGTTTGCAGGACCATGTTGATCGCACGTTCGATCTGGCGTTCGTTGCTCTGCAACACCGAATTCAGAAGCGGAATATCGACGTCGAGCTCCTTCGCCTTGTAAGTGATCGCACGCAGATCCTTCGGCAGGCACGAACCGCCGAACGCAAAACCCGGCTTGAGGTAATACGGCGAGAGATTCAGTTTCGTGTCCTGGCAAAACACTTCCATCACACGATGGCTATCAACTTCCAGAGGCTTGCAGATGTTTCCAATCTCGTTTGCAAACGCGACTTTCAATGCGTGAAAACAGTTGCACGCATACTTCACCATCTCCGCTTCCTTGATTCGCAACGTATACAACGGCGCGTTCAGGCGCGCGTAAAGATGGCCCACGAGCGACGCAACATTCTCGTCGTCAGCACCGATCAACGTGAACGGCGGATTGTCAAAATCGTAAACAGAGCTTCCCTCACGCAGGAACTCCGGGTTGATCGCGACACCGAAATCCTTCCCCGCGCGTTTGCCGGAATAAACTTCGAGCGTCGGGATCACGTGTCGTTCGATACTGCCGGGCAGCAACGTGCTGCGAATAACGACGACGTGTTCGCGATCCACGGAAGCAAGTGCGACGCCGATCTGCTTGCAGGCGTTTTTCATGTGCGTCAGATCGAGACTGCCGTTCGCGTTGCCGGGTGTACCCACGCAGACCAGCGAGACATCTGAAGCTGCGATCGCCTCGGCGCCGTCAGTGGTCGCGCGCAGCCGTCCCGCTTTAACTGCTTCAGTCATCAGCTCATTCAAATGCGGCTCGACGATCGGGCTGCGGCCCTCGTTGATAATCTCGACTTTCAAAGGGTTGACGTCGACGCCGATGACCTCGTGGCCATCGCGTGCGAAACATGCTGCCGAAACCGAACCGACGTAACCCAAACCGAAGATACTAATTTTCATCCTTTGATCCTTTTCCGTGTGATCTGTGTCATCTGCGTTACTGCTTTAGATCTAACACAGAGACACGGATAACACGGAGAATGGAACGATCTTTCCACGATATTAGTGAGATCCGGCACGCGAACGGGCCGCATTCAGCAACTGCCTGTTCTTTTCCGACTTCTCGAGCCGGACGAAACCGTCAGCGCCGCCCGCCACCGGACCTGTGTCGAATTGTGTGAAAAACGCGTGGAGGTGCTCCCAGCGCACGCGCGGATCGTCACCTTCAACCCAGTTCCACGAGGCTTCGGGCTTCGGATGGAACATGCGCGTCGATATCCAGGCGTCACCGCCCTTGTCCCATGCTTCGAGCATCCGCTGCGCAAACTCCTCGCGCCAGGTTTGAATCTGATCCGAGTTGAGCACGAGTAGGGGATAAATGTGGTATGACCGATAATTGACAGGTTCAAAAGGAAAACTGATTTGAAAATTGACGAGGTCGTCCTGCAGATGGCTGGTCACCACCCAACTGTTTAGGTTCAACTGCGGAATGACCGCGCTGATTCGCGTCTCGGTTGTTTGCTTCTGTCGATTAAGGACCGCGCGCGCCATCACGGTTGCGTTTACGAGCACCGCGAAACCAAAGAACACAACCGGAACGATCTTCAGCAATCGCGGCAGTTTCGGATCGTTCAGCACCCACGCAAGCGCGATGAAGATCGCGGGATAAATCGGGATGTAACGTTCGATCGCGCCGCCGTCGAACTTGATCGCAAAAAGCAATAGAGGAAGTGCGGCGATCGCCAGCCACACTAGCATCCGCCAACTGCGCGACACGAGCAGCCCGATCACTACCGCCGCGGATGCGAGATAAAACAGCGCCAGCTTCCACAGGCTCAGTCGCACCAGATCCATCGCGCTTACCGGGTTGAACGGATCGTTCAGTAGAAAACGTTTGAAGAGGATCCCGTCGTTGCCCATGTGTATGAACGAACGAGGAAACCCAAACACCATCCGCGCTAAACCGCTGGTGTGAATGCCGTGAGACGACGCTGCTATGAATTCGAGGACCTCGGATGGCGTGTTCACTCCCGCCGCTGCCATCACCACTCCGAACGCGATCGCCGACGCGATTACAAACGACGCTGATGCACGCACGATCGACGCCTTTACAGTTCCGCCTGGTCCAAACAAAACAAGCGGCGCGAGAATGATTCCCGGCACAACGAGAATGTACAACGCCCACACCGATACGGCAGCGGTGCACGCGAGTCCCGCGCCGATCGCCGCTAAAGATGATGGACGACCTTTATCTTTGAGCAATAGGTAAAGCGCGACTACTACACAAGCCAATCCCGCAACGTAAGAGCTGGCGCCCTGCGCGAAGTTCAGGAACCCGTTCGAGAAGATGAACAACACAGAAACGAGCACGCCCAGCCAGCGCCGACCGGTGAGCCGGTCGATCAACGCATACAGAAGCACTGCGCTCAATAACCCCGCGAGATAGTTGACCCACATCAAAAGAATCCGAGCGTTGTAGCCCGGATCTGGTCCAACTACCAGACTCGACACCGGCGTGAAGACGCTGTAAAGCAGCAGTCCAAGCGGACGCCAGAGCAAATGGCCGAAGTCCCAGTAAGAATTCTCTGAACGGTAATCGGCGACTACGGGGTTCTCGGCGACGTATTCTTCCACTCCCGCATAAGCCAGAATCGAAACAACGTATCCGCCGCTGTCGGCCATGTAATGTGCGTTGGTGAAGGCGAGTGCGGAAACGTAGAGAGCAATGACGAGCAGCGGTGGGAGAAAACGATGGTATGAGGGTCTGGGCTGATTCAAATTTTATCCCCCTGATCCGACATCGATATAGGTCCTATACGTCCTATAGGACCTATATTCAGAAAGCACTAAGCAAATCCCTGTTCGTGCTGCTCGGACTCAGCTTCAGAAATCCATCATCGCCGCCAACAGACGCGTCCGTCTCGAGCGGTGCGAAGAATTCCGGAAGCTCGGCCCACTTGATCCGTGTATCCTCGCCCTCGGTCCAGTTCCATTCCGATTTAGGATAACTACTCCGCAGGCGTTTTGAAATCCAAACGTCATGGCCTGCGTCCCATGCAGCGATTATTTGACCCGCGACGTCCTTGCGCCACTGTGGCACCTGCGCCGTCCCGAGTATCGCCACCGGATCGACGTGAAAGTTGTTTGTCGTTTGTCCTTCAAACTGCAAACGCCCGGCACTGCCCCACAACTGGTCCTGCGGCGCGACAAACACGCGCGTATTCTCGTTCACCAACGGAAAAAGTTCACGCACGCGCGCAAAAGTCGCCTCCCGCTCCGCTCCGACGATGGGAGTAGACAACGCGACAGTATTGACCAGGCCAGCAATCAGTATGAACAAGATCGGAACATAACGAACCAACCTGCCTGCTTCTTTCGCACTTAAACAACACGCAACTGCCACAAAGATCATCGGAAACATTGGAAAGTAGCGTTCAAGCACACCACCGGCAAATAAAAACGCGAACGCAACCACCGGCACGACGTTCACGAGAAACAACACCAGCACACGCCGGTCCGTCACGTACAAACCAATCGTCAACGCCAGCAGAAACAGGTACGCAAACGCAATCTTCCACAAGCTCCGAGTCGCAAGATCGAAGAAACTAACCGGATTGTACGAATCGCGCGTCAGGTAACGTTTGAAGTAGACGCTGTCAGTACCCATGTTGATGAGCGCGCGCGGAATGCCGAATAGCACGCGCGTGACACCGCGGTTTTCAGTCACTTCATGCGACGAAGATTTGACCCACTGGCCCACCTCGGTCACACTGCGAAGCCCGAGCGCGCCCATCGCCGCGCCGTACATCAGCACGGTCGCAAGCGCGCAGGTGATCATTGCCGTTACCACGATTCGCAACACCGGCCGGCTTGGTCCAAACACAATCAAAGGAGCAGCAAGCGCCGCCGGTATCGCGCAGAAGTATGGAAACCACATCCCGATCGCCCCGGCTAAAGCCAAACCGCCCGCGATCGTTTTGAAACGCGATGCTTTGATCTGCGCTCCAACGTCGACGAGGAGATAGAAACCGAGGATCAAAAGCGCAAGTCCAAGAACGTAGGAACAACCAGATTGCGCATAATTCAAAAACGCATTCGTGAGGATGAAACCTATCGCAGCGAAGGCGGCGGCCCATCGTCTTTGCGTGATCTGAAACGCGACCGCATAGAGCGACAGAACCGCGACGAGCCCCGATATCCAGTTGAGTATGAGAAGTGTTTGCGTGACGCCGGTGCGAAGATCGGGATTGAGCAGCGGGCGAAGAACTTTGAATGTTAACCAGCCAAGCGGGCGCCAGAGCAAGTGTCCAAATTCCCAGAACGAAAGAAACCCGCCCTGATCCCAAAACCTCGTACTGCCGCCACTTAAGACACGCAGGATCGCATCAACATAAATCGGCGTATCGCCGATGTTGAGCGACGCCGTTCCCCACAGAAACAGAACATAAACCGCCACCAGCAGCACATAAGAGACAAATGAACCTTGTTTGCCTGTCTCATTCATTCTGTGCCTTTTCGTGAGCTTCTTTGCGGCCGATCGCGATCAACGATAGTCCAAACGGGGGCGGAATCAATCTCTCCAACGGCTCGGCCCACGGCGCGATAAAACGGTCGAACACCACGATCTGCCCGGCATCTTCATCCTTGATGCGGCGCACGCGATTGTTCCAGAACCATCCCGCCATGCCGATCACGTTCATGTAAAACGAATGCTCGATAGCGAAACCGGCTTCACCCATCCGCGGCAACAGATCGCGCCGCGTGTAACGCCTGTAGTGACCGATCTTCGCATCGATCGTCCCGTACAAAAACTGAAACGCCGGGACGAGGATCACTGCACGTCCGCCCGGCACGAGCACTGAGTGCATAAACTTCAACGCCTCGTCGTGATCCTCGACATGTTCGAGCACGTTCAGGCAGACGATCGTGTCAAAACCGTGACTGGCCCAATCGTGATCGCCGGGAGTGCCGAGGTCGAGCAGCTTCGGCTGCACGTGCAAATCGTCGCCCAGCCGTTGCTTGAGTTGATTGACGCACAACTGGCTGATGTCAGTCGGTACGAGAAACTCTCGATCGAGCAACAGGCGCGTGAAGTTGCCGATGCCCGCACCGACTTCGAGAATGCGATTGCCGAGGTAAGGCGCGATCTTGCGATACATCCACCCCTGGTAATTCTTCGCCTGCGCCATGATCTCCAGGTCGGCGATCATGTTGGCTTCGATCGTGCTCGTCGTCATTCCACTAAGTAGTTTTCTTTATCCGCAGATTACGCCGATTGAATTAAAAGAATCTGTGTAATCTGTGGATAAAAAAAGTGAAAGTAGTCTCATTCCTTCCATTCTCGTTGGGCTTTCGTCTCGCGCTGAATCTGGTATTTCGTCTCCTCGAGCAGTTTGCGCAACTGGTGATCAAACTCCTGCGAGCGTCTGGCAATCGTGTGCAGGATCAGTCCCACCGTGATCGACAACAGTCCTGCGAGTACCAGCCCGACTGCGAGAACAGCCGAGGGCAATCGCGCCACCAAACCAGTCTCAATAAACTCGAAAAATACGATTGCTCCGGGAATTATCGCTACGAAAACCAGCACCAAACCCGCGCCGCCAAAGAACGTGAGCGGTTTGTAATCACGCAACAGCGCGAGGATCGTGTTGACGATGCGGAAGCCGTCGTTGACGATGCGAATCTTTGAAAAACTTCCCTCGGGCCGGCTCGTCAGGTTCACCGGCACTTCGACGATTCGAAACCCGCGCTCGAGTGCTTTGATCGTCAGCTCAGTCTCAGTTTCAAATCCACCGCCAAACAACGGCACGCCTTTCACGAAGTTCCGGCTGAACGCGCGATAACCCGAAAGCATGTCGGTGATCTCAACCTTGAACGTTGAGTTGACCAGCGACAGGAACATCCTGTTGCCAAAGCGATTGAGCGATTTGAACTGGCTATCCGACTTCGCGTGCAGCCGCGAACCAACGACCATGTCAGCTTCACCCGCAAGCACCGGCTCGAGCAGGTTGTGAACTTCCTCGGGCGGATAGGTGGCGTCGCCGTCGACCATCACGTACACGTCGGCATCGACACGTCCGAACATCGACTGCACAACGTATCCTTTGCCCTGCCTGCGCTCGTAGCTGATCAGCGCGCCGGCGGCTCTTGCTTCTTCAACGGTGCGATCGCTGGAGTTGTTGTCGAACACGTGGATCTGCGCGTGCGGCAGTTGTGCACGAAAGCTGCGCACGACCTCGCCAATCGTCGCTTCCTCGTTGTAGCAAGGAATGAGAACTGCGATAGAGACGGACGCCTCGTGCTTCATCATGCGGTCTTGTTGTTGATGACTGTTTGGCAAATCTGGGCCATGTTTGCGGAAACACCACGCCAGCCCAAGTTTTGCCGGACAAGTTCGGCGGCGCTTTTTCCAAGCTGCGTCGCGAGGCTCGAATCGCGCAGCACTTTCACAACTGCATCGGCGAAAGCTTTCGGATTGTCGGCGAGCAGCAGTTCTTTTCCGTGATGCAAAGGCAAACCTTCGGCGCCGACTGTTGTCGAGATCACCGGTTTTTCCATCGCCATCGCTTCGTAGATCTTCAAACGCGTGCCGCCGCCGATGCGAATCGGCACGATGAACGCCGTCGCTTCTTCGATGTACGGTCGCACGTCGTCCACGCGTCCGGTTACCGCGATATTCGGATCTCTCTGGGCCAACTCAACCAGCGATGGATACGGCGAGCGACCGACTATCGTCAGGTGCAGATCGGGAACAGCCTCTCGCACCAACGGCAAACACTCGTTTATGAAATACTGCATCGCGTCTTCGTTCGGCAACCAGTCCATCGAACCAGTGAACACGAGACTGTTCGGACGCGTCGCGATCTTGCCCGTCGGTTTGAAAAAATCGATGTCGACGCCGGTTGGTATGTCGTAAACCTTCGCGAGGCCGTAATCGCGTTCCATCATCCGCGCGTCGGCCTCGGAAACCGCGATCACACAATCAACACGCCGGCACGCATCGCGTTCAAACTTCTGCATCTTGCGCCATTGCCAGTAAAGATACCGCTTTTTGACCGAGTTGCTCTGTACCTCATAGTGCCTCTGCCAGATCGATGCTTCGACGTTGTGTTGGAAAAGCACGACGGGAGTTTTCAGATCGCGCGGCAGGTTTACGGCGGGCGCGAGAAAGTCGCAGATGACCACGTCAAAGTGATCTTTCGAAGTAGCCTGCTCGATCGCCTTTGTCATCTGCTCCGACTTGTATTTCCGGATCGCGTACGGCAGCGGCGAGGCCATGTTGACTGCGAGCTCCGCGTAAAAACCGGCGGAAAACTTCTCGCGCGTCGCATGCGAAATGCGAATGAGCTCGTGGCAATACTCGACGGCATTGTCCTGCGCGTCAGCCGGCGCGGAACCATCGTCGAGCGTCAGATAGGTGACTTGATGATCAGCCTTGAGCTGTTTGAGGAGGTGATAAGTGCGAATCTTTCCGCCTTTATCAACCGGATGCAGCAGCTCTGTTTTCAACCACAGGATCTTCATTCCACAGATTACGCAGATGAGACAGATAGAGTCAGGTCCATTTCTTCAATCTGTGTAATCTGTGGCTCAGTGTCGAAGAACCTTCGCAACCACATCTCGAAGTTGAGCAGCGCCCACAGCCGTTCCGAGTGGTCCTCGCCCGCGAGATGCAGCGAAACGAGATTGCGCACGAAGTCGGGAGCAAAGATACCTCGCGAGAGTGCGCGTTCACTCAACACGTATTCGTCGATGATCGACTTGTACTGGCCGCGGAACCAACTGCCGATCGGCACTGGAAATCCCATCTTGCGCCTTGAAAGGATCCGCTCCGGCAACACGCCTTTCATGCTTTCGCGCAGCACGTACTTCGTCGTTCCGCCACGTAACTTCATCGAGTCAGGCATACGCGCCGTAAACTCGACGAGCTTGTGGTCCAGAAACGGCACGCGGCTCTCGACGGAAGTCGCCATGCTCATCTGGTCCTGCTTCATCAGCAGCTCGTGCAGGTAAGTCTTGATGTCGGCGTAAAGCAGCCCGTCGAGGAGCGACAGATCTTTCGTGCGTTCGAGCAGTCGTCGCAGTTCGACGTAAGGATCGATCGTCCCGATTCGCTCGCGTGTCTCGCGCGTGAGCAGGTGGTGCTGCATCGGCGCGGAAAACACTGCGAAGTTGTCGAAGTAGATACTTTCAAGCTCGGGCGAGAGCACGAGAAACGTGCGCATGAGTTTCTGGCGCATGCGGCCGCCGGGAGGCATCCGTTCGATCTGTTTGCGGATCGTGTCGCGTGCGATTGACGGCGTGAGCTTGTTGTACTGCCGGCCGAGTGAAATGTTCCACATCGTGCGGCGATAACGCCCGTAGCCTGCCAGCAACTCGTCGCTTCCCTCGCCTGTGAGCACCACCTTTACGTGTTCGGAAGCGAGTTTTGAAACGAAGTAAAGCGCAACACTCGACGGGTGGGCCAACGGTTCGTCTTCGTGCCACACGAGTCGTGGCAACGCTTCGAAAAACTGTTCGGGACTGACGGAGATCTCGCGGTGATCCGTTTTGTAAGCGTCGGCGACAAGACGCGCATACTCCAGCTCGTTCGCTTCACGCTCTGCAAACGCAACGGAGAACGTCTTGATCGGCTCCTTCACCATTCCGCTCATCACTGCGGCAATCGCAGACGAATCGATACCGCCGGAAAGAAACATGCCGAGCGGCACGTCGGCCATCAGCCGGAGTCGAACTGACTCGCGAAACAGTTCCGACCATTGCGAGATGTAAGTCTTATCGTCGCGGACCTCGCCGTCTTTCGAAAAATCAACGTCCCAGTAACGGCGGATCACGACCTCACCGTCGCGCCACGTCAGCACGTGACCCGGCAATAAACGTTTGACGCCGACGTAAAGCGTCTCTTCGCCCGACGGCGCGTGATTGGCGAGATAGTCTGAAAGAACAGCGTAGTTAAGCTCTGGTTTCACGGCGCCGGCTTCGAGCACCGTCTTGATCTCGGAGCCGAAGTAAAGCGAGCCGTCGTCAGTGTGAACGTAATAAAGCGGCTTGACTCCGAGCCGGTCGCGCGCGATAAACAACTCTTTCTTCTTCTGGTCCCAAATCGCAAATGCAAACATGCCGCGCAGGTAATCGACGCAGGCGGAGCCGTGCTCTTCGTAAAGATGCAGGATTGTTTCGGTGTCGCAGTGAGTGCGGTAGACGTGACCGCTGGCTTCGAGCCGCTCGCGATAGTCGGCGTGGTTGTAGATCTCGCCGTTGTAAGTGATGTGCAGCGTCGAGTCTTCATTGGTCATCGGCTGTTGACCGCTGGCGACGTCGACGATGCTTAAACGGCGATGGCCCAGGCCGACGTTTCGATCGATGAAGATGCCCGCTTCGTCGGGCCCGCGATGCGTGACGACGTCGCGCATCGCCTCGAGAACCGGACGGGAAATTAGCCGCCCCGACCGGCTCGAAAAAGCTATTCCGTTAATTCCGCACATATCTAGTGTCGCAATGAAATCGTTTGGTGCACATGGCCGTCGGCCGACCTTTGCCAGAGCCATCCGGCCGGACGGATGATAACAAGATCCTGATAGTTTCCCACAGAAACCCGGAACGCGCGCCCGTCCTGCTCCTCGATTTCTTCGACATTCCAGTCGATTCCGGTCCCTGGTAATAAAAAAGTGACAATATCGCCGTCTGCGAGGCGTGCTGAAAACTTTCGGCCTCTCGACTTCTCACTTTCACCATAACAGTGCGAAACCGAGATTTCTTCCTCAGTCCATACACCGCTGTTTGCGAAACACTTTATGTCGAGACTGGTTGAGTCGCCTCTCGAATCCAGATGGAAGCAGAGCTCGACCGAATGTTCCGCTGTCGAGCTGACGACGTCGCGAACGATCCAGTAACCGCCCTTGATGAATAGAATGCTGCGCGTGACGGTGGCGGGATCGGGCAGACGTTTGTAACCGTCGTGCCCGCCGGACACAAAGTCGAACTGCTCGTTGCTGATCCACTTTCGGAGCGAACAGTTTGCAATGGTCGACCAGGAGAACGCGTCTTTCGGAAGTGACGATGATTCGTTGTCGATCGTAATGGTGTTGTGGGCCTGTGAGCTGCGGAACCAGTCGCGCAGTTGCTTTGAACCTGTGTAAGTGAACGTGCCCGGATCGACGAGGATCGTTTGACCGCCGGCGGCTAGGTCAAACGATAGGGCATCGGCGTGCGCGTGGCCGCAGTTGAGTGCGCCGTGTGGACCGCAATCGAAAAGCATGTAATTGGATTGAGGGCTCCAGCCGTCGCGCATCACGAAGTAGCCGCCGTCGGGGAATTGTTTTGATGTTTCCGCGGGTTGAGTGGCGGCGATTGAGTCGAATTTGCTTAGTCCTTCGGCGCCGGTTAGCCATAACAACTCTTCAGCGGCATCAGCTGCGACGAACTTGTAGTCGCCACGATTGAACACAGCCGCTCCGACGCCGAGGGTGCCGCGGAAGTCGTTTGCTGCACGAACGTCGAGCATTGCGAGTCGACCACCATCGTCGTCGCCGAAGAGCGGTGTGGTGCCGTCCGGGCGCGTGATGTACATCAGGTGATCGAGCAGAAGCAGCAGGTACTTCTTGACTTCAGTTGGAACGTCGAGATTGTTCGCCCGGGAGAGCAGCAGGAAGTGGAGATAGAAATCCGTGGTGTAGCGATGGTAGTAACTCGACTGTTCGAAATAGACGCCGTCGTTTTTGACGTGTACCGGAAGCTGTTCGATCAG
The DNA here is from genome assembly GCA_035761985.1 of Pyrinomonadaceae bacterium. Taxonomy (GTDB): domain Bacteria; phylum Acidobacteriota; class Blastocatellia; order Pyrinomonadales; family Pyrinomonadaceae; genus PSRF01. Next base: position 21,382 of record DASTQB010000087.1, read on the forward strand.
GATCTGGCGACCGAGCGTCTGCCACCGTTTTGCGTCGCGGAATTCCGGCAGCATGGTGCCGAGAAAGAATAGTCCGAGGGCTTCGCCGGTGAGGTGTGTGTTTGGGCTGAAGTATGTTGATAGATACGACTCGAGATGGCGCGCGCTGATGTACAGGAATTTGCTCGCGAGTTTGAGAAGCTCCGGCGTTAACGAAGGCGACGACTTGAAAAAGTGAAACGCCCAGAGCCACGACATCGATCTGAAAGCGACTTCGAGACTGCTGGCCCAGTTGATGCCGAGCTTCGGCGGGTTTTCTTTCATCCACGCTTCGAGATGCGACGCGAAACGGTGTGCGTAACGTTCATCGCCGGTGAGCCAGTAAGCCTGGCCGAGCGTGGTGAAGTACTGGTGCCGGTTCAGTTCCCAGATGATCTTCTTGTCGCCTGCGACCTCGGCGTCGAGATAGTCGAGCTTGCTCCAGTGGACGAGCGGCGTGCGCTTTTTTGTAATTGGTTCAAACTGCCAATCAACCGGATCCCCAAAACTTAAATTTTTGAAACCCAGAAGATCAAACTTACCTTCACAAATCCGGTCGGCTTTTTCGACAAGCCGTTGCGCGGGGTTGGGCCACCGGGCTCGAATCGCTTT
>DASTQB010000088.1:0-21762 GCA_035761985.1 Pyrinomonadaceae bacterium
CTGGGGCGGCCACGGAGGGCCGCCCCTACAATTGCGCCCGCTTATCGCAGCACGACGACGCGCGCGGGCCGCAGCAATTCGCCGTTCATGAGATAGCCGCGTTGTTCCTCGGCATACACAGTGCCCGATTCGGATCCGTCATCGCCTTCGATGACGCTAATGGCCTCATGGACCATCGGATCAAACGGCTGGCCTTCGCTGTCAAACGGAGCGACGCCATTTGAAAGTAGCACGTCGTTGAACCGCCGGCGTACCAACTGTAGGCCTTCGGTAAGGGCATTCGATGGCTCGCCTGTGTGCAACAGCGCACGGTCGAAGTCGTCCATGACGTCGAGCAACGCAAGCAGGACGTCGCGTTTTCCCGCCTGTTCTGCGAGCGAAAGTTCCTGTCGTGTGCGTCGACGGTAATTATCGAACTCAGCCAACGTGCGCAGACTCTGGTCACGCGCTTGAGCCAACTGCTCCTTGAGCTGAGCGGTCTCCTCGTCCACCATTTCGGAACTCTCGTTCTCGATGACATCGTAAGTGTTGTCGTCGTTCAATCTTGTCTCTCGCGCCTGTCCTGTACTTTCCATAACTACCTCAATCCTTGTTTGTCATTCGTTATCATGGGAAGATCCCAAGCTCCGCATAGCACGTAGCTATCTTATTTATCGCCGCGATAAATGCGGCGGTCCTGAGACCCGGTATCGCAGAATCGGATTTCCATACTTCCCGAATGTGGTTGTATGCGACAGCCATCGACTCCTCGAGACCCGAATTCACAAGATCAATTTCATCTGCGCCACGGGTGACGGTCTTCCGCTCAGCGTCAGAAAGTCTTCTGCCGGTATTGTCTTCGATGACTCGCAGCAGTCGTTCAAAACTTGTCTGCTCGAATCGCTTGCCCATTCTTCCAAAGCGAACGTGCGACAGGTTTTTCAGCCACTCGAAATATGAGACGGTCACACCACCTGCGTTCAAGTAGATGTCGGGGATGACCATGACGTCTTTACGCCGCAGGATCTCCTCTGCGCCGGCGGTGGTTGGTCCGTTCGCAGCCTCCGCAAGAATCTTCGCTTTGACGCGCCCCGCGTTCTCCTCTGTGATCTGATTTTCCAGCGCTGCCGGAATCAGGATGTCACACTCCAGTTCGAGCGCGTCCTCGCGTCTGGCGAGATTCCTGGCTCCCGGGAAATTGAGGATCGAGCCAGTTTGCTTCCGGTGTTTCATCACCGCCTCAACCTCGAGGCCCTGCGGGTTATGGATCGCGCCTTCGTATTCGGCTAAAGCGATAATGACTGCGCCGCCGTGTTGACAAAACAGAGCCGCGTAATATCCGACGTTGCCCAGGCCCTGTACGACAATGCGCTTACCTTCAAGACCCTTCCCAAGTCCGAGTTGCTTCATGTCATCCGCATGACTGCACACCTCGCGCAGTCCGAAAAAGACGCCGCGGCCTGTTGCTTCAAGTCTTCCACGGACGCCGCCCTGTGTCACCGGCTTTCCAGTCACACACGCAATTGCATCGATCTGTCCGGGGTTGAATGCGGCGTAAGTGTCGGCGATCCACGACATTTCGCGTTGTCCCGTGCCGTAATCGGGCGCGGGCACATCGAGGCCGGGACCAATAAAGTTTTTCTTGATTAACTCGGACGTGTATCGCCGTGTGATTTGTTCCAGCTCTTCAACCGAATAGTTCTTCGGATTGATCTTTACCGCTCCTTTGGCGCCTCCGAAGGGCACATCCATCACCGCGCATTTATAGGTCATCAGCGCGGCCAGTGCTTTCACTTCATCCTCGTTGGCATCCTCCGAATACCTGATTCCGCCTTTCACCGGCAGCTTGTGATGACTGTGCTGAACGCGCCAGCCGGAAATCACCTCGTACCCGTGCTTCGTCCGCACGGGAAAGTTGAATGAATACACGCTGTTACAGACCTTGATCTGATCGAGCAAACCCTCCGGATGCTGTGTGAAAGAAGCCGCATGATCGAAGTAGAGCGAAACGTTGTCGAAAAAACCTGGTTGCTGCTCGATCGTGTTCATGTTTTCTTTTGACTCCTTTGAGCTGAGGCTTAGTGTGCCGCATTCCAGTCCGAAAACTTCGGGACAACGGTAGATCACGACCCTCGGACTTGCCAGCGTAATAACACTCGAAGCTAACGTGTTTACACGCACCCGTTAGTCAAAGTGACATAGTCAGGCAATAAACACCCTAAACGGACGGGTGTTATCACTCTGTCCGCTTCCCGAGCCCTCAGTCCAATATATCTACAAGAAATTCGTAAACGATGGCTCTTTTACTTTTTTTCAGGGAGGCAATAGTTAAATGAGAGTACTAATCGGATATGACGGATCGGCGAGTGCTGACGCGGCGCTCGAGGATTTGCGAAAGGCTGGACTACCACGCGACGTTGAAGCCCTGATCGTCTCGTCTCGCAACAGGCAGAAGCGACGGCAGTGCAGGCACTCGAGGAGACACAGACGTTCGCAGCGCAGGCAGCCGATCGCCTCCAGTCATACTTTCCGTACTGGAAGGTACAGAGCGAAGGTCTGGCCGGCTGGCCGCCTACGGATGCGTGTGGCCCAAAGGGACAAGTGCGAATCATCGCCGACCTCATCGTCGTCGGTTCACATGGGCGGTGTGGTTTCAAGCGGTTCCTGTTGGGGAGCGTGTCGGAGGCTGAGAGTTGAAGAGGTGCTCTACCAGCCGAAATCAAGGGGTGAGTATCACTTATGCACCACGGATGACGCGGATCTAAAAATCGGGATTTAAGATCCGTGTCATCAGTGGCCGATTCTTACTGTAAGCATTGAAACTGATCCGCCGTCGAATCCCTCCACCGGGAAACTCACCTCGTCGCCTTCTGTTTGTTGTGCAATCACGTAGAGAAGTGGCAGGTAGTGATCGGGTGTTGGAACTGACAGAGTGGCGTCACGACCTAACGTTTCATAGGCGATGAGTGGTTCGTGGTGATCTGCGAGCATTAGCTCACGCGCTCGTCCCTCGAAGCGTACGGCCCAGTCGTACGCTTTGATCTGACGGCGACCCCAGCCATACGCGTGCAGGTTATGCACGAGGTTTCCGCTGCCCATGATCAGCACACCTTCGTCGCGCAAAGCAGTGAGCCGCTTCGCGATTTCGTAGTGAAACTCTGCTGGTTGTGTTTCGTCGATGCTGAGTTGAACAACAGGCACGTCTGCATTACGGAAGACGTGACAGAGCACCGACCACGTGCCGTGGTCCAGGCCCCAATGTTTATCCCCGTTCACTGACAGCGGCGCGAGCAACTCCTGAACGCGGGCTGCGAGTTCCGGATCACCGGGCGCGTTGTATTTGATCTCGTAAAGCTTTTGCGGGAAACCGCCGAAGTCGTGAATCGTGCGCGGCGCAGACATCGCCGTCACCTGGGTGGACGGAAGATACCAGTGGGCGGAAATCGCGAGCACGGCGCGAGGGCGCGGAATGTCTTTGCCGATCGCGGCCCAGCCTTCGGTCCAGGTGTTATGGGCCAATGCGTTCATCGGGTTGCCGTGCCCGAAAAAAATTGCAGGCATACGGTTCGCCATGCTCAACACTCCTCACTCGATTCTTTCGTTTGGACCAGCGTCTGCAACTGGCAGTTGCCATCCGCGACGGATCGCGATCAGGCGAAGGCTGAAGCAGATCAACGCGCCCAGTACTGCCGCCATCAAAGGCGCCATGCCGAATAGATGCCCGACCACGACTACGACTGCGCCCGCCAGTGCTGCGACTGCATACAGATCCGCGCGCAAGACGTTGGGAATTTCAGCTACCAAAATATCCCGTAACATTCCGCCGCCGATTCCTGTCAGCATTCCGAGCAACGGCGCCATCGCAGGATGCAGTCCATATCCGAGCGCCTTCTGCGTGCCCGTGACTGCGAAAAGTCCCAGCCCTGCTGCATCGAAAAGTAGTACGAGACTGCGTACTTCGGACAATCGCCTGCTGCGCGGCAACCAGACAAATATCAGCAGACCTGCGAGCACTGACGTGGCCATGTAACGCCAGTCTCTGATCGCCGCGGGCGGCACTGAATCGATCAGAAGATCTCGCATGATGCCACCCGCGCTGGCTGCTGCAAACGAGATAACGAGCACACCGAAGATATCAAGACGCCGCTTGACGCCGACAACAGCACCGCTCAGCGCAAACACGAACGTACCGATGAGGTCGAGCACCAGGAGAGTGCCCGTCGCGTACTCCTTAAATGCAGCCGTCAGTTCGTTCAAGATTTCAACTCACGCTCGCGCGCCCGTCGTCTTTGGGTATGGTCATCGCGATCGCGATTATCGCCACGATCACCATCAACACGTTGAACAGCAATGCTACAGCGGCGGCGAATCGAATGGCGACGTTGTCAGTCCTTCCGAGAAACAGATCAGACATCGCCGTGAAACTCGTATCGACTTCGCTGAGCGCGGTAAAGATCGCCGCCGAGATTGCCACGCCGAAAGCAGCTCCGAGAGACGATGCCATTTTGTAGATACCAGAAGCGGCGCCTGCTTTGGCGTCCGGCACGTTCGAGAGTGCTGCGTCGGTGGATGGTGTTGCATAGAAACCCAGTCCGATTCCAAACAGCGTGAATCCGATGAAAGCGACAATCATGTACTGGCGCGCGAGCAGGAAGGTAAAAGTCGTCAGCAGGATTCCGGTCGCAGTGATGGCGCAGCCCATCAACATAGGCTTTCGCGCGCCCATCTTCTGAAGCAGCTTTTCACCGACTCGAATCGTGCTCAGGATCGCGACGAGATAGCCGACGGTCAGCAGTCCGGACTGCAATGACGACAGCCCCGCGCCTTGTTGGACCAGCGCGAGGGCGACGAGAAGTGTTCCTGCAGCGCCGTTGAGCAGAAAGTTTGAAAGAGTCGCACCGGCGTATGTCCTGTTCTTGAAAAGGGTAAGGTCGACGAAGCCGTTCGGGTTTCCTGATTCAACCTTGAAGAACACGACAGCGGCGACGACGAAGGCGATCGCCAGCGTAACGATCGCAGGGTTGAGCCATCCGAGGGCCGCGCCCTGTCCGATGACGATGTTCACGGCCACCATCGCGACGATAAAAGCAGCGAAGCCATACCAGTCAAAGCGACTCCCGTGCGCCGACTCGACCTTGCTCTCCGGAGTGCCTTTGATCAAGAGGAAACTGATGACTGCGACGATGATCGAGATCCAGAAGATCCAGCGCCAGCCGAGAGACGAAGCAACGAGGCCGCCGAAAAGCGCAGCGACGCCCGAGCCGCCCCACGAGCCTATGGACCAGTAGCTGAGTGCACGCTGACGTTCCTTGCCCTCGAAGTATGCCTTCATCAAGGCGAGTGTCGCGGGCATGATGCAGGCTGCTGAAAGTCCCTGGATGATGCGTCCCGCGATCAGAAAGACGACGGTGTTCGGGGGTGAGATCGCGATCAGGAGTGAACCAACCATCCCGAGGGCGAGTCCGGCGTAAGTCAGTTTCACACGTCCGAGCCGATCTGCGAGGCTGCCTGCTACGACGATGAAGATGCCGGAGAAGAGCGCGGTGATGCTGACCGCGATGTTCGTCACGCTCTCGGTGATCCGCAAATCATCGCGTATCGCGGGCGCAACGTTCAGAGTCGTCTGTGCGAAGAGCCAGAACGTAATAACGGCAAGGACAATTCCAAAGATGAGTTTGTCCGTGCCGCGATACTCATCAGCAACCGCGGCCCCAGTTGTAGAGACCATGACGGGACCTCATTTTGCCAGGTACGTAAGAGCCGCAACTACCAGCGCGCGTGTGCCGGTAGATAGCGTCGGTTCGATGACGGGCGCAAAGAATTCCGAGTGGTTGACCGGGATGTCCTGTTGTACACGACCCGCTTTGAGAGCTCGATCGTACTTCTCCGGATCAATACACCCAACGCCCCAGTAAGTGTAGGGTGTTCCTAACGCATCAGGGATGTGGCTGAAGTCTTCACTCGCGGTCACACGTCCGAGGTCGAAGACAGTCTCCGATCCGAAATGACTTCGAAATGCGGACGTGATCTTCTCCGTCACTTCAGGATCATTCTCCGTGAGCGGATACTGATCGTAATACTCAAACTCCGGCGGGTGTGGTGAACCCGACGCCTCACACTCCGCCGTGACCATGCGCTCGATGCTGTCGATCATTCGCTGTCGCACGCCCATGTCGTAAGTTCGCAGGTTGACGAGAAGCACCGCGCGGTCGGCGATGATATTGCTCTTCGTGCCGGCGACACTGCTGCCGATCGTCAGGACCGCAAACTCACCCGGCTTCGTCTCACGCGAAACGATCGATTGAAGACGCAGCACGACATGCGCGGCCAGGACCACTGGGTCAACGCTGTTATGAGGCATCGATCCGGCGAGCCTTTGCCGTGCAGCGTGATGCGAATGCTGTCGCCGGCGGAGAGTACGGGACCCACCTGAGTGCCGATCGTTCCCGCCGGATAGGCCAGCACGTGCTGCGAGAATGCGACGTCGGGTCTCGGAATTCGCTCGCGCAAGCCGTCATCCACCATCGCCTTCGCGCCGCCTGCGACTTCTTCCGCCGGCTGAAACAGCGTGATGAAGGTGCCGTTCCATGAGTCACGACCTTTAGCGAGCAGTTCCGCGGCGCCGAGCAGACACGTGACGTGTGCGTCGTGACCGCAGGCGTGTGCGACGTTCACTGTTTCACCCGCGTCGTTAGCGGTGGTGAGTGTCGAGGCGTATGGCAGACCGGTGTTTTCCTTGACGGGAAGCGCGTCCATGTCAGCGCGTGCGAGCACGGTCTGTCCTTCGCCGTTTCGCATAATGCCGACGACGCCGGTGCGCCCGATGCCTTCGAGAACTTCGTAACCGAGTTCTTTGAGTTTCGACACCGCGAGCGCAGCGGTTCTGGTTTCCTGAAAACTCAGCTCGGGATGCGCATGGATCTGCTTGTAGACATCTTCCTGCCACCGAGACGTCGCCTGAAGATCGGCCGTTACTCGAGACACTGCAGCCTGGTCCATGATCATTTTTCTGCGCCGATTCTTCGAGTCCAGTCCACAAGGCCCTGGAGTAGCTGGCGCATCAACTCTTTCGTGTTCTCGTCGGTGAGATTTCCCTCCGCGTCGAACCGCTTTGATGCATTGGCGATCATCACCTCCGGCTGGTTTACCGGAAACATGTTGAGAAAGACGAACATCTGTCGCAGATGGTATTGCGCGCGCGCCGTGCCGATGGAACCGATCGAAGCGCCCATGATCGCCGCCGGTTTTCCATTCCACGCGCTGTCCCCGTAAGGTCTCGACGCCCAATCGATCGCGTTCTTCAAAACTCCCGGCACGGAATAGTTGTACTCCGGCGTCACGATCAGGATCGCATCAGCCTCCCGGATGCGCTGCTTCAACTCAACAACTTTTGCCGGCGGGTTCTGCTCTTCATCCTCGGTAAAACCAGGAAGCCCGTCGATCTCAAAGATGTCGATCGTCGCGCCTTCGGGCACAAGTTGCGTTGCCGCGCGCAAGGTGGCGCGATTGTACGACTGGCGGCGAAGACTGCCCGCGATACCGAGAATGCGAATGGGTTTGCTCATTTTATCTCCTTAAAGTCGTTAAAAGATTAGCGTCTTCTTTGTTGATTTAACCATCGAACAGCGGCTTCAGTGTTTTTGTCGTGAGCGCCGTCGAAAATGGTGACGCGCGCGTTTCCTGATTGCCGCCGGAACAGAACTTTCAGACCGCCGTCAGACGTCGCTGACGTGTTGCTTTGCAAATGCGACGGCACTCGTGCTTCGCGTGTGAAGTAGTCGATCTCTTCTTCCGAAAAGCGATCTGCGGGCGCAGCAAGCACGTTGAACCCACGCAGCGACTGGCTCACCGGTACAGGATCAGCGTCGTTGCGCCCGTCGCGTATGCCGTGATTGATATCAAGCGGAATATCTCGTGCGCGCTCGAGGTAAGTGATCGCCGAACGCTTCCGGCACTCCGCTGCCGCTGGTCCGTCGCCCGTCGGTGGTCCACCACAGGAAGCCGCGATCTGCCGGGCGTACTTCGTTCCGAGACGACGGCTCTCTTCATACCATGCGTTTAAGTCAGAGATCGGCACCCACGCTGAAACCCCGGCCCAGATCTCGGGCGCGCGTCCGGCCATCAACAATCCCAGGTAACCGCCGCCCGACCAGCCGACCGCGTAGATCCGACTCTCGTCAACACGCGCGTTTGCTTTCGCGTAATCAATCGCGCTGAGCACGTCGCCGATGACGAGCTCCGATCCGGTCGACTGCGGTCTCGTGTTCGGGCCTCTGAAGTTCGGATGAATGAAGATCCAACCGTTCGCGATGGCCCACTCGGCGTAAATCACGCTTTCCGGTTGCCGGTAGTTTGCGCTCCATGAATGCAGCCCGACAAGCAACGGCCGCGGCTCGTCAGTCTCAGGCTTGTAGAACATCATCGGCTGCTGAGTGTTGTCTGCAGTGCTCATATACCTGATGCTCTTGACCAGTTTGTTCCACGATCCACGTGACTCCGTGACTTCGCCTGAAGCGACTCTTTCCGGTGTCTTGAGCGCAGCGACTTGCGGCGTCGGACTCGGCGATGGCGAGACGTTCGGAGTGGGCGATGCCGTTGAGCTCGTCGTGTCCTTCGTCTCGGAAGAACAAGCTGCAAAGGCTACGCAAGCCAACAAGATGATTACACCGCGCACACAAACCCCTTCCTTATGGATAACGCACGACTGCCGGCCCCGAATCAGGCAGCGGAATGTATTCTGTCTCTTCGGGAACGCGAGCGAACCGGCCCTCTCGCCAGTCGTCTTTCGCCTGCTCGATCCGCTCCTTCGAACTTGAAACGAAGTTCCACCAGATGTGTCGTGGTCCGTCCATCGGTTCTCCGCCGAGGAGCATCATGCGCGCGGGCTCGTGTGCGCGCAGTGTGATCTCCGCGCCTGGTTTAAAGACGAGAAGTTGGCCCGCAACGTAAGTTCCCTCGTCGGGTAGAAGTTGGACCGATCCTTCGACGATGAATGCCGCGCGTTCTTCATGCTCGACGGGTACAGACAGACGCGCGCCTTCGATCAGCGTGATGTCGGCGTAGAACATCGACGAGAGTGTGTGAACAGGGGAGTGAGCGCCGTAGAGCGATCCCGTGATCAGGCGCATGCGTTTGCCGTCGCCTTCGACCACCGGCAACACGCCCGCGCCGTAATGGGTGAAAGCCGGATCTGATTCCTCGTGTTGTTTCGGCAGAGCGACCCACGACTGAATGCCAAAGAGATCTGATCCTGAGAGTCTTAAATTCGGAGGCGTTCGTTCCGAGTGTGCGATGCCGCTGCCGGCAGTCATCCAGTTAACTTCGCCTGGACGAATAGGTTGGACCATGCCGAGGCCGTCGCGGTGCAGGAGTTCGCCCTCGAAGAGATATGTCACGGTGGCGAGTCCGATGTGAGGGTGTGGCGCGACGTCGAGGCCTTGATTCGCGCGCAGCACTTCCGGTCCCATCTGATCCAGGAAGATGAAAGGTCCGACCATGCGTCGTTTGGCGGAAGGGAGTACGCGGCGGACTTTGAAACCGTCGACGATTTCGCGGACGCGCGTGGCGATAACGATTTCGAGTCCGGGCGGCATTTCGTCCGGTCGAGTATTCGGGGTCATCAGGCTCTCCTGTTTATACGGGTTATAAAGCACCTTCATCACGATAAGATTTCATCGTCGTTCAGACAGGATTTTCATGATTAACGGGATTTACGCCCCGCAATTCTTTTGTAACTACCCTGCCGAACAATGGCCTCATTATGTCCACTATCAGCGAAGTGTTTCTTCCGGGCGTCGGGCGCAAGTTTCAAGTCGAGACGATCACCGGCGATCGGCTCGTGATCGTCATTCACGACGACGGGCTGCGCGAACTGTACCATTTCACGCGCGCCAACCTGGATCGCCCCGCCTCCGTGCTGCGGCTTTCCGACGGCGAGGCGCGGCAGATCGCCGGAATTGTCGGCGGACTCACTTACGTCCCGAGAAGTCTGCCGATGGCGGAAGTTATTCTCGGCGACCTCGTCCTCGAGTGGTTCACGATCGAACGAGGCGCCGCATGCATCGGCAAAACTATCCGCGAACTCGGAGCTCGCACGCGCACCGGCGCATCGATCGTTTCGATCATCGAACCCGATCAAACAACGCGCACTAACCCCGAAGCGCAGACGGTGTTGAACGAAGGCGCGACGCTGATCGTCGCCGGCGACAGACGCACAATTAACGCGCTGAAGCGACTGCTGGTTGAAGGAAGCGCAGGGTGATTCGATGGATAACGTCATCCTCGAAATCGGCCTGGCGCTGGGATTGATCGCATTTGCGATTGCTCTCGCAAACAGACTCGGCTTGTCCAACATTCCGTTCCTAATTCTGATCGGGATCGCGGTCGGGCCACATGCTCCGCAATGGGGCGTCTTCGACTTCCGCTTCATCGAAACCGATTCGCTCATCGCGTACATGGGCCGTTTCGGCGTTCTCTTCCTGCTCTTTTATCTCGGTCTCGAAGCCAACCTCACACGCCTGATTGAAGCAGGACGGTCGATCCTCGTAGGCGGCTCCATCTACGTCGGCATCAACTTCACCGCAGGTTTCACTTTTGGTTATCTCACCGGATTTCCTCTGCGCGAATCGCTGATCATTGCAGGTTTGACGACAGTTTCATCGAGCGCCATCGTCGCCAAAATTCTCTTCGACTACCGGCGCATGGCAAATCCCGAAACGCAAATAATCCTCGGCATCACGATGTTTGAGGACGTCTTTCTCGCAGTTTACCTGTCGCTCATCTCAGGCATCGTGCTGAGCGGTGCAACGTCCGTCACGGGTGTTGTTTCGTCAGGCGGCATCGCTCTCGGCTTTATCGTCGGACTCATAATCATCGGACGCTGGGCGACGCCGCTCTTGAATCGCCTGCTTCGCATTCCGTCGAGTGAACTTTTCGTCGTGCTGGTTTTCGCGTGTTTGTTCCTGCTCGCCGGACTCGGCGAAACGATCCATGTTGCTGAATCCATCGGCGCGTTACTGCTTGGATTGATCTTCGGCGAAACTGAACACAGCGAACGAATGGAACGGCTCGTCGTGCCGTTTCGGGATTTCTTCGGCGCCGTGTTCTTCTTCGGATTCGGTCTTTCGATCGATCCGTTCACGTTAGGCGGCGCTGCGTGGCTTGCGGTTGGAGCTGCCGTGCTCTCGCTCGTGGGCGTCATCATCGCGGGATCGATCGTCGGCAGACGCGCGAAACTGTCGACCACCGGCTCGCTCAACACCTCGTTCACTTTGCTCGCGCGCGGTGAGTTTTCGATCATCATCGTCAACCTTGCTCTGGCTGGCAGTTTAATGCCGGTCTTGCAGCCGTTTGCCGCACTTTACGTATTGATACTAGCGAGTGCTTCGCCCCTGCTGGCGAAAGAATCCGAATCAATTTATGGTTTCTTTGAGCGGCTGTTCAAACGTCTTCGCCGGAAGAAGAAAGCAGAAGAAAAAGTCGAAGAGGCGGAGGTCTAAAGCTATCAGAGCTGACGTATCCGCGGCCGATTTTAGCCTGCGAAGCAGGCGCGAGCGTAAAGCCGGGGCGTGAGCCCCAGGTCCTAAAAAGCCAAAAGTTTCAAGCCCGCCGATGCGGGCGACAGATGCCACCGCCTACGAAATGCCGGCGGACAACGCAAACGAGCTACGCCCATTTCATGGGCTGGCCCTTCAAATTTGTCTCTTAACCTTGCCCTGACGCCCCAGGCGTTATGCTTGGGCTTGCTCCGCAGGCTGGTGGGGGATACGACGCTACCACAATTGAGTGATCTGCCTGTCGCACGATCTAGGGTTTCGAGAGAATGCGATTAGGCGCAAGATGCCTCCACATTAGGAGAACAGACGATGCGACTTGAAAAACAACAGCACACAACCAGCGTCCTGCGTGTCGCGACGCTGCTATTCGTGCTGATGGTGATCACTCCTGCCGATCTGCTCGCGCAGCCCGGCGCACTGGCCAAAAACGCCGGAAGCGCTCGCGCTGACGAAGACCACACGATCCGCCCTTTTACGATCAAAGTTCCGGAAGAAGCACTCGTCGATCTCCGCCGCCGTCTTGCCATGACGCGCTGGCCCGACCAGGAAACAGTAACCGACCGCTCCCAGGGCATGCAGCTCGCAAACCTTCAACAGATCATCCGCTACTGGGAAACCAACTACGACTGGCGCAAGGCAGAAGCAAAACTGAACGCACTACCGCAGTTCATTACAACGATCGACGGCATCGACATCCACTTCATCCATGTACGCTCGCGCCAACCAAACGCGTTACCACTGATCATGACGCACGGCTGGCCCGGCTCCGTCTTCGAACTCCTCAAAACTATCGGCCCATTGACTAACCCGCCAGCACACGGCGGCCGCGCCGAAGACGCGTTCGATCTCGTTCTGCCCTCGATGCCCGGTTACGGTTTCTCCAGCAGACCAAAGGACACTGGCTGGAACCCTGATCGCATCGCGCGTGCATGGGCCGAACTGATGAGACGTCTTGGTTACAAGCGTTACGTGGCCCAGGGCGGCGACTGGGGCTCACCTATCGCGAGTGCAATGGCACGCCAGAACGCGAACGGCTTGCTCGGCATCCACATCAATCTGCCTTCGACAGTGCCAACGGATATCGCCACAATTCTTGCCGCGGGTGGACCAGCGCCGGCAACACTCTCCGAGAAGGAACGCGGAGCGTTCAACTCGATCGAGACGTTCTACAAGAAACACCGCGCTTACGCCGCAATAATGGGCACGCGACCACAGACGATTGGCTACGCATTAACAGATTCGCCAGTCGCACTTGCGGCATGGATGTTTGATTACAACAACGGCGAGCCCGAACGCCGGCTCACCAGAGACGAGATGCTGGACGACGTCACCCTGTACTGGCTGACGAATAGCGCAGCCTCATCAGCGCGCCTGTACTGGGAGTCCAGCGGCCGCAGCATTCTTCTCGCGGCCCCGCAGAGGACTGACGAGATCTCCCTCCCGGTGGCCATCACCGTTTTTCCGGAGGAAGTCTATCGCGCTCCGGAAACCTGGGCTCGCCGCGCCTATCGAAACCTGATTTACTTTAACGAGGTCGACAAGGGTGGTCACTTCGCTGCGTGGGAGCAACCCGAGCTCTTCGCCTCCGAACTCCGCGCCGCCTTCAGATCACTTAGACCAACAGAACAGAGTCGGTAACGACTCCATAAACCAAAGGAGATGATTTATGTCCAGTGCAGTGGTCAACCAGAAAGAGGCAGTGCCGGAGGCCCAACCCGTCGACATGAAGCTCGAAGTTGTGTTGCTGGGCGTTTCAGACGTCGATCGCGCCAAGTCGTTCTATGAAAGTCTCGGCTGGCGGCTCGACATCGACATCGCGAACGGCGACTTCCGCGGTGTGCAGATCACGCCGCACAATTCTGAAGCCTCGATCATCTTCGGCAAGGGAACCTCCGCAGCGCCTCGTCTCGTTCTCGCTGTGAACGATATCGACGCCGCTCGCAACGACCTGATCGCGCGTGGTGTAAACGTAAGCGAAGTCTTCCACTACGCCGGCGGACCGTTCAACGACACGGTGGAGAACTCGCACGTCAGTGGCCCCGATCCCGAAGGCCGGTCCTACTTCACATTCGCTTCGTTCGAAGATCCTGACGGCAACGGCTGGTTACTTCAGGAAATTACAGCGCGTCTTCCCGGACGTGAGTGGGAACGACCACCAGCAACGGACGCAGCAACGCTCGCAGAACTTCTTCGCGAAACTGCCGAGCTCCACGACAAGTTCGAAAAGACGCACGCACAACATAACTGGTGGGACTGGTACGCGCCCTACCTGATCGCGCGCCAAAACGGCAGCAGCCAGGAAGAAGCGACAGCCGCCGCCGACCGTCGCATGGAGGAAGTATTAAATGTCTCTGCCCGATAACACCGCTCGAAACGTTGAAGTGGCAGTGCTCGCCGGCGGCTGCTTCTGGGGAGTCGAGGACATCCTGCGCGATGTTCCCGGAGTGATTGACACTGACGTTGGCTACACGGGCGGCCATCTCGCAAACCCGACTTACGAAGACACGCACGATAGCAAGTCAGGACATGCAGAGGCGGTTCGCGTGACGTTCGATCCGTCGGTTCTCAGCTTCGAGGAACTTCTCGAACGCTGGTTCTTCCGACTACACGATCCGACGACGCTCAATCGCCAGGGCAACGATGTCGGGACGCAGTACCGCTCAGCGATCTTTCCGCAGACAGAGGAGCAGCGCGCGATCGCCGAACGCGTGATCGAGCGCGTCAATGCATCAGGTTTCTGGAAGAGGCCTATCACTACGAGCATCGAGCCCGCGTCGACGTGGTACAGCGCGGAGGCCTATCACCAGGATTACCTGCGCAAGAACCCGGGCGGATACCACTGCCATTACCTGCGCGAATAGAGGAACGCGATGAAAGAATTTGACGCCATCATAATCGGCGCGGGGCAGGCCGGACCTGCGCTTGCAGGCCGGCTGACCGCCGCGGGCATGACGGTGGCCTTCGTTGAGCGAAAGCTTTTCGGCGGCACGTGCGTCAACACCGGTTGCACGCCGACGAAGACGATGGTCGCGAGTGCGTACGCCGCACACCTGGCCCGTCGTGCTGCAGACTTCGGCGTTCTGATCGATAACCCGGTTCGCGTCGACATGAAGAAGGTGAAAGCGCGCGCAGACGCTGTGGTCGCCGAGTCACGCACGGGACTCGAGCGCAGTCTACGCGAAATGCGCGGCTGTACTGTGATCATGGGCCATGCGCGCTTCGAGGGACCGCACGTCGTCCGTGTCGGCGAGGAGTTGCTCACGGCGCCACGCATCTTCATCAATGTCGGAGCCCGCGCTTCTGTTCCAAACATACCTGGCGTGCATGATGTTCCTTTTCTCAACAATCGATCGATGCTCGAACTCGATCGTCTGCCTGAGCACCTGATCGTCGTCGGTGGCAGCTACGTCGGACTGGAGTTCGCGCAGATGTATCGCCGCTTCGGCGCAGAGGTGACCGTGGTCGAAAAGTCACCACACCTGATCGCGCGAGAGGACGAAGAAGTGTCGGAAGCGATACGCGACATTCTGACGAGTGAGGGTGTAAACGTGCGGACGAGTGCCGAGTGCATCAGTCTCGCGCCGCACAAGCGCGGCGTTCAGGTCGGACTCATGTGCACGGAAGGTGAGCCAAGGTCAGTTGGTTCCGACGTGCTGCTCGCAGTCGGGCGCCAGCCGAACACCGACGACCTCGGTCTCGAAGCGGCCGGTGTCGAGACCGACGCGCGCGGGTACATCAAGGTTGACGACGGACTCGCAACCAACGTCGAAGGTATCTGGGCACTCGGCGACTGTAACGGCCGCGGCGCGTTCACTCACACTGCGTATAACGATTTTGAGATCGTCGCGGCCAACCTGCTTGATGGCGAAAGGCGGCGGGTGAGTGATCGCGTTACCGCTTACGCGCTCTACATCGATCCGCCGCTCGGCCGCGCCGGTCTGACGGAACGTGACGCTCGCGCCGCAGGCCGGCCACTCCTTGTCGGACAGATACCGATGAGCCGCGTGAGCCGTGCGGTTGAGAAAGGTGAGACGCAGGGACTGATGAAGGTCGTCATCGACGCTGAGACACGCAAGATTCTTGGCGCAGCGATCCTCGGCACGGGCGGTGACGAGGCGATTCACGGCATTCTGAATGTCATGAACGCCGGCCTGACATACGACGTGTTGAAGAAGTCGATGCCCATCCATCCGACTGTCTCCGAATTCATTCCCGTGGTGTTGGGCGAAGCATTAACCGCGGATGACGCGGAAAAGAAATGCGGATCTCCATCCGTGTTATCGGTGGCTCAATGATGAGCTTGAGGTAGTTATGGCACAGAAATTTGTTTCACGTGGTTTCAAAGGACGCTCAAGGGAAAACTATACTCCCGTCAAAGAACGGATCCCGCCCGGCCAGTATCAGACTAAGGATTTCCCGGTTCTGTCTGCTGGGCCAACTCCGCGAAGATCCCTTGCGACGTGGGACTTCTCGATCTACGGCGAGATCGCCGAAGACTTGAAGTGGAGCTGGGAGGAGTTTCGCAAGCTGCCGCGCGAAACTATAACAGTCGATATTCACTGCGTTACGAAGTGGTCCAAGCTCGATACCGTCTGGACCGGTGTTTCAGTTGACACGTTGCTCGATGCGATCAACCTGAACGCGGCGCCTTCGGTCAAACATCTCATCGCTTTTTGCGACGGCGGTTACACGACGAATGTGCCGCTCGCCGACGTTCGCGGCGGAAAAGCATGGATTGTTGACGAGTACGATGGACGTCCGCTCGATCCCGAGCACGGTGGTCCAGCGCGGCTGCTCGTGCCGCACCTCTATTTTTGGAAAAGCGCGAAATGGGTGCGTGGTTTCAAGCTGATCAGCGAAAACCGCGCGGGATTTTGGGAGGCGGCCGGTTATCACAATTACGGCGATCCATGGAAAGAGCAGCGATACGCGGGTGATTGAAAGTCATGGAGCAGCTCAAGTGGCAACTCGGAACGATAGTCGAAATCCGGCGCGAGACGGCGAGAGTTAAGAGTCTGATTCTCGACGTGCCGGATTGGACCACACACCTCGCGGGGCAGCACGTCGACGTGCGTCTGACGGCGGAAGACGGGTATCAAACGCAGCGCAGCTACTCGATCGCATCGCCGCCCGAAGATAAATATCTGATGCTGACTGTCGAGCGAGTCGAGGACGGTGAAGTGTCGCCTTATCTGGTGGACGAGTTGCACGCGGGCGATCAGATCGAGTTGCGTGGTCCAATCGGCGGCTATTTTGTTTGGGACGCCCGCGACGGGAAGCACGACGGCGCACCGCTTTTTCTGGTCGCCGCGGGAAGCGGCATCGCGCCGATCATGGCCATCATTCGACACCGCGCGAATTGGGACAACAAAGTCCCGACGAAACTCCTCTATTCGTCGCGCTCCTACGACGAGATCATTTACCGCGAAGAGTTGGACCATATATCCGCGAACGATTCTTCGCTGCGCGTGATTCACACTTTGACGCGGCAGCAGCCGCCGAATTGGATGAGTTACAGTCGCAGGATCGACCGGGCGATGATGGCAGACACTGCGTGGCCGCCGGCGGAAAAACCGCTTGCGTACACTTGTGGTCCAACAGCGGCGGTCGAGGCGGTCGCGACTTACTTAGTGGATTTAGGATACGAACCGGAGCGCATCAAGACCGAGCGATTCGGATAGAGAGGAAACGAAATGAGTGTCAGACATTTCACTTCGGACGAGGCAGAGTGGTACCAGTATCGCGATCGCGAGATTTTCGTCGGCGACGTGCTCAACTCGAGTAATTCTGAATCGATGAGTGTTGGTTTTTATCGTAACAAGTTCAAAGGCGAGAGGAACGAGTGGGTTGTTACTTATGATGAGGCTCTGATCTGCACGAAGGGCGCCCTCACCGTTCGCTCACCTGACGGCACAAAGACCGCGAAGGCCGGCGAGGTCATCTTCCTGACGGCGGGGACGCCGGTCGCGTATGAAGCCGGCGAGGACGATACGGAAGTGGTCTATGTAACTTATCCTCACTGGATGGACGTGCACCGCCAATCCGAGCACGCCGCCCTCCTCAACGACTTTCATCCAGCAGCTCACTTTGAAAACGCCGAAGGCGTTCGCTAATTTGTGCTAGCTCACTTTGAAAACGCCGAAGGCGTTCGCTAATTTCAGCCCAGGGTTGGAGCGCAGCGACAACCCTGGGTTACGAATCAAAATAATTTGTTGAACCCTGAAAGGGTTCGGCGAGTGGCGAACCCTTTCAGGGTTGAGACGCTTGTAATTATCAATCCCCAGGGTTGTCGCTGACGCTCCAACCCTGGGCTGGAATTAGCGAACGCCTTCGGCGTTTTTTCGCATGCACACATCGGCGAACGCCTTCGGCGTTTTGCCTAGATTGGCCCACACCCGCGAACGCCTTCGGCGTTTTCGCATGCACACCACAGCGATCGCCCTCGGCGTACTCGTACGCAAACCCTTGATCCGTTCACGCCGGATTTGCTAGTTTGGCCTTGGGTAAAACGCACGCCTCGGCTCCTCAGCCACCCATCACCTTAACGACCCAACGAGGATCTCAAATGCCACAACTCATCAAACTCCTGCTGTTATCCGCGCTCATTTGTTCGGTTCCCTTCGAATCGCTCGCTCAAAAATCCGCGCGCAAAACGCGTAAGCCATCCGGCCCGTCGGCCATCTGCAAAGTTGAATCCGTCCCGAACGGCATGGTCGTCGTCGGTTACAAGCGCAACTCAGCCTGCACCAACGGAACTGAGCTCTTAGTAAAGCAACCCGAAAACGGCGACATCATCTGCGCCGAATCGCCCGTCCCGCCAGGTTTCTCAATCGCCTCAGAGGCGCAGGGACCTCTCGTCGGAACTTGCCCGCACAAAGCAGTCCTGATCACGGGCGCGACTCCAGCTGTCGAGCCAAGTACAGCAGTCGAAGACGACCCGATCGCACGCGCGTTCGCGAGTGGAGCAAGCGACATACAACTCGAGGGCGAGGGAACGGTGAGTCGCCTTCTGCCCGACGACCTGAACGGCTCGCGACACCAGCGATTCATCGTTCAGCTTGCGTCAGGACAAACACTCCTCATTGCCCACAACATCGACATCGCACCGCGAATCGACGCGCTCGCGGTAGGCGACAGCGTTCGCTTCAACGGCGAGTATGTCTGGAACGAAAAAGGCGGCGTCATTCACTGGACGCACCACGATCCACGCGGCAAGCACGTCGCGGGCTGGGTGATACATAACGGCAAGACGTACAAGTAAGGATTTACAACTGCCGGTTCAGCTTGTATCGTTTACGGCGATTTCTTTGGCGAAGTCCCTTCACCTGGCTCGGAAATTTTGCTGCTATGTGCCCCCGCAAGCTCACAAATCTGATCGTTGCTGCGCTCTGCTTCTGCATTGTCTTCGCTTCAGCTGGTCCTGTCGCGTTCGCGCAAAAGAAGACTGCGCCCGTCGAAGCCACGCCTCCGCCCGTCAATGAACAGTTCAAGTTTGGCGAGGTCGATCTCGAGGTGTTTGACCAGTCAAATCTGCTCGACCTTCGCTTCGAGCGCGACGGACTCGTGCTCGCAGACGAATCCGCGAATGCTTACGTGCGACGCATAGGCCGCTCGTTGATTCCCCAGGGACTCGTGCTTGAAAAAGTGGCGTGGAACTTTCGCATACTCCGCGATCCACAGCCGAACGCCTTTGCTCTCCCGAACGGCTCGATCTACGTCACCACAGGCTTGATGAGTCTCATCGATAACGAATCACAATTGGCGTCGATCCTCGCACATGAACTGACGCACGTTATGCGGCGACATACGTACCTGCACAATCGCAGCAACCGAAAAAAGTTCCTCACGATGAACGTCATGTCGGCAGTCGGCGCGTATGCACCCGCCGGTATTGTTGGAGCAGTGATAACTGTGGTCACGACAGTGGCTCCATTCATCATGATGGCGACGATCTACGGTTACAGCCGCGACCTGGAACGTGAGGCTGATCTCAAAGGCATCGACATGATGGTCAGCGCGGAATACCCGCCTGAAGAAATGGTCACCGTGATGAAGCTGCTGCATAAAGACATCGAAGGCGAGAACATCCGGTTGTTTTACAACGACCATCCGTCACTCGACGAACGGATTAAGTATCTGAGCAGTTACCTCGGTGCGCGCGCTGGTGCGGTGACACCGCAGATGGAGCTGAACCGGGAGCGCGCGTCGTACTTTCGCAACGTTGAACCGGTAATCCGGCACGATCTTCAGCTGGCGATCAATGCCGGGCGCGCGCGTTCAGCGCTTTACCGGGCGCAACGGCTGGTGCATTTTCATGGCGATTCTGAAAACCTGTTCTGGTTGGCCGAAAGCTATCGCGCGCTTGGACCACGTGCGCCACAGTTAACCGAAAAGGAGTCCACGAACAGCGCGAAGAAAGACGCCTCGAAGAAACGCGAGAAGCGCACGCTCCAAGAAGAGGAGCTCGAACTTCTCGCGACACCCGCGGGTAAAGACAACTGGCAAAAACATCAGCAGATGGCCGAAGACTTTTACCGTCGCGCCTTGAACGCTGAGAATCCGGTGCCGCTGGCCCATCGAGGGCTTGGCATGCTTTACGAGAAACTCGGACGGGCAGGCGATGCGGTCGTTGAATACGAGAAGTACCTTGAGCTGTCGCCGTCGGCGATCGATCGCGAACGGATTCTAAGACGCATCAGCGTGATGAAGGAGAAGCTGAAATGAGTGCTCGATCTATCGTGCTAAAGATGATGTTTGCGGTAGTGCTCATCGTGTCAGGCTCGCATGTGGTCCATGCGCAATTTCTTCACCCGAAGATCGCGTCGAAAGAAACCACGATTCGTCGCGTCGTTGTGTTGCCGGCGAAGGTGACTGTCGTGCGCGACAGCATGAAAGGTCCGGAAGGCATGGCGGCTGAGTCGGATGATTTGAGCGCGCGCGTAGAAGCGATGGTGGCTGAAGTGTTGTCGAAACGGAAGCACGTCACAACTCTGCCGAATGCCGCTGCATCGCCGGACGCCGATCCTCAGTTGAAATACAGTGTCGCCGACTTTCAAACCAAGTTTGACGATCTGTTGCCTAAGATCATGAAGAAGCGCAGCGACGTGAAGAAAGGTCGCTTCACGATGGGCGATGAGGTGCTGAACCTGAATTTAGACAAGGGTGCAGACGCGGTCGTCTTCATTCGCGGCGCAGGAAAGAAACTGACGGGCGGCAAAACAGCGTTTCGCTTGCTGGTTGGCGGAACTCCGGCTTATCTGCAATTGCAGATCGGGATAGTGGATGCGCGAAGCGGTGAGGTGTTGTTGTATACCGATCCGGACTTCACTGGCGACCCGACGACAGCGGTTGATCGGTTGCGGAAAGCGTTGGAGAGCGGGTTTAAGAAGCTGCCGGAAGTTAAGCCCTGATCGACTCAGCGTTTCCCCAGCAATACGTTAAGACTGTTACTCTCCAGATTACTCGTCACAATATCGAGTGTGCCGTCGCCGTTGAGATCAGCGGTGGCTAATCGCCATGCGCCTGGTCCAACCGCGATCGAAGCCGCACGCTTGAACGCACCGCGTCCATCACCCAAGCCGATGTGGATCGCGATGGGACCCGTAATGATTCCCGGTGAAAATCATAAAGCAGTGAGGTCTGTCTTCACGGCTGTTCCGAAGTGACGACTCCTCGGTCGTGACACATTTGAGTGCGAATGCGAACTCAAACGCTATTTTTAACGTTGAATGAATGTTCTTTCTGTACTCCAAACCCACAAAGGAACAGTATGAACCAACTACGAACCAGCCTTGCCCTCCTCGTCGTCTTGCTTACCCTGATTGCCTGCGGTTCATCATCCCAGGCCGTCGTTTATCGCCACAGGCCCATCGTCACACAAAGCCCCGGAAACCCAACCGTAAGAGTGTGGGTTAACACAAATTCCGGCGTCTATCACTGCCCCAACACGAGGTGGTACGGCAAGACAAAAAGCGGTCAATTCATGACCCAACGTGAAGCGCAGTCGAAAGGCTATCGCCCCGCGTACGGTGCGGTGTGCGGGTAAGAATGACGAAGCCGAGAGTAAAGGCGAGAGCACCGTTGACTGTAGGTTTGCAGAACGTGGAGAAGTGCGATGCCTAACGTGTACTGTGTGCGTGCGGAATTCGGTACTTATACTAAGGAATTTCTCGATGGTGGGTACGCAGCGATTGGGTGGTTGCCGCACATCAATCTTTCCAGCGTGCGT
>DASTQB010000089.1:0-7487 GCA_035761985.1 Pyrinomonadaceae bacterium
TGGTTGAGGAGGAACTCTGCTTTTCGGTCAAATTCTTCATTGCTCATCATGAGGATCGATTCTCCTTTTAATCGAGGTTGGGGCCAGTGTAGCACAGGCCATTGCGGACGCAACTCCTGATTCTGCTTATACTACGCGGTATGAATAATCATTCAGGGCGTCCGACCTGGGCTGAAATCGATCTCAACAATCTGGCCGCAAACTTCAAACAGATCAAAGCACGCGTCAACCCAACAGCGCGCGTGATGGCCATCGTCAAAGCAGATGCATACGGTCACGGCGCAGTCGAGTGTGCGCGCACGCTCGCAATCGAAGGCGCCGACTGGTTCGGCGTCGCGCTGCCTGAAGAGGGAATCGAGCTTCGTGATGCCGGCATCACCCAGCCGCTGTTGTGTCTTGGCGGCTTCTGGTCCGGACAAGCCGCAGTCTGCATCCAGCACCAACTGACTCCAGTCGTCTATCGACTCGACATGATCGACTCACTAAACCGCGCCGCTTCAGACGCCGGCGTCATCGTCGACGTTCACGTGAAAGTCGACACTGGCATGGGCCGCCTCGGTATTCGCTACGACAACCTCGCCGAGTTTCTCGACGGCCTCGGCCGATTTCCCAATGTGCGTGTGGACGGCTTGATGAGTCACCTCGCTGCCGCCGACGATGCTTCGTGCCAGCCACTGACTCGCGATCAGATCCAGCGTTTCCACGACGCAATCACAGCGTTCAGAGAACACGGGCATCGTCCTGCATATCACCACCTCGCAAACTCGGCCGGCATTTTTGGTCATCGCGATACGTGGGGAAACCTCGTGAGACCCGGCGGAGTGTTGTACGGCTTGTGGCGTGACGTTCTTCCGCTCTCAACAGCAGACGCAGAGCTGCTTCCCGTCATGTCGCTGCACTCACGAATATGTTTGCTGAAGTGGGTACCACCCGGCGAGACGATCGGTTACGGCTGCACCTTTGAAGCTTCTCGCAGGACTCTGATCGCGACGTTACCGGTCGGATATCACGATGGTTACATGCGTGGCCTATCGAATCGCGCTCACGTCATCGTGCGTGGAGTGTACGCGCCTGTAGTCGGACGCGTGTCGATGGACCAGACGCTGATCGACGTCACGAACGTTCCCGGAGTAGAGATCGACGATCAGGTAACTTTGCTGGGCTGGAACAGTTCCGAACTCAAAATAACCGCAGAAGATCTCGCACGGATCGCGGGAACGCTTTCTTATGAAGTGACGTGTGGAATATCAGGTCGCGTACCGCGGGTTTTTACGCGGGATTGACGCGATTCACCTGTGCTACTATTTCCATCCCTCGCGCAAGCCGCAAGCATGGTTTTTATTGATTAAGGAGGCTCCCTCAAATGACTTACACCGTAAGGCCTGGCGATACGATGGCGAAGATTGCCATGCGCAATGGCGTCAGCGTTGCCCAGTTGCTCCAGGCCAACCCCCAGGTAACCAATCCCAACCGGATTAACGTCGGCGACGTTCTCAACATTCCAAACAGCTCCACGACCACCGACAACACGCAACCGCTGCCCTCGACTGTTGCCACCGTCGCAGCAGTGGGCGCACTTGGAGCTGCGATAGCCGATGCTCTCGGACAACTATCCGCGAAGTATGAAACGGGCGGTCGCGGACCCGGCACCGTTTCAACCGGCTCCGGCGATCCGGGCGGCGTTTCCTACGGTTCCTACCAGATGGCGTCGAAGATGGGCACCGTCCAAAAGTTTGTGAACCAGCCTGATTTTCCCTGGCGCAACGATTTTCAAAACCTGACCGCGGGCACCGCGCAGTTCACCGCAGTTTGGAAAAGAATCGCGCAGGAGCAGACTGCTGCTTTCCAGGAAGCACAGCATGCTTACATAAAGAAGACCCATTACGATTTGCTCGCCGCGAAGATACTTCAGGAGACGGGTCTCGACGTGAACACGAGAAGCCATGCGTTGATGGACGCCGTGTGGTCCACCGCCGTACAGCATGGCGGTGCAACTCCGATCGTGTGTCGCGCGTCTTCTAGCGTCTCGTGCGATCGCAGCGATCCGCAGTATGACGAACTATTGATCAAAGCGATCTACGCGGAACGCGGCAAAAAGAAACCCGACGGCAACCTGGCTTACTTTTCAAAGAGCTCGCCGAGTGTGCAGCAAGGAGTGGCTAACAGGTTCAGGAATGAATGTCAGGACGCTCTCGCGATGCTCGCAAAGGAAGCCTAATCGATCCGGACAATGCCAGAGGAACCTGAGAAGCTGACCGTCGAGGTCAACGAGAAAGAGTCGATCACTGCGCTTCTTTATGCGGCCGCTAAAAAGAACCGCGCCGGCGTAACGTTGCTGCTCGGACATGGAGCAGGTGCGAGTCAGACCAGTGGTTTCATGCGTCTGTATGCCAACGGTCTGGCTGCGCGTGGCGTCGACGTAATGACTTTCAACTTCGTCTACATGGAGCAGGGACGCTCTGTTCCGGATCAAAAACCGAAGTTGGAAGCCTGCTTTCGCGCAGTGATCAAAGCGGCGCTAAACCATAAGAAACTGAAGAACAACAGTTTGGTTGTAGGTGGGAAGTCGATGGGCGGGCGGATCGCGTCGCAGGTGATCGCCGCTGAACATGAAACGCCCGTTGCCGGTTTGGTGTTTCTTGGTTATCCACTTCATCCGCCCGGGCAGTCTACCAAGCTGCGCGTCGAGCATCTCGAACACGTCAAGAAGCCGATGTTGTTTGTGCAGGGGACGCGTGATGCACTCGGCACTCCGGAAGAGATCGAGCCTCACATCGAGAAACTACGTCCAAGGCCGAAGATCTTTGCGATTGAAGGTGGCGATCACTCGTTCAAGGCGCCGAAGAAGTTTGGGTTGACGCAGGAGCAGATTCATGAAGCTGCGATGGACGAGATCGATCGTTGGGTCAGATCAATTTAAGCCGCGGATAAACGCGGATTGAAAACGCGGATCGAAGAAAGACATATTAGAAAACCAGTTTAGGGAGGGAGAGGTACGGGAGACGATTCCCGTACCTCTTTTGTTTGGTGGGGGCTTAATTCATCACGAAGTTGTAAGTGATCACACCCTGGACCTTGACCGGTTGATCGTTGATCTTTGTCGGTGAAAAGCGCGCGCGCCTCGCTGCACTTTCGGCCTCCTTGATAAAAACTTGGTGGCCTGAGAGTGCCTTCGCCGAGATCACGTTTCCACTCTCATCAATCAATACCTGGACTGACACGCTGCCTTTCAGTCTGATCTGCCTGGCGAGTGCCGGGTACGTTGGCTGCGGCAAGTCAAGGGCTTTGCTATTCAACACGACGGAGATCTTCAGGACCTTGGGTGTAACGGGTTTAGGTTCCAGCGCCGCCGGTGGCGGATCGGGAAGATTGACGACAGGTTGATCGCCGGTTCCTCCCGGCACACCACCACGACTGCTTGTAAATGCGGGAGTCGGGAGATCAGCGTTAAAGGTTCCACGCACAGAATCCGGCCGCGCGGGTGGTACGTCTGAAGCTTTTGTTCCGGGTTCGTCAGGAACGTTATGTGGGTTTGACGCGCTGTCGATTAAGTCTATCCGCGTCGAACGAGTTGGTGGATTCTCCGAATCCGACGCAGGTCGAATTGTATTTCTGATTATCTCCGGTTGCGGTTCCGCCGGATCTACCGGCACATAAGTGAGAAGCTGTAAATCAGTACTCTGGGCTTCCAGATGAGCGTCGTATGCGTAAATGCTGGCCACGCCCGCGATCGAAAACAACAACACATATGTAGCTGTGGTGAACAGCAAAAACGATCCGCGCCGCTTAAACTCCCGTGCATGCGAGCTCGATTCTATCAGGTTATTAAACATCGAGTTCCTCCGCTGTCTGCCGGTGCCTTCGGGTCGCGGGAGCTACTTGGCCATTAGACACCTCTACCGCGAAACGGTTCCCGAATAACTTGCCTCCTGATCTGAAACGACATAGGATTACCGCCGTTCTCTCAGTCCCACACACTTAAAAACAGGAGCAGGTGCCATGGCGACCCAACCGGCGTTCCAGGAAGAACTCAATCCGTTCGAAGTTGCTAAGCAGCAGTTCAACCGTGCCGCGGATTACCTCGATCTCGACGCGTCGATGCGGCATGTTTTGGAGAACCCAAAGCGCCAGTTGATTGTCTCCGTTCCTGTGAAGATGGACGGCGGCGACGTGCAGGTGTTCGAAGGTTATCGCGTCCAGCACAACATCGCGCGTGGGCCGGCGAAGGGCGGCATTCGTTATCACCCCAACGTCACGCTCGACGAAGTTAAAGCGCTCGCTTCGTGGATGACGTGGAAGTGCGCGACTGTCGGCATACCTTATGGTGGTGGCAAAGGCGGCGTGGTTTGCGATCCGAAGAGTCTTTCGCGCAACGAGCTCGAGCGTCTCACGCGACGTTACGCTTTCGAGATCGCGCCGATCATTGGTCCCGATCGCGACATTCCCGCGCCCGACGTTTACACAGATGAACAGACGATGGCATGGATCATGGACACGATCTCGATGGTGCGTGGCCACACGGAACTCGGCGTCGTTACAGGCAAACCGATCTCACTCGGCGGATCGCAGGGACGCTCCGAAGCAACTGCGCGCGGATGTCTCTATGCGTTGCGTGAAGCATGCCGTGTGAAAGGATTGAGTTTGGACGGCGCGCGCGTGGTGGTCCATGGATTCGGCAATGCGGGCGCAAACATCGCGCGACTCGTAGCGGAAGATGGCGCGCGAGTAATAGCAGCGTGCGACTCGGGTGCCGCTGTTTACTCGGCGACCGGCATCGATGTCGCCGAGGCATTGCACCACAAGGCCGACACAGGAACGCTGGCTGGACTCCGTGGTGTGAAAGAAATCGATCCGAACGATATCCTCACACTTGAATGTGACATCCTGCTTCCGTCGGCCCTCGAGAATGCGATCACGCTGAATAACGTCGGCAGAGTAAAGACGAAGATCATCGCGGAGCTGGCGAATGGTCCAACGACGCCCGGCGCCGATCGCGTGCTGGACGATCAAGGAGTTTTTCTAATTCCTGATATTCTTGCGAACGCCGGTGGAGTGACTGTGAGTTACTACGAATGGGTGCAGGATCAGTATTCGTTCTTCTGGTCGGAGCAAAAGATCAACGACACGCTTGAAACGACGATCCACACGGCGTTCGAGTCGGTGTACGAGACTTCGCAACGTTACAACACCGACATGCGCACTGGAGCGTATATACTTGCGGTGGATAGAGTGGCGCAAGCGACGAACGTGAGGGGGATTTTCCCGTAAGAACATGAGCGATAAGATCACAGTCTACGAAAAGCCGACTTGAACGACGTGTCGCAACATGGACAAACTGCTCCGTGAGAGCGGTATTCCGTATGAGAAGGTCAACTACTACAACGAGCCGTTGAGTCGAAAGAAGCTGACGGAACTGCTTCGCAAGGCGAACCTGAAGCCGCGCGATGTGTTGCGAAAGGCTGAGGCGATTTATAAGGAGCTCGGCTTAAGCGAAGACAAGTTTAGCGACAGCGAGTTGATCGGGTTGATGATCGAGCATCCGGACTTGTTGCAGCGTCCGATCGTCGAGCGCGGCGACCGCGCAGTCCTTGGACGTCCGATCGATAACGTGAAGGAACTGCTTTAGAAATCCGTGCATTAAGATCCGCGTAAGCTGTGGCTAAAGAAACACTCTTCGTCTGTCAAAACTGCGGTCACAAGTCAGGCAAGTGGCTCGGCAAGTGCCCTGAATGCGGCGAGTGGAACTCACTCGTCGAAGAACGTTCGCAACCCGCACGCAAAAACCGCAACGGCTTTCAGCTCCGTGACGTCTCCGCGGTCCCTTATACGGAGATCGAATCACAGGACGACGTTCGCGTTCCATCCGGCGTCACTGAATTCGATCGCGTCCTCGGCGGCGGCATCGTACCCGGAACACTCGTCCTGATCGGCGGCGATCCAGGCATCGGCAAAAGCACGCTGTTGCTTCAGGTCGCCGATAAACTCAGCGCCGCGGGCTCGCTCGTGCTCTACGTCTCCGGCGAAGAATCGGAACGCCAGATAAAACTACGCGGCGAGCGTCTCGCAGTCGAAGCAAAGAACGTCTACCTCCTCCCGGAAACGAACCTCGAAAACATCATCAACGAGATCGAACGGCTGAAACCCGGAGCGATCATCGTCGACTCAATCCAGACCGTTTTCTCCGGCGCGATCGAATCAGCGCCGGGATCGGTTTCGCAGGTGAGGGAAGTCGCGCACCAGTTTCTCGTCCTCGCGAAAAACCGCGGCATTCCGGTTTTCCTGATCGGCCACATCACGAAAGAAGGAGCGATCGCGGGTCCAAAGATCCTCGAACATATCGTCGACACTGTTCTCTACTTCGAAGGCGAACGCCATCACAACCATCGAATCGTGCGCGCAGTGAAGAACCGTTTCGGGGCTGCGAATGAAGTCGGTGTGTTTGAGATGACGGGCACGGGATTAAAGCCAGTCGCAAACCCGTCGCAGATGTTTTTGCAGGAGCGGCCGCAGAACGTCGCCGGATCGATCGTCACTGCGTGCATGGAAGGCACGCGGCCGTTGCTCGTCGAGATTCAGGCCCTTGTGTCGGGAACGAAGTACGGAACGGGACGCCGTATGACGCAGGGGTTGGACCAGAACCGCGTTGCGTTGCTGATCGCGATGCTGGAGAAGCGCGCAGGTGTGCAACTCACCGGGGATGACGTGTTCGTCAACATCGCCGGAGGTTTGGAAGTCGATGAACCCGCGGCTGATCTCGGCGTCGTGACGGCGATTGTTTCGAGTTTCAAGAACATGACAGTCGATCCGCACACGGCAGTGTTTGGAGAACTGGGTTTGACTGGTGAAGTGCGGGGAGCGATGCAGGCGTCGGTACGCGCACGCGAAGCACAAGCGCTTGGGTTCAAGAAGATCGTGATGCCGGCATCGAACGTTGCCGGGCTCGAGCGGTTATTGGGCGTGCGTGTAGTCGGTGTGAAATCGGTGGATGAAGCACTCGACGAATTATTTTAGCCGCGGATTTACGCGGATGTACGCGAATAAAACCTTACTAGCAATCCTTCATCAAGCGTTTTTGAATCCGCCGATTTAAATTCGTCGAGGTAGCCTTTTGGCATGAAAGTGTCCGCGCCACTCACCGTCAACGGCACTTCCGTGATGATCCACTTCTCAATGTGCGGCAGAAACGCCTCGTAGATCTGCGCGCCGCCGATCACGAATAGATCCGTGGTGAGTGAGTTGTTGAATGAGAGAACTGACTCGATGTCAGTCAACACCACCAACGACTCGTCAGGTTCGATGTTCGGATCGCGGCTCAGCACGATGTTCAGTCTGTTCTTCAGCGGCTTGCCGATCGTCACCCACGTCTTACGGCCCATCACCACTGCGTGGCCCATTGTCGTCTCTTTAAAGAACTTCATGTCAGCCGGATAGTGCCACGGCAGCTTGCCGCCTTTCCCAATCGCGCCTTTTCGATCGACTGCTGCGAT
>DASTQB010000090.1:0-2486 GCA_035761985.1 Pyrinomonadaceae bacterium
GGAAGACTGCACGTTCGAAACTCTGTTGAAGCGCTTTGGGTTGACGGGTTTTCCAGGTCTGCGCGAGTTGGCGCAGATAGTTCACGACATCGACCTGAAAGACGACAAGTTCAATCGGCTGGAAGTTGCTGGTCTCAACGCAATCCTCAACGGAATGAGCGAGAGTCTTCACGATGATCGCAAACTACTACAACAATCGAGTGTTATTTTTGATGGCCTGTTCACATTGTTCGGCAAACAAGTTGCCGCGGATAACACGGATCGATAAACGGATGTGACTCACTTGGGAAGCGACGTGGAGACTGCTCGACGAACTGTTGCATTCGCTGAAGCGTTTCGCTTCTGGGTGAAGCTGGGTTTTATCTCGTTCGGTGGACCGGCCGGGCAGATCGCGATCATGCATCGCGAGTTGGTTGAGCGACGCCGGTGGATCAGTGAAGACCGGTTCCTGCATGCGCTCAACTACTGCATGTTGCTCCCCGGCCCCGAAGCGCAGCAGCTTGCCACTTACATCGGTTGGCTGTTGCACCGTACGTGGGGAGGCATCGTGGCCGGCGCCTTCTTCGTCATTCCGTCGATCTTCGTCCTGCTTGCACTCTCATACATCTACGCGGCTTACGGCACCCTGCCTGCAGTCGCCGGAGTTCTCGCGGGCTTCAAGCCGGTCGTCGTTGCGATCGTAGTCGAGGCTGGTTTGAAGATCGGCGGCAGAGCGCTCAAGCGACGCGCGCACTTTGTGATTGCTGCGGCGGCGTTCATCGCTATCTACTTTCTGCGCGTTCCGTTCCCGCTGATCGTCGTCGGCGCAGCCCTCGTGGGACTCGCCGGCGTGCGGTTCTGGCCGCGAACTTTCATCGCAAAAGCCGTCACGAAGGAGGCAGACACTAAAACAGAAGGCGACTCAGGCGTGGTTCCGCTCGCGATCGACGACCATGCGCCGCTTCCCGCACACACCCTTCCATCTCGCGCACGCACGCTGAAAATTCTTGCGGCCGGTCTCACATTATGGCTCGTGCCGTTGGCGCTTTTAGTTGCGTGGCGCGGTTGGGGAAGTCTTCACGCGCAGGAGTACAGGTTCTTCACGCAGGCCGCGCTGGTTACGTTCGGCGGCGCGTACGCTGTCCTCGCCTACGTCACACAAGCCGCCGCGGGCTCTTACGGTTGGATCACGCAGACGCAGGCTGTAGACGGTCTCGCGCTTGCGGAAACGACGCCGGGGCCGCTCATCATGGTCCTGCAGTTCATCGGTTTTATGGCCGGGTGGAACAACCCGCAAGGTCTTGATCAGACAACAAGCGCAGTGCTCGGTGCATTAGTGACTACCTACACGACGTTTCTGCCGTGCTTTCTCTTTATCTTTCTCGGCGCACCTTACATCGAGGTGCTGCGCGGGAATAAAAGTCTGACGGGCGCGCTTACGGGTGTTACCGCAGCGGTGGTTGGAGTCATACTGAACCTCGCGATCGTGTTCGGCGCGGCCGTGATCTGGCCCAGCGGCATCGCTCAAGGGCCAAACTGGTTTTCGCTGCTGATGAGCATCGGTGCGTTCGTCGCGCTCTACCGGTTCAAAGCAGACGTGCTGTGGGTTGTGCTCGCGGGTGGTCTTGTCGGTCTCGCTTGGACGCTGCTGCGCGCGTATGCATGAAAGCGGTCTTATGTTGATACGAGGAGTACGGTGATGAAAGTCATTTCACGAAGAGATGCCATGTCAAAAATCGCGACAGGTGCTGCGGGCCTGGCGACTGTGTCAGGTGAACTGGTAACTGCAAGCCAGATTTCCAAAGCGGATACAACGCCCGCGCGTGCATTTCGCGGCCAACACCAACCTCGTCCGTTGTCCTTCGATCCGGCAAAACTCAAAGGGCTTTCTGAAAAGCTGATTCGTTCTCACTGGGAAAACAATTATGGTGGCGCTGTTAAGGCGTTGAATGCAGTCGAGCAACGACTCGCAGCGATGCTGAGGGAAAAAGATCTTCCTGCATACATGTATGGAGATCTCAAACGCGAAGAGTTGGTCCGGAGCGGTTCAGTAGTTCTTCACGAGTTGTACTTTGCGAACCTCGGTGGTGATCCGAAACCTGGTGGCAAGGTCCTCGATGTGATCAAACAGTGGTTCGGAAGTTACAAACAATGGGAAGATGAATTCAAGAAAACTGCGAATGCTCTCGGCGGTGGATCAGGCTGGGTAATTTTCGCGCAGAACGCTCACACAGGTGAATTCCACAACTACTGGTCATGGGACCACATGCACAACGTACCCATGGGCCGCCCCTTGCTTGTACTCGACATGTACGAACACTCCTACCACATGGACTACGCCGCCGCCACAGCGAAGTACGTCGACGCATTTATGCAGAATGTAAATTGGGAAGAAGTAAACCGCCGCGTCGACTCCTTAGCGCGCATGTAACGAGCACTCCAATCCCACTCTTCTAAATTCCATCCAGAATTCGATTGTAGGGGTGGCCCTCCGTGGCCACCCCAGG
>DASTQB010000091.1:0-13790 GCA_035761985.1 Pyrinomonadaceae bacterium
AGCAAGCGCTGATAGTGGTAGCCGTTGCGATCGCACTGGTCGCATGGTTCTTTTTGTGGTTCCGGAACGAAGGCGCCGTTGAGATCGCGGTGGCGCGGCCGTGGCCCGGTGAAATGGGATCTCTCGAGGCGGTTGAAAACCGGTGGCCGGCGCTGGATGCCAGTGAAGCGTCTGCGAAGTTCACGGCACTCGCAAAGGCGTTGCCTGAAAACAAAGCAGTCGATGATTTCGTGGAACGCGAGATCGCGCGTGGCGAACTCACCATCGGCGATCCGCCAGCGCTGCCCGACGTCAACGCGATCCGCGAGCTGTTGCTGCGCGAGCCGGTCGTTTGGGAAAGCCGGGCAGAGTTTGACGACACGGTTTTCGCGGAACTGCGCGGCGGGCAGATGCGTGCGGCGAGAGCGCTCGTGGCGAGCGCACTGACGAAAGCGCGCGCTCGAGATGTGGCTGCGTGGGACGATCTACACGCTGCGTGGAAGCTTGCCCGCTCGCTCGAGGACCACCGGCAAATGATGGCGCAGACCGCCGTGCTGACGATAACGCGCATGATCAACGCAGTCGCGTGGAAAATGCCGCTGCCCGCGCCTGAGTGGCTCAATGAGCTGCAGGACCACGACAACGTTCCGCGATTGCTCGAGGCCTTTCAATATCAGGTCGCGTCGTACTCGACGGACAGCACGTGGTTTCCAACGAAGTGGCTCGCGAACTCTGTCGATCGCGACCGCGGGATCGCCGAATCGTTGTTCAAAGAGACGCGGTGCGATGTGAACACGCCGATGAACGATCTTGGAACGGACCTTTCATCGGTTTGGCGCCGTGCGTTCCGTGCACGCGCCGAGCGTGAGGCTACGGCGAACGCGTTGCGCGTACGTACCGGAAAGTCGATCGAAACCGGCTCGCGCTGCAGCGACGGTGGATGGACGTTCGACGGAACCACTCTTCGGTTCAGCCGCGAGATACCAACCGCTCCGCCTGATAAGCCGATGCCTCTTGTGCTGCAGGTCAAGTAGCGGTGCGACACTTTATGATTGATATCTCGCCGCAAGCTCCGGCAGAATGTGGATTCCTAAGAGATCAAAACGGCTGTGCCGTTGTGTTACACGACTTGCACGTGCTGTAAAGGCACTCACGATTCCGGTCCCATGAATAGATTAACTCTGCTCTGCGCAAGTCTTGTGTGCGGCCTGTTCTGTGCGATTACTGCTGCAGCGCAGACCTTCGAACGGTTCGATTATTCCGCCTACAATCCAGTGTCGTCCGGGGTTTTTGCCAATTTCACCTATCCCGCACGCCCATTGTTTAAGGGAGCAGGCGGTTATGACGGAAGAAGATCCTTTACTCTCAAGCAGGGCATCTTCGAGCCCGGAAGAAGTGCGCGTGGCTACATCGATCGTCTCGGCGCTTATCTGAAATCAGTCGAGTTTGCCGACGTCACAGGCGATGGGCACAAGGAGGCTCTCGTCGCAGTCGGAATTCTTTGTGACTGTTCCGGCGTGTGGTTCGGTATTTACATTTACGAACTTACCAGTCGAAATCCTACCCGTCTTCTCTGGGCATTCCAGACGGGCGATCGCGCAGTGGGCGGGTTGCGACGTGTGTATGGTCAAAGGGGCAGATTGGTAGTCGAGCTCTACGGAATCGGCAGTGGCCCAAACTCACGGCCCAAGAATTACTATGGAGCTCAATGTTGTACTAACGATTACACTCGGCGAAGATACAGATGGAAGGGCCGTCGGTTTATACAGCAAGGCAAAGCGCGCCTGCTATCCGAAAGCAAGGTCTAATGCGCGATGCTTCCCCGCATGGCCCTGCAA
This sequence comes from Pyrinomonadaceae bacterium, assembly GCA_035761985.1. GTDB lineage: Bacteria > Acidobacteriota > Blastocatellia > Pyrinomonadales > Pyrinomonadaceae > PSRF01. The sequence continues at coordinate 1,818 of DASTQB010000091.1, forward strand.
TTCAGCAAAGACTTCACAGAGGAGATCAGCTTATGAGGACAGCGATCGCGATCGTCTTTTTTTTGATAATGCCCGCATTGGCCCAGGCACAGAGCCCACAACCGAAAGAGGTGAACACGAAGGCAGAGATACAAAAACTGTTCAGCGATTTGAATGATGCGATCACCAAACGCGATCGGGCACGGCTGGAACAACTCTATGCCGACGAGTTCCAGTTTGTCCGTCCCTCGGGCGGAGTTATCAATAAGGCCACGCAGATCGCAGGCATCATGAGCAGCGATCCACTCTCCTCAGCTCCAGTTCCAACTCCAGCACTTGAAAACCTCATCGTGTACGGTGACGTAGTTGTCTCGCGAAATACCGTGCGCGGCACTGCCGTCACAAGCATCTTTGTGAAAAAAGACGGTCGCTGGCAACTACTACAGGCACAAGGCACACGTCTGGCCGGCGAGCGCAATCCGGTAAACCTCGATCCGAAACTGTTGGATTCGTTTGTCGGGAAATATCAGTTTGGACCAAACGCCATCGCCGTCGTCACGCGTGAAGGCGATGCTATTCGGTGGCGCGGAGGAAACCGGATGCCGGTAACGCTGGTTCCTCTATCAGAGACACGCTTCTTCGCTAAAGAGACAGAGACGGAAATGACGTTCGTTAAGAACGACAACGGGCAGGTGACTGGCGTGGTGCTGAGGTTAGGATCATGTCAGGACACAAACGCGAAGAAGATTGAATAAAAGAAATCATTGTTAATGACGGTGACTGCGGACTCGTTTACGAGTTGTAGCGGTTTGGGCTAAGTCTGGGTTTGAGCGGCTTTGCACGAACAGTCGCTTTCGCGCGTGCATGATCGTCAATGTAAATCATGTCCAATCCTGTAAATCTTGTAAAACCTCCCACTCGAAAGGCATGTTTCACAGGATTAACATGATTATCAGGATTGACAAACTTCGCACATCATTAAAGGCAATCATATGTTTCAAGATTTACGATACAGCATTCGCAGTTTATTGAAGCGACCGGGCTTCACCATCGTCGTTATCGCAACGCTCGCACTTGGCATCGGCGTGAACGCCGCAATCTTCAGTGTCTTCAACCTCCTGCTTCGTCCGCTACCGGTCAAGGAACCCGAATCGATTGTGCGCCTCACGTGGGAGGTAGAATCCGGCCGCGCGGACCGGTTCCCATTTCCCGAGTACTCCCACTTCCGCAATCACAACCAGTCGTTCTCCGATGTGATCGGCGTCTACGAAGAGGAGCGTTTTCTTCTCGGCGAAAACAGACCCAACATCGACCCGGAAGAGATTGTCGGAAACTTCGTTTCAGAAAACTACCTCGCGATGCTTGGCGGCAGCACGCAGCCAGGACGCTTTTTCACAGCGGAAGAGAACAGCGTTCCCGGTCGCGATGCCGTCGTCGTGTTAAGTCATCGCTTCTGGCAGCGGCGGTTCGCAAGTGACGCACAGCTTGTCGGCAGCAGCATAAAGTTAAACGGAAAACCGTTCACCGTCATCGGCATAACTCATCCGGAGTTCATCGGCCTCCGGCAGGAGATGCCTGACATCTGGCTGCCACTCGCGATGCGTGCTGCTATGGCAACAGACCGTTTCGACGGCGTCCCACTTGAAAAGCGAGACTGGTACGGCGGACGCGACTTCCAATGGGTCAGCATTTACGCACGGCTCAAGCCCGGTACGACCGCGCCTGAAGCACGCACCGAGATGAACGTCCTCTTGGGCCAACTCGAAACGCAATCGAACACTGGCCCAAAGAGAACAATCGCCGTCGATCCGCTCAACGACCTCAAAGTCCCTATCGAAGCGTGGATGTTTATCGGCATGGTCCTCGGCGCCACCGCGCTTATCCTTTTGATCGCGTGTCTCAACATCGCAAACATGCAGCTCGCGCGAGCGATCGCGCGCCAGAGAGAGATCGGCGTGCGACTTTGCCTGGGCGCAAGTCGCTGGCGACTGGTCAGACAATTACTCACCGAGAGTCTGCTGTTGAGCGTTGTCGGCGGCGTTGCTGGAGTGTTGCTCGCATGGTGGAGTCTCAACGTGTTTCTGTCCATGGTTTTCCTGCGCTACGGTGGTGAAGAGATGGTGCGAGTCGTTATCGATCTCACGCCTGACTGGCGCGTCCTCGGTTACTCGTTTGGGCTTGCGTTGTTCAGCGGAATCGCGTTCGGGCTCGTTCCAGCGTTGCGCGCGACTCGCCCCGATTTGATCGGAGTGGTGAAATCGGAAGGCGCAACCGCCACGGGACGCTCAGCGCGATCCCGCCTGAGCAGTGCACTCGTTGTCGCTCAGGTGTCGATCTGTTTTATGTTGCTGATTCCTGCCGGACTGTTGCTGCGTAGCGTCCAACTCAATCTCGCAAGCGATCCGGGCTACGACGCGAAGAAACTTCTCTCCGTCGGATATAGCCTCGAATTGAGTGGTTATGACGACGAACGTGCGAAGGTGTTTCAGCAGCAGTTGATGACGCGACTCGCCGCGCTGCCGGGCGTGAAGAGTGTCAGCCTCGATCGCGACTTTACTGGTCAAGGCATCATCACGCTCCTGGACCAGAGCGGGACTGCTTCAACGCAGCATCGCAACGTACCCGTGGAGGGCATTCCTTCGACGTTTCTCGACACGATCGGCACGCCGCTCGTTGTCGGACGTGGATTCACAGCGGAGGAAGTAAACGCAAAGACGCCGGTACTCATCGTCACCGAATCGACTGCGCGTAGCCTTTGGCCCGGCGAGAGCGCACTCGGCAAGTTGTTGCGGATCGAAATGCCACTGCGTAACGGCACAACGGAAACGATCTTTTCTTCGGCGCAAGTGGTCGGCGTTGCGCGCGACAATCAGATCTACCGATCAGGGGAACGACTGCCGCTCCTGGTCTATATGCCCGGCGCTGCGCCCGGTCAGATGGATACGAGCGTGCTGGTGCGTACCACGACGGACGCTGCGGCCCTGAAAGAGCCTGCCCGTCGTGAAGCGTATGCCGTCGAGCCTGTGCTTCGACTGGACGTGAGCACGTTCGAAGAGAGAATCACCATGGAGCAGGGCATCATGTCCGCGGCTTCACACGGAGCCAGTGCGCTCGGAACGTTGGCTCTGATGCTCGCAGTGATCGGGCTCTATGGCGTAATGGCGTGGCTGGTGGTCCAACGCACACGCGAAATCGGAATTCGCATGGCGCTTGGAGCGCAGGCACACAACGTTCTCGCGCTCGTGATGAGCCAGGGCATGAAGCTCGTCATAATCGGCGCCATCATTGGCATTCCCGCGTCGCTCGCCATAGCGCGACTGTTGTCGAGTATGTTGGTCGGATTGACGACCAGCGACGCGGTCACGATCGCACTCGTCACAGCGTTACTGATGTTAGTCACTCTGCTCGCGTGTTACTTACCCGCACGACGGGCAACGAGAGTCGATCCGTTGGAGACGCTCCGATACGAGTAAGCGTGGAGTCTAACGCCAGTCGTTCGTGCCGATCAGAATCCTGATGATCACCGGTGAATTCGCGAGTAGCATCGTCACCCATGTGAGCCGCCGGTTGATGTCTTCCGCAAGGTAGAACAACCTCGGCGGAAAATAGATCAGCAGTGCAATGAAGCTCAGGAAGAAGAGTCGACCGGCAAACTCGGCTGGGCCAGACGGTCTACCGAGGTCAGCGAAAGTGAGCATGTTCCACACAACCTGAAACATGATCATATTCACGAATATGCAGACGTCGGCGAGTGTTTCGCTTTCAGGACGCCTCAGAAACTTTTGTCGTGGCGGTTGTTTCGGAGGAGAGAAGTAACGATAAATCAGAACCGTCTGCACTATCGTGCAAATCAGCCCTATGATTATCAGCGGGACAAAGACGGCGCCGTTCTGCAGCAACCGTTCACCAAACAAGAACCGTCCCAGCCCGGTGAGAATTGCTGAAACCAGGACCAGGTTCAGGCAGAAGTAGAAGATCGGATTGAACAGACAGCCTGAGAGTTTTGAATCGACATCGAAGCTCCTGCCTCGAGCTTTCAAGCGTCGATGAAAATGCCAGCGCTTCAGCACTGCCCCTGCAGCAGGCAACACCCACATCGCAAGGCACGCCAGCGAAAGAAAGAATTGGGCCAGCGGCTCACCCGCGTCAGCGAGCCGGAACAGTTCGATGACGTAGTGTGTCAGCCACTGCATAAGCAGCAGATTTAGAAAGAAGACCACGACGTCGAGCAACACGCCACGATTTTCTTCCGCCAGAATTTTGAACGACATCGGGAGTCGAGAAAGAGACGCGCGGCCAAAAACGACAGGTTAGAGTTAACGCCAAGTATCAAGATCCAGACTTACGCTCACGGAAAAACGAGCGAAAGCCACTGGCAAAGATTTGAGCGCCTCGCACTGCGTACTCGTTCCAGTTTGAAGCTGTTAGCCATGAACTTTCGAAGTCAGCACATAGGATCTTGGCCTGCTCACGCTCGACACCGGCAACTTCCACCAGAAGTGTCTCGTCGATCTTCGAAAGTTGAGGTTCGCGAGCTCGCAAGTCCTTGATCACGAACTGATTTTTAGCCAGGAGAGGCGCGACGGCGCGCATCGCGGCACCATACCAGCGATTAGGGGCGTCGAAGTGCAACCCATAAACGCGTTTCATATATGAATGCGAGAAATGTGTTGCGAGTCCCTCTTCCAGTACCGTCGCCCAATTCTGTGTTGGACCAAGCACGTGAACTGCTTCATGAGCAAGTTGGTACGACGCCACATATCGAGTTTTCGAATCCGACGTAAGATAAATTCTGACCTTCCGGAAAGGCAGCACGTACGGGTGCGCACAACCGCACTGGGTAATTCGCGGCGGAAGCAGTTCATATGAACGATCTCTCGGACCGAACAGCAGCTCAACCTCTTCGATTATCTTCAACAGCTCGTCCATCAACGTTTGTTCGTATGAACGATTAGTCGCGCCGAGGAAGTACTTTGCCTCTGCTTCCAGCCTCAACAAATGTTCCATGAACTCAAGCTGCATTACCCTTGAACCCCCTTTTTCAACGCTAAGATTCGTAGGACGGATTACTTCAACGCGCGCTATACCGCCACACTGTCTCAGTGCCTCCGATCAGCAACTCCTGCGCGGCGCCTCCATCTTCCGGTGACAGCACCGCAATCGATGAGCATTGCTCGGGCATTACTTCCTGGTACACGAGCTTTCCTTCCGCCGAGTAAATGTAGAGCACTGATCGATCAATTGCGACAAACTTTGTGACAACCGCCAGAAACGCGGGTTTCGCTTCCTTGAGTTTCACCCACACGCCTTTTGCTTTGTAGACGCTCGTTTCGCCCGAGCCGAAGTCTTCAAGGTCGCCCCAGGAAGTTTGTCGCGGCATACTGAAACTACTAAGAGGAGCCGCAAACTTATGAACGACTTGCCCATTGAAATCAACTAGCCAGATATGGTCGTCTTCGACAGCTAAAACGTGTGACGGCTCGTTCGGACCGGGCATGGCGCACAACTGAAACTGGGAAACGTAGAAGGGCATCTCTACTTCTTTGAAAACCTGGCCCCGCCCGTCCCTGATAATCAGGCTATGTCCGTTGCCATGTAAGATTTCATTCTTTCCATCGCCATCTACGTCGACTACTTCGATCCGGAAGAAACCGGTTTCCGAGGGTTGCGCCCACGCTTTATTGCCGTGCCTGTCGAACAACTCCAGGCCATTCCAGCCCGCGATAAACTCAGCTACTCCATCACCATTAATATCGCCTGCTGCCAGATTGTCGATGGATGTTCTCTCTTTCGTAAATGCACCGTAGGACCAGAGGCGCTTGCCCTGGTGATTAAACACCGCGGCTCCATCCAGGCTTCCACGTGCCAGGTACTCACAGGTGCCGTCGCCCTCAATATCAATAACCTGCACATCACCCAGTATCGTTCTAAACGTGGGACTACTGAAGATGCCTTTCTTGCTTTCGTCGAGTTCAAATTCGTAAAGAACGTGCGATCGCTTTACCCCGTTTCGGTCAACAATCGCGGCGCCGTTATCGCCCGCGATAGCAACATCAAGACCAGGATGGGAATCTAGTTCTCCGATAGCGATATCTTCGATTCGGCCAATGCCTGCCGAGGCAAAGCTCGGCTTGAACTGAGCCGTCGTGAGGAGTTGATTGCGCGAGAGAAATTCAGCGCCAATGACGATTCTGGGCTCGCGGAGTTCCGCGGGCGTTTCGGGGCGCCTATAACGAAAAAAGACGGCAACGATTGGATAGACCATGAAGGCGACAATCACTATTGCCGCCAGAATTACGCCACCGATGATTAAAGACCAGGTAAGGACATTTTTGTTTGGCATCATTCACTCCAGCGCGGTGAGGTAAATCTGTAAAGATCGAGTTGACTTCGTGTAGCATATGACCCGCAACAAAATCCAGTGTGCGCTTTGCACACCAGTCGCTGAGCCTGCGAAGCAGGCGTAAGCATAAAGCCTGGGGCGCAAGCCCCAGGATCACATCGCAAAGCCAGGACCGAGCCCGTGAACACGGGCGACAGCGTGAAGACCTACCGGGCTTTCGCCCGCTATCGCGGGCTCCGGCCTCTTTTATTGGGACGTTAACCTGGGGCTCACGCCCCAGGCTTTATGCCTACGCCTGCTATCGAGGCTAAGAAAGCCCAGGGTTTGAGCGGAGCGAAAACCCTGGGACAGAAAGACAAGTCTAGTCATTGAACCTTGAAAGGGTTCGCCAAGCGCCTAACCCTTTCAGGGTTGAATACAAAAGCTGCAAAGTGACCCAGGGTTGTCGCTGCGCTCCAACCCTGGGCTGAAATTAGCGAACGCCTTCGGCGTTGTTTAAAAGGGACCACTACCCGTTGCTGAACCTTGAATATAAAGCTGCATTAGACATTGCGAACGCCTTCGGCGTTGTTTCAAAGTCATCCGGGTTGATAACCATTAACCTTCAAACCCTGTGCTGAAAACGCGTCGTCTCACGATCGTGATCATTTACGTGGCGTTGGTCTTACTCGTCCCTTTTGAAACCACCGTGATTCCTCAATGGCGAGTTCAGGTGGTTGACGTGCACGGAACTGCATGCGCAAATATGCGCGTCACACAAAGCTGGGGCCATTATCGCTTATACCTCGATGGCAACAGTTCCACCGAAAACCGATTGACCGACGTGAACGGTTATGTACAGTTCCCTGAAAGAACGACTAAAGCGAATTTACTCCGGAGAATTATCGTTCCGATCTTCACAAGCATCGCAACGATCATGCATGGAGGTTGGGATGTTTCCGGAGCTGTCTGGGCCACTGGTATCAAAGATGTCGCCTGGCTGAGTTATAAGGGCAACGGCCCCATGCCGGACAAAATGCGCGTCGAGCGATGCATCAGTGAACAAGGCGAGTTACGGTAAGTTTGCCGTACCCCGGAGCTTTCGATGTTAAGTTGCATCATCAAACTGGCTGTTTCGAGCGCGATCGTTCTTCTGGTCTACTGCAGTTCACTCACTAGCGCCGACGCGGCGGTCTTTCGCGATCGCACGTTGCGAGTCGAGTAGTCCGTATAATTCGGATCAAGGTCTTTCGATGACCACTTCGATAACTTCCGATTTACCAACCGCGCCATCTTCATCCGTGGCAACTGTTTGAAGTTTGTGCATGCCCGGAGATGCTTTCCACACACACTGTTGTCCAAGACCAAACGTCGGTGAATCCTCAGTACAAATGGGCTCTCCGTCTACAAACACTTCAAGCTTTGCGATCTTTCCGTCAAGCGCGAGTTGATGGCGCGCTCGCGGAAACAGAACGAGTTGATTCACCCTGAACAGTTTACCCGGCTCAAATTCGCGTGAATACTCTCCGTCAGACCAGTTGAGATACGCCTTCGGAGCTTCCATCATCGTGAATACCAACTCCTCAGAACGCGTCTCGACACCATTCTCGTCGATCACGAACGCCTGCAACTCGCAGCGTCGAGTACAGTACTTCATCTTCACTACGTAATTGTCGTTCCCGATTGGCGTCGCTTCATTATCCTCCAGGTTGAGCCAAACCTTCTTCAGACGCGAAGACGGATGGGTGGCATGAATGGTAACTGTGAACTCGCCGTCCGCAAGACTACGTTTACTGCCGGCTTTTGGACTGGTGATTTGGACCTTAGCGGTTCCGTTCACGAAAAACTCCATAGACTCACTGCGGGTGACGCGGCCCAAATTATCGGTCGCCACGATCCTGATCCAGTTTCTACCAAAAGGAGCGTCTTTATAAATAAACTCGTACTCTCCTTCGGAACGCATTGTTGGGTCACCTAACAACTGCGGCTCTACGGGCCGTAACGTATGCGTATACAACTCCAGTTTTTTGATGAACCCATCGGGATCTGAAGCTTTGAAACGTATCGGCACTGTCGCCGCGGGACCCTGAAAAGTCCGGGAGAAGGTCGGACTGGTTAATTCGATCTCAGGTCCCTTGTTGGGATCGGAAAATACCTCCGTATAGAAATACACGTGATTGTTTTCACCGACAGGATCCTGCTCGGTCGCTTCTATCGTTATGTGTTTTCCGACCGAGGCCCTCGGCTTCCCCTGCTCTGGCAAATCCGCCGGCAAGTTGGGTCCCCAGGGGCAAGTCTCAATTATCTTCACGTCGATCGTGCGACCTTTTTCTAAACTCGGAAATGTGCAGTGAACATTTTGCGCGAACATCCTGCACTTACCCACACTTGCCTCCACCGACGAGAATGAAAAACCTGGGTGAGCGTGCAGCGATATGGCACTCGCAGCGTCTGGTCCTTTGTTTGTTATCTGTAAATGGTAGGTTACCGATCGTCCTTCGGTTACCTGCGCAGGGCCCGTTCCGCCGATCGCGAGATCCGCAGTGAATCTCTCTCTCGACTTGGATGAATCTTTCAGGGCGATAACCATAACGAGAGGCTCATCCTCCGCTGTGATGGCGTGCAGCGTTCGCGTATTGAAATCTCTGAAACGCTGACGAATATCCGCTTCTGACGGCCATATTCCGTCGCGACTGATGAAAGCTTCTTCAGCCGTTGCATCGATCCATCTCGGAACATCAGGGTCGGCGTAATCAGGTCTTGCATACAGGATCCGGAGTTGATCGAATGTCTCTTTCGTGCGCGCTGAAGGCAAACTGAAGGTGACGTCGGTTGGTCCAGTGAATACGGCGTTCGTTTCAACTCGATAGACCAGATCGTTAAAAAGCGTGTAGCCGATCGGGAGTTCGACTTTGAATGGTGCGTCTGCGGCCTTAACGAGCGTTATTTTTGTCGAACCACGCTGGTATAGATCGCCGATCTTGTATGAGGTGATGCCCTCGCCCGTCTGGCTAAGACTCGGCTTGCTGCCGTTCATCGTGAGCAGTTCGGTCCGTGGTCCGGGATCCCGTTGGCGCTCCTGTCCGGAAGCAATCGGGCCATTCAGGAAGAGAACGCAGGCAACAAGAAAGAGGAGTGAGATCTTCATGTTATAGGCTTCAAGGGGTTGATGAGCACGCCGCGCGCCTTATATCACACACACCGTAAAAGACAGAAGCTTCGGCGTCAGTCGAATCCCTCTGTTGGTGAAGTCAAGAAAATGCATTTGATCTACTGCCTTTGATTTGCTGAAGCAGTTCGCGGGCTCTCGAATCTCCCAGACGTGCGGCTTTGGTGATGAATCTTTTAGCCTCTTCTACTCGATCGGTAAGCAACAGATGTTTTCCCAGATGATAGTGTGTTTGCGCGCCGTTGGGTTCTATTTCAACCGCCCTCCTCAAATATCGTTCGGCAGTTGAATTGTCTTTTCTCTCGGCAGCAAGAAAGTAACCGTAAGTCCAATATGGGAGAGAGTGGTTGGGCCATATTTCCATCAACCTGCGATACTGCTCTTCAGCAGCTTTCAGTTTTCTAAGTCTCCATAGTGCGTTTGCGAGGTACGCTCTGGACCACCCGTCGTCAGGATTGTGATGAAGGGCCTTCCGTAGGCAGGATACGGCCTCGTTTGTTTTACCGTTCTGTCCCATCAATAACTGGCCCAGCTCAGCATAGGCTAGTCCATAGTTTGGATCGATTTCGATGGCCCGTCTGAGGTGCTTCTCCGCAAGAGCGAGTTTGCCTTTTGCTCTATAGATGTAACCGAGGTTGTAGTGAGCTTCATCGTAATCAGGATCGACCTTGAGCGCTTTGCGAAGACACTCTTCCGCCTCGTCGTGCCGTCCTTGACGATCAAGTGCCTTCGCGAGCAACACCCAGACCCACGGTTCCTGCTTGAGCGCCAGTGACTGGCGGTAGAAGCGTTCGGCCAGTTTCCATCGACCGAGCTCAGCATAGCTACGTGCGATAACGACATATGAAAAAGAAAACGTGGGCCAGCGTTTCGTAAGTTGACGCGCAACACGAATTGACTCTTTCCATTTGCCGGTATCATGAAGGAGAGAGGCTAACCTCAGTCGTGGATGAGGAGCCGCAGGGTCAATGAGGGATGCGCGTTCATACAGCCGAAGCGCCTCGTCAAAATTTCGAGCCTTCTCGGCCTGAATTGCAGCCTCGAATACGTCCGGTTCACTCAAGTTCATTTATTCCAGATGGAGCGCAGGCAGGCAGCGAGGCGCTCAGCGCCCTCGGCAGCAAATCCGCTCCGGGCAGACGATGTTCGCCAGTAACTCAGAAAATCGGCGGAGAGAAATTTTGCTTGACCGGGCGTAATACCTGCCACGTCCACTAAAAGTTTTTTATCGATCTTCGAAATGATTGGTTGACGAGTTCGCAAGTGCTTTATCACCGATTGATTCTTAGCGAGGAGAGTCGAGACGGCCTGCATTGCAGCATCAGCCTTAGCATTCAAACCTGTCTCGAAGGTTAGCCCATGAACGCGACCTGCGTATCGCTGTGCGAACCATTCGGCCAGCCCTTCTTCCAGGACCGTCGGAGCGAAACCGGGGCTCAGCACATGGACCGCTTCATGAGCAAGCTCCAGCGAAGCAACCCACGGCTTAACCTTCGCTTCGCGACTCAGATATATTCTGGTCATCCGCAACGGCCGCAAGGTGTAAGTTCGAGAACTGGCACACTCGGTGATGCGAGGTGTAGACAGTGGAAACGAGGTATCTCTTGGCCCAAACAGAAGTTCGGCCTCGTTGAATATCCTCAAGAGTTCCTGCATCAATGTTTGTTCACGAGAACGATCGCCCGCAGATAACAAAAATTTTGTTTCTGCTTCGATCGCTAACAGATCTTCCATTAAGCGCAGAACTCGCATGGCCCTAAATATATAACCGCGCGAGAGGTATAGAAAAGTTATTCTGAGCTGCTCTATTGCTTTGGCGTAACTCGTTGCACGTGGCTGTCGCGCGCTCTCACCGCCAGGTCCGGTTGATCGACTCGGACCTTAATTTCGCGACGCCCACCGCTTTGCAGAGCCGCGTGCGGATAGTAGCTGAGACTGTATTGATGCCGAAGCTCCTCGGCAATGTTCCCACGACGTTCGGGACGCGTGTCTAATTTGGTTCGTGGATTATATTGTCTACCTACCCGGGTTCGCCCGGCTTGAGTGCCGACTCGATCGTCTTTCTTAACGTGGGATGGCTTTCTCGAGGTAAGTGTTCAAAAACGATCGCGCGCCCGGCGTCGCCTCCTTCCATGATAAGCGCAGACACGGCGTCAAATCGCAGCAGTTGTGATTCTTCTTTCAGCATACTGCGCATCGTGGCGAAGCTCTCCTGCTTCCAGAGATGCACGGCGATGTATGCGGCGAGGCCTCTCTTGCGTAAGTCTTTGTCGTTCAGCAGGCCTCTAAGAGTTTCGTCAAATGACCTGTCCACTTTTTCCTTGATAGTCTGCGTGGCATACCAACGTACTCCGCCGTCTTCATGGCCCATCAGATCAAGAAGTATCTTCAGGTAAGCCGGCTCCCACTTCGCTGACATCTCCTCGAGCGCAATGTAGACCACGACGGGATTAGGATCATCCAGGATCTTGATCAGCGGCACTCCGCGCTTGCGTTGCTGCTC
>DASTQB010000092.1:0-5303 GCA_035761985.1 Pyrinomonadaceae bacterium
GCCTGTGCGGGGCAGTCTTGATGAGAGCAACACGTTTGCGGAGTTGTTGCGAGAATGCGATGAGTCGAGCCAGGAAGTTTACAAGTGGCAGGATTGTTTTGCGTGGGATTATTTAGCGCACGGAACGGATAACGAGCTCGCAGCATATTTCATCCCGGCTTGTTTCGAGTGGAGCGAGCAGGCCGAGGGTTGTCACGCTGCAGGGCTCTCATTTTCGATCTACAAGGAGTACGTATGTCACGATCGCTTCGAGCTCAAGCTCTCGTGCCTCGAGAGAAGTGGTGAGCTGATCGCAGAGTTGCACTACGACCGCGGCTTGTTCGACACCAATGAAGTCGAGCGGCTCGCGGATCAATTTCTGACCATACTTGCTGATGCCGTCCTGCGCCCTCACGTTGCGATAGGCGAGTTGAAGATCCTGAGCGATCGCGAGCGGCACAGGCTACTCGAAGAGTTCAATCAGACCACGATCGTATACCCGGACACGTGTGTCCACCAGATCTTCGAAGCCCACGCGCAACAACACGCGGAGGCAACGGCGCTGATCTGTGAAGACGAGGCACTGACGTATGGCGAGTTGAATCGCAGGGCCAATCAACTGGCCCATCACCTGCGACGATTGGGAGTAGGACCGGAAGTGCTCGTCGGCCTCTGCGTCGAACGCTCCTTGGAGATGATTGTGGGGTTGCTCGGCATCCTCAAAGCCGGCGGTGCTTATGTTCCGTTGGACCATGCGTATCCAGCTGCCCGTCTGAAACTGATCCTCGATGACGCGCAGCCGCCGGTGCTGCTGACGCAGGAGCGTTTGTCCGCCGGACTGCCTGAATACAACGGACGATGCCTCCGCCTTGACGCCGATTGGGATGAAATTGCGATCGAAAGCGGTGAGAACCCGTCACCGGTAACTACAGCCCGAAACCTGGTCTATGTGATCTACACGTCTGGTTCAACGGGCGCTCCAAAGGGTGTCGCTATCGAGCACGGGCAGTTGCTCAATTACGTACACGCCATTCTCGACACTCTAGCGCTTCCGTTCCCCGCGACGTTCGCCACAGCGTCGACCTTTGCCGCAGACTTAGGCAACACCGCGATCTTTCCTGCTCTGTGCTCCGGCGGCTGCCTGAACGTTGTTTTGCCGGAGCGGTTTTCTGATCCTGATGCACTCGCCGATTACTTCAGCCGTCATCCGGCTGATTGTCTGAAGATCGTTCCGTCTCATCTTGCGGCCTTACTCACCGGTTCCGAACCTGAAAAAGTCTTGCCGCGCGAGCGACTGATCCTTGGCGGTGAAGCATCGAGTTGGAGCTTGATCGAGAAGCTGAAGACGCTGGCTCCGGACTGCCGTATCCTCAATCACTATGGACCAACGGAAACCACCGTCGGAGTCCTGACTCATTCGGTTGACGAGATTGACCCCAACAGCGCGACAGTTCCGATCGGATACCCGATCGCGAATACTCAGGTTTACCTGCTCGATTCCAACCTGGAGCCGGTTCCGATCTGGGCCACGGGCGAGGTCTACATCGGAGGCTTCAACGTAACCCGCGGCTATCACAACAGCCCGGAACTCACGGCAGAAAAGTTTATCGCGAACCCATTCGCGACAGAACACGGTGCTCGTCTTTACCGGACCGGCGATCTCGCGCGCTACCTTCCGAACGGCGCGATCGAATTCCTGGGCCGCAGGGATCACCAGGTAAAGGTCCGTGGATTCCGTATCGAGCTCGGAGAGATCGAAGGCACGCTCTCGGGTCATCCTTCTGTGCAACAGTCGACGATTCTGGTGCGCGAGGACGAGGCGTGCGAGGGTCGTTTGATCGCTTATTTCGTTGCCACGGGGGAGCCACGGCCGACTGCGGACGAACTACGCCGCTGGATGGACCAGCGACTTCCTCACTACATGGTCCCGAGCGCATTCGTGATGCTCGAGCAGATGCCGCTGACGCGTAACGGCAAGGTTGATCGCCAGGCGTTGCTCGCCCTCGATACCGGCCATGCAGAGCTCAAAGTTTTTGTCGCGCCGCGAACGATCGTTGAAGAGGTGATCGCCGGGATCTGGATGGAGATCCTGCACGTCGCTCAGGTCAGCATAAACGACAGTTTCTTCGAGATCGGCGGGCACTCTCTGCTTGCAACGCAGATGATCTCGCGTCTGCGCGCGGTGTTTCAGATCGAGCTTCCGGTGCGGCGCGTGTTCGAACATCCGACGCTCGTGGAGCTGGCGGCGTCTGTCGAGACCGCATTGAAACTTGCGGAGGGAACGCTGGCGCCTCCGATTGTCGCGATCGGCCGAGATCGAGATCTCGCCCTCTCGTTTGCGCAACAGCGGTTGTGGTTCCTGGACCAACTGGAGCCGGGCAGTTCGTTCTATCACATTCCGGCAGCAGTGAGGCTGCAAGGCACGTTGGACCTGGGAGCGCTGGAGCAGAGTTTCAGGGAAGTGATCAGGCGGCATGAATCGTTGCGCACGACGTTTGGAGTAGCTAATGGAGTGCCGGTGCAACTGATCGATCAAGAGCCGGAGTTCAAGTTACCGGTGCTGGACGTAAGCAGTGAAGCAGAAGCGCGGCGGGTAGCGACGGAAGAATCACAGCGGCCGTTCGATCTTTCAACTGGTCCATTGTTGCGAGCGAGTGTCCTGCGATTGACTGATCAGGAGCATGTGCTGGTTTGCACCATGCACCACATCATCAGTGACGGCTGGTCCATGGGCGTGCTGATCCGCGAGTTGACGACGCTCTACGACGCCTACGCGAAGGGTGAACCTTCGCCGTTGCCGGAATTGCAGATTCAGTATGCCGACTATGCGCACTGGCAGCGCGAATGGCTGCAGGGCGAGGTCCTCGAGAAGCAACTCAACTACTGGAAGCAACAGATGGACGGTGCGCCTGCCGTGCTGGAGTTGCCGACCGATTATCCACGGCCGGCGGTGCAGACCTTCAACGGCGCAAATCAGTCGCTGACCTTACCGGCAGAATTGACGACGGGGCTAAAAGCGTTGACGCAGCACGAAGGCGTGACGTTGTTCATGACTTTGCTGGCCGCGTTTCAGACGTTGTTGTGGCGCTACAGCGGGCAGGAAGACATCGTAGTGAGCACCGGCATAGCGAACCGCAACCGTGCGGAAACAGAGCCGCTGATCGGGTTCTTCGTGAACACACTCGTGTTGCGAACGGACCTGTCAGGCGAGCCGGCGTTCACGGAGTTGTTGCGGCGAGTGCGCGAGGTGACGCTGGGAGCCTATGCGCACCAGGACGTGCCGTTCGAACTGCTGGTGGAAGCACTCGCGCCGGAACGCGATGCACGCTACACGCCGTTGTTCCAGGTGATGCTGGTGATGCAGAACGCACGTGCAGGCCAGGAGGCGAAGCTGGAAGGATTGCAGGTCAGCAGACTGGGCGCCGAAAGCGGGACGGCGAAGTTCGACCTGACGATGTTTGTGGAGGAGCGCGACGAAGAGCTTGGGCTGGTGCTTGAGTACAACACGGATCTATTCGCACCGCGGACGATCGAGCAGATGCTTCAGAGCTTCCGCCGGCTGGTCGAAGGAATCGTCGCAGCGCCGGAGCAGAGCATTACCGGCTTCGAGATGATCGACGCGGAAGAACGTCGGCGGCTGACCACACTCGGTCGAGACAACCTTCTGAGTTCGGGAGCGGAGTTCGTAAGCGTGGCCCACATGTTCGAGGCCTCAGCGGCGCGGGACCCGCAGGCGGTGGCGGTTGAGTGTGGTGAGCGGCGACTGAGTTACGGCGAACTGGACCAGCGAGCTAACACACTCGCAAACTACCTGCTGAGTCACGGAGCTGGACCAGGGACGATCGTTGCGCTGCTGGCCGGCTACATGGGCGAGACGATCGTGGGGATACTCGGGAGTTTGAAAGCGGGCGCAGCGTTCATGCCCCTCGATGTGCGACAGCCCGCCGCGCGCTTGCGGAAGCTGATGGAACTT
Source organism: Pyrinomonadaceae bacterium (assembly GCA_035761985.1). Taxonomy (GTDB): domain Bacteria; phylum Acidobacteriota; class Blastocatellia; order Pyrinomonadales; family Pyrinomonadaceae; genus PSRF01. The sequence goes on from DASTQB010000092.1 coordinate 3,953, forward strand.
GCTCCGCCGGAGTTTCTGCTCATTGAGACGAAAGTGTTAGCCGCGCTGGGTCGTGAACTACTGAATGCACGAGTGAATGGTCCACTGAACGTGATCTGCGTGGATGCATCTGCGACGCAGGTCGGCTTCGCGTTGCAGTGCGCAGCTTCAGTCGATGGTGCAGGCACGAATGGCACAAAGAAGTCAGTAGCTGCGGCGCCTGTGGAAGTGCTGGAAGATTTTCTCGAGTATCACAATCCGGTCGCGCCGCGCGTGAACAGCGACCCGGACCAACTGAGCTACATTTACTTCACGTCAGGTTCGAGCGGCACACCGAAAGCGATCGCCGGACGGCTGAAAGGGATCGCACACTTCATTAACTGGGAGATCGAAGAGTTAGGCGTGAGCGCGGGTGTGCGCGTGAGCCAACTGCTGTCGCCCTCCTTCGACGGCTCACTGCGCGACATATTCCTGCCGCTGTGCGTGGGCGGTGTGGTGTGCGTGCCGGAGCGGCGCGAGCAGATCCTGGAAGGACGCGGATTGGTGCAGTGGCTGGAGCAGGCGCGGATCGAAGTTGTGCATTGTGTGCCGTCAGTGTTCCGCGCGCTCGTGAATGAAGAGTTGCGTGCTGAAGAACTGAGTTCTTTGCGCTACGTGGTGATGGCGGGCGAAGCACTGGTGGGACGTGACGTCGGAAAGTGGAAAGCAGTGTACGGCGAGCGTGTCGGCCTCGTGAATCTGTACGGCACGAGTGAGACGACGATGGCGAAGTTCAGCTATCGCGTAAGTCCAGGAGACGAGGAACGAGAAGTAATGCCGATCGGGAAGCCGATTCCTGGCGCGGAAGCCTATCTGCTGGACGAGCGCGGAGAGCCGTGCGGGCGCGGGATGGTCGGCGAGATCTACATCCGCACGCCGTATCGTTCGCTCGGTTACTACAACCAACCAGAATTAACAGCGGCGGTGTTCGTGCCGAACCCGTTCTCAACCGATCCGAATGACCTGGTCCATAAGACGGGCGACATGGGCCGGGTGCTGGAGGATGGGAACTTCGAGTACCTCGGACGACGCGATGAACAGGTGAAGGTGCGCGGCGCACGTGTGGAGTTGAAGGAAGTGGAGAACGCCGTGCGCGGTCAGGCCGGCGTGCTGGACGTGGCCGTGATCGAGCGGGAGGACGGCAGTGGCTACACGTACCTGTGTGCATACCTTGTGCTGGCGGAAGGCGTGCAGACAGTCGACGTGGCGGAAGGCGTAGCACAGGAACTGCCGGACTACATGGTGCCGAGCGCGTACGTGGAACTCGAAGAGTTACCGCGGACGATCAGCGGGAAGGTTGAACGCCGTGCATTGCCGGCGGTTGGCGCAGAGG
>DASTQB010000093.1:0-16879 GCA_035761985.1 Pyrinomonadaceae bacterium
ATGCCGACCACTGGATCGGAGTGATCGATTCGGTGGTGCTGTAAACCAGTTCCGAGTTTCGATGGCTTAAGTGCCTTCGAAACTCGGAGCTGAGAAACGTGGTAGATAGCGACGAATGCTGGTGGAACTACATGCCTGTTACGCACGAGGTTCCGGGTTCGAATCCCGGTGGCTCCAATTTGTGGGGCCATAGCTCAATGGTAGAGCACGCTGTTTCATCAAAACCTTGTCGTCGCTATCTACTAACTTCAGATCCACTCGTTTAGGGGCGTAACGTAAAAGCGTCCCCCTAACAACACCCACTACCATTACATTTACACTGCCACGGCAATCTGCTACTCTGTGCGTCCCTCGCTCCCAAGACAAGACCCTAACAATCTCCCGAAGTTTTCACTCAGCCCGTGCAAGTCTCACAACCGACAGTAAGGCCTGTGTCTCACTGTTCTCGATGCGATCGATAGATCACAGTAGTAATTAAAAGACCAGCTAGGGCATTTCTCACCTGATCGAAAACCACGAGGTGGGCCAGTGTTCCACCTTGTACAAGATAACGGGCGAGTGCTGCCTTCAACCCAAGCCAAAAGGAGGCCAAATGATTCGTAAGATTTTGATCTTCACAGTTTTCGCTGTAGTCGCTGCGGCTGCCATAGTCTCACCGTTATGGAAGTCAGACGCTGCACCACAGCAAACGCCAGTAACACCACCACAAGCATCTGCCAACCGCGCCCTGCCAAACTTTGACATTCGCCTGGCTGGCGGTCGCGAGTTTAACGACATGGACCTTAGTTCAGCTTCCGGCCAGCAGGCTGCCATGCAGAACGCTCGCAGTCGCTCGCGCGCGTCTGCAGTGGGGCAATTCCGTTCGTCACTCAGAGCTGAGAACGCTGCAAATCTGCGCGCAGTAGTTAACGATGCAGGCGCAATGAAGAACTTCTTCATCGATGGCGGCACGCTTTCAGAACCGCAATCAGATACTGCCGATAACATCGCGCGTAAATTTCTTGCGCGACATGGCCGCTCACTCTTCGCGCTTCCGAGCGCCAGTAACGAATCGTTGAAACTGGAAAACGAAGACAACGATCAGGGAACGACCTTCCTTAATTACACGCAGACCGTCGGTGGTCTAAAGGTATTTCAGGGACAGGTCCAGGTCGTCGTTAACAAGAACGGCGAAGTGCTCAACGTACGCGAAGGATTTCTGGTCGATGGCCCACCAGTCCGGCGCAGGGGAGCGATGAACGAAACGAGCGCCATTCAGAAAGCGTTTGAACATGCGGGCAGAAATGTCTTCCCGTCTTTTGTCGAGAATTATACTCGACAGACGCCGACGGAAATGTCTCGCTTCGCCAATCCGCTGAATGTAAATCTCGAGGACGTCCTTTCAGAACAGGTCGTCGTGAGAGTCGGCGATGAAAGTCGTCTCGCCTGGCACGTTTTTGCGGAAGTCGGCGCGGACGAGTGGTATGAAATTCTACTCGACGCTTATACCGGCGATCTTCTGTTCCGTCACAACCTTTACGTGCATCAAGCGCAAGGCACGGTTTACACCGAAGCGCCTGACAAAGGCGCACGCCAGCTCGTTTCGTTCGTCGGAGACACGGTCATCAACACGTCAGCCGGCTGGATGGGAACTTCGACCGTAACCACCGGCAACAACGTCGAGGCATATCTCGATACGAACGCTGACAACGTGCCTGATGCTAACAACACCACGGGCCTGTCAAACGGTCATGCTTCGTCGGCGACGCAGGACTTCACATTTCCTTTCTCGACTACAGTCGACCCAAGGACACAACAGGCCGCTGTTGTGACGAATCTTTTTTACTACAACAACATCATGCACGACTTCTCATACAACCTTGGCTTTACCGAGACGTCGCGCAACTTCCAGGTAAACAACTTCGGTCGCGGCGGCACTGGAAACGATTCAGTCAGAGCGGAGGCACAGGATGGCTCAGGAACAAACAACGCAAACTTCGCGACGCCGCCGGATGGTTCGCGCCCGCGCATGCAACAGTTTCTGTTTACCGCGCCCACGCCTGACCGCGATAGTTCGGTCGATGGCGACGTTGTGTTCCATGAATACGGACACGGCATCTCGAACCGGCTGATTGGCAACGGCAGTGGCGGCTTGAGCGGTACACAGTCAGGCGCGATGGGTGAAGGCTGGTCTGACTACTGGGCCATCACACTCAACAACGATGGCGCTGTGGGCGAATACTCTACCGGTAATCCGAACGGCATTCGGCGTGCGCCTTATTCTGTTCCCGCCAATACCGTGCATGACTCTTACGCAGACGTCGGCGCTGGAGGCTTCCAGGTTCACAGGGACGGCGAAGTCTGGGCCGCGACACTGTGGGATTTGCGGACGCAGCTTGGCGCCGCGATCACAGATCGCATTGTGCTCAACGGGATGAAGTTCACACCTACGAGTCCATCCTTCCTGAACGCACGCGACGGCATCCTTCAGGCCGATCAGAACCTGAATGGCGGCGCAAACCGCTGCGCGATCTGGACTGTGTTTGCACGTCACGGTATGGGCGTGTCGGCGGTCGGTAACGATGGCACAACTCACGTTGCGGCAACTGACTTACCATCCGATTGCGGAGGCACTTGCTCCTTCTCGATCAGTCCAACGAGCGCGAGCTTTGCGGCGGCGGGTGGAACGCAAAGTGTGACGGTGACTACGGGCGCGGGTTGCAACTGGACCGCTGCGAGCAACAGCTCGTTCATCACGATCACGTCCGGTGCGAGTGGTTCCGGTAGTGGCACAGTGAGCTACTCTGTTGCCGCCAATGGTGCCACCACGTTAAGAACTGGTTCGCTGACGATTGCGGGTTTGACGCACAGCGTATCGCAAGCCGGCACTGGAGGCGGTTGTACGAACGCGATCGTCAACCCGGGATTCGAAACCGGCACGACGCCCTGGACCATTAGTGGGCAGGTAACGCGCAGCACGGGATCGTTCCCGCACAGTGGAACTGCCTACATGATTCTTAATGGCGTGAATAGTTCGACCGGGACTCTGTTCCAAACGGTAACTGTCCCGAGTGGCTGTTCAAATCTGCAGTTCTGGTTGAACATCACAACCAGCGAAGCTGCGGGGGCATCAGTTTTCGATCGACTCTTCATTGAAGTACGGAGTACGACGGGGACGTTGCTCGCAACGCTTGCGACGTTTAGTAATCAGAACAGCGGCACGGCGGGAGTGTACGTGTTGAGAGGACCGTTCAATCTCAGCTCGTTCGCCGGGCAGACAGTGCGGATTCAATTCCGCGGCACGAACGACGTCACGTTGCCAACGAGTTTCAGAGTTGACGACGTGACATTGCAGTAGGGCGTTTGAAATTGAACGCAACACGGGAGCGGAGGCGTTTCACGCCTCCGCTCCTTTTGACTCCGTTAACAAAAGCCTTCGTCAGGGTAGATCGAACTCTTCAATCAACGCATTCAAAACTTCTTCGGATACTGTTCCTTTGTGAACGTGGATCCCAAGCCTTTCGAGGAGTCCTCTGAGGGTCACTAAATGTTTGCGATTAAGGTTCAGTTTATCGATTGTATATTTGCCAGGATTTGTTAGTCCGTTCCATGTTCCATCTTTTTCAACGCTAAAATGGGCTGCAAAATCCTCTTTGCACAAATCGACGAAGCGAATGTCTCGTTCTTCGAGAGCGGGTGGCGGCCAGGAATCTCGCTTGATGTGGTTACAGGGATGGCAGGAGTAATAAATATTGTAGAAATCGTTCAGCAGCTCGGGAAATCGATGTTTCGGTCGAAAATGGTCCAACTCAAAATCCTCTTCTCCGCCAGCTAATAGTTCAGAGAAGAGACAAAACGCACACTGTCGTGAAAAGTCCTCTCGTACAAATGGCCGGAACGAGCGATAGCCACCTTTAACGGTTGGGGCCGGAGTGCGCCGCAAGTAGTAAGGCAATTAAACTCCTCGTTGCTCCACAAGTTCGCGGAGCCGTTTGATAATTGCGTCATAATAAGGCTCATCCATCTCATCTAATGCTGCCTTAAGACTTTCAAGTTCTTCGTTTTCACTGGGCGACAATCCATTTACATATTTGCGATCAATGAGTATTTGATATCGTGACACTACATACTTGCGAGCCACCGTTTCTTCTTCAAACAATTGACGAAGGCGATGTGGTTTGAGCGGAGGAAGTTCGGTTGAATCTTCGTGATCAGTGGCAAGCTTTTCCGAACTCAAGATGAACAATTCGAGCGTTTTGGTGAATTGAACTTTGTTAAGTTGTTGCGGAGTTTTCAACAAGCTCTCTTCGACTTTTACTCTATCGTTCGGGGATAACAGTCCTAGCGCATAGTCGTCCATCAACTCGTCTTCTATTATCAGAGATGCTTCAAAGAACTCCGGATCCATGAGCAGTCGCTCCTGCACAAGATCCTGCTCCTTCTCGGGCAACTCGTCCAAAAAGTAATGTCTGATAAGGTGCTCTTCCGATAGGTTTTGTGACATCCAATCTTATCCTGTAGATCGCAGAGAGACGCCGCGCTAAAATTGCTTCAAGTAATTTAGAATATCACTGAATATACGAGTCAGCCCATCGGGCTAATGCGTGCCATTCTGTTTCATACAGGCTTCAAGGCACGTCTCCAGGTTTTTCCGAATTCGAAACACTTTCACCCGGAGTGCATCAGGAGCAATTTGCAGCCTTCTAGCAAGCTCCTCCCGATACGATTGTCTATCCGTACGTGTACGTTCTCGACTGTAATAATCAACAATCAAAGTACGGCTGGAAGGACTCAGCTCCGCAAGACAGCGCTGCAGGCAGCCATTACGCCTCTCCTCGTCAATGTCCGTCGTTTGTTTTGAGGGAACCGAGTCCGTGAGTTCCACGTCATGACCTCGCGCACGTCTTTGCTCAATCAGCACGTTCTTGGCCTCACCGTAAACATAGATACTCGGGTCCCCCTTATACGTTCTCCTTAGCTCGTCAACGCGTGACATGACTCGGTCGAGAGTTTCATCTGCGACCGACTCGGCATCCGCTACTCCTCTCCACGTAAATATCTTAATCAGAGACTGCCGAATCCCCCGATATTTTTCGGCGGCGCGCTCCCGGTTCGGATCAAGCCATTCCAGCAGGCTATTGAAATGCTCCACCGGTTGTTGGTCTTGCGTATTCACGAAGCGCATTTTACCACGATGGCGGGGAATGGACCCCAATTCCGAATCACGCGATGACACGGCTTCGATTGTCGTCCGATTCTTCAACAAAACTCGGGGGCGGGTGATCACATTTTCTTAAGAACACAGAGTACACAGATCGGTTTTTGTGATCTGCGTAATCTGTGTCCTGATTTCCCCCGACACTAACAGTTATAAGGACATCTTCTTCGCCCGTTGCTCTCGTCGATAACGTGCGGGTGGGGAACCGAAGTGGCGCTTGAAGGCGCGGTTGAATGCCGCCTCAGATTCGTAGCCCACTTCTTCGGCGATGTCTGCAACTCCGCGCGACGTGGAACCGAGCGCGCGGGCGGCGAGTTGGAGTCGCCACCGTATCAGATAAGCCATCGGAGGTTCGGCGAGATATCGTGTGAAGCGTTCCACCAGGGCCGAGCGCGACGATCCGGCTTCTTTCGCTAACTCTGCAATCGTCCACGGATGCGCAGTGCGCGAATGCAGGAGCATCAAACTCCTTCCAATGATCGGATCGCGCGCCGCAGCAAACCACCCAACTTCCTCGTTCGGCAAACCGGTGAAATACCGACGTAACGTGTCAACAAACAGCGCCTCAGACATCTTCGCCAGCACGGCTTCACTGCCTGCCCGGCCCGAAGTTGCTTCCTCAACCAAATGCAGCAGCAAACTCTCGAGCCAGTTACCTGCACGATCAGTACGAAGATTAACTTTGAAAGCAGGCGGCAAACTTCGCAGGATCGGACTGCACAACACCGGATCGCAAACCATAAATCCGCAAACGAAACGAGCCACGTCGCCGCCACCGCCGGCTTGCATCACCGTGAAATCCTGGGCGCGAAGTTTCGCTTGCATTGCTTCTGAAAGTTTGTCGCCAACGCCGACCGCACTACACATTTCGTGAGGATCGCCATGCGTCACGACAACTACATCGCCCGCACCTAACGCAATTTGCAGGTCACCGGCGACTCGAAGAAACCCCGAGCCTTCAACCACGAAGTGATAGATCAGAAGATGCGGCGCGTCATGCTGAGCGAGCAGTTGGGCCAGCTCTGCGGTGGGCGGCGTGTTGAATGCCCAGGGCGCCGAAAACTCCGCGTTGAAATACAGCGCGCCCTTTAACACTACTCCGCGAAGAACTTCTGAGAACACATCCATGTCGCGTCTGGTCTAACGGCAAAAATTTCCGGACTCGCGGCAAAACTGATCGTGCTCGCTGGACGTTGCGTCAATTTCTTCGGACGCACGAGCATGGCCCACCTGATCGTTGTAGCGCAAGATTCTAGTTGTAACGCGGCATTGCCGCAATGCTTTGAAACACAATGAATGGAGGGATTATGCTCACAGCTACTTACAACTATCAGGACACTTTGGCAGCGTCGGTAAAAGCCAACTGGCGAATTGAAGACATCATCGGCGGTGACAAACGACTCGATTTCACTAAACCATTCCTGCCCGAGTCGCTGGCGCGAGTAGAGCCGCTGGAATTTCTTAGCGGCGAAGAGAAGATTCTGCTCAACCAGATTCGCGGCTTCGGTTATCTCTACACGTTCGGCGTGGTCGAGGAGTTCATTCTGCCGTTTGTGCTCGATCATGTAAGGCCGCATTTGAATGAAGACGACTATCGCACGCGCGCGCTCTTGCAGTTCGCGAGCGAAGAAGCGAAGCACATTCACTTGTTCAGGAAGTTTGCGGAAGAGTTTAAGGCAGAGTTCGGGACGAACTGCGAACAGATCGGGCCACCTGAGGAAGTCGGCAAGGCGGTCCTGGCCCATAGTCCGCTGGGAGTGGCGCTCGTGATCCTGGGAATCGAGTGGATGACGCAACAGCATTATCTCGAAAGCGTTCACGACGACGAACGACTCGATCCGCAATTCAAGAGCTTACTGCGCCATCACTGGATGGAGGAGGCGCAGCACACGAAGCTCGACACGCTGATGGTCCAGGCACTGACCGACACCCATAGTGCGAAGGACATCGAAAAGGGCATCAGCGACTACGCTGCGATCGGAGGGTTAATCGACGGCGGCATTCCGCAGCAAGTCGAGTTTGACATGCAGGCATTACAACGCGCTGCCGGACGGCACTTGAGTGAACCTGAGCAGGAGCAGTTCCGCGCGATTCAGCGACAAGCGCAACGTTGGACCTACCTGGGTTCGGCGATGACGCACCCGAAGTTTTTGGAAACAGTCGAGGAAGTCAGTCCTGGAGCGCGGAGGCAAATCGAAGACATGTCGGAGACTTTCCGCTGAGAACTTTTTGAAAAAAGCTTGACAGGCCGAGTGGTCCTGTTTTATACAAAGCAGCTTGCGCGTACGAACTGCGCGCTACATGAAGAAAAAACATTTTGATGTTGACGAACAGGAAACATAACGGACAGCCGATGACATCGCAGCCGAGGGCCGCCATGTATTCAGTCGACTGTTCGTTAGGCCTGACGTTGTCAGCGAACAATACGTTTGACGGCAGACGCGGACAGGTATTGTCCATAATTAGCCGTAATTTAAGGCAGTAATTCAGCGGGAGCGGACTCCCGCTCCCAAATCTCAAAGCGAAAATCAAGAGACTTGAAGGAGCGGGCAGCTTCCCTGGGAAGCTTAAAAGCCCGCTCCTTTAGTTTTTTGATAATCGAAGTACCCGTTTTGCGAGAGATGAAGGCAGGGAGCCTTCGCGGATGATGAACTCGGTCCTTTGCGAGAGTGCGCGAGTTCGCCATCCTCAGGAGAAGTGTGCCTCGAAGTGTGCTTGCACCCCGCGCGCGCTGCGCGTGGGGACCACGCTGTTCGCGGCAATGTTTCTCTCTGCCTTCATCCGTTTTTTTAACACAGATGGATCGCAGATTTGAAATCTCGATTCACGAGATCTGAAATTTGCGATCGACGCACAGAAGTCGCTGAGCCTGCGTAGCAGGCGTAAGCGTAAAGCCTGGGGCGCAAGCCCCAGGATCAGATCACGAAAGAAGGCGCCGAGCCCGTGAACACGGGCGACAGCGTGACGTTACGGACTTTCGCCCGCTATCGCGGGCTCCGACCCTTTACTGGGACATCAACCTGGGGCTTGCGCCCCAGGCTTTACGCTTACGCCTGCTATCGCAGGCTAAGAAAAGCAATCCAGGACCGTGAGTTCGAGTTTCATCGCGTGGTCCAATCTTAACAACGGCAAGCATGCTTCGTGAGTTCAAGCGTGGTCCAATCTTAACGAACGGCAAGCATCCTTCGTGAGTTCGAGTTTCATCGTGGTCCAATCTTAAACAACGGCAAGTGGCGCTTGCTACAACCAGGAGGTCAACGAATGCAGATACAAACAGAAACTGATGCCTCTAGATCCTTCAATTCGCGCACAGCGAGCGAAGGTCGCGGTCGCTAGTTGTTGGCTCACATTCTCTTGAGTTTGGAGCCGGCCCAAGTCCCGCGTTGTATGAATCATCGGCCCGATTCATCAGGGCCGTTAACCAGAAAGAGAATGTATGGAAACTCAGTTGTTAGAAACCATGTTTAGACGCATGGGAGCACGACTAAAGATTAGCGAAGCCGTTGCTCGACTACACCCGGCCGGGATCGACATTCGATCCGACCGCCGCGGTGAATACTTCGACATCCGAGTAGAAACGAGTGACCGCGTTGAATATCAAGTAGTCGATATTCAGCCACATCTCCGTCATCTGCTTCTGATGTCGCGACGTGAAAATGGTAAGCAGAAATTCCTGTGTGGTCATGACGAACGTCACTGGTTTGTCTGTGCAGTTCCGGGCGATTCAGTTACAAACGTTGTGAACGCGATGGAAGCTCTGCAACCACCCGAGGTTCGCGGCGTGGTCAGTCAAAAGGTCAAGCGCCACAAGAACCGATTTCGACGTCGCAACGAAGCGTTTGTTCGACAAGGTGAGTGGTTCTTTATTCCTGCTCCTGCCCTCGTAGTAAACCAAAAGCTAGTTCTGAAAAATGAACCGATCAGCCGTGGTGGAGGAAGCAAATCTCACATGTGCCAGTTCCTGTATCGAACTGGCGGAGAGGTTGTTTACGTTTGCAGGCGGTATCCGGAAGGTTTGGCTGCCACCGGGTACGCATGGCTGCTCGACTCCAATCCAGATGCAAAAAACTGGGGCTGGAGGGCGATGCGACGAAATGCCACGGTTTATGTCTGTGGCCGCGTATCGCATCCGGATCACAAGACTGTTGTCCTGGAAGGCTGGCATCGCGTGTTGATGAACACAGAGAGCCAGGCGCCCGGCGCAAGAGCAGTTGTGTTTCTCGACTAGCTTTAACTTCAAGAGCGGCGATTCGCACCTGGCGGATTTTCCCTCACCAACCGCTCTTGACTCCAAGTTTTGAACATTGGCCCGCGCTCCCGGCATCGGTCTTCTAAACCGAACCCGTAAGAGCTGGGCGGAAGGGCATGAGGTTCAACTCCTCCGCGGGCTTCCAATGATCACCATGCGGATCAACTATCGCGGTGTAGCTCAACGGCAGAGCACTCGACTGATAATCGAGAGATGTCGGTTCGATTCCTTCCACCGCGACCAAATTTAACGGGGCATAGCTCAACAGGTAGAGCAGCCGCCTTAAGCGGTGTTAGCGCCAGATCAGCGCAAGGTTCTGGGTTCGAGTCCCAGTGCCCCGAAGTTTGTTTTTCCCGCAAACCGAACATTTCACCAGAGAACTATTTATCGTCACTCGTTGACGAATCTCCCGCGTAGTCGCCGGCGATATCGCGTTCGTCGGGATCGCCCTTCGACTCGTCACCACGACGCAAGCGCCGCTTGAATTCAGTTGTGCCTTCGTACGCTGACTCCTTTCCCAGATCTTCGGCGTCCGCGTCCACTTCATCACGACCAGTTGTCATCGGTTTTCCCACCTTTCAACTAACAGCATGAACGAGTAGCCGCGAAAAGACTGTGCGCCTCCGTACCCTGCCCCGAAATCGGCGCTCCGGACTTTAGCAAGATTGAACAAGAAAACCTGGCGTGTTTACGTTACAGGTCGACTTGTGTTCCTGATAACTCACCTGCTGAGATTTTCGGTTAGACACCCGCGTCTCATCATCGCGCTCGTGTGCGCAATCACGGTTGTTGCGCTTGTCTTCATCCCACGCATTCGACTGCGTCTCGACGGCCGTTCGCTGATTCCTTTCGATCTTCCGCAGTTTGCCGAAGGCGACGAGGCGGCGTTGCGTTTCGAGTTGCGCGATCTTGTGTTGATTGGAGTAGGGAACGAGGAGTCGGGCATCTACACACCCGAGACACTGCAACGCATCGCGCGTTTGAGTGACGGTCTTTCACGTGTTGAAGGAGTCGTCGCAGACTCCGTTGTCAGCATTTCGACTGTGCCGCGTACCACGCTCGTTGATGACAAGGTAGATACAAGTCCGCTGTTCCGACCGGAGGAGGTATTAAATAAGGAGACCATTCAACAGCTGCGCCGCGACGTAGGCAGGCGCGGTTATAACACCGGCATGCTGGTCTCGCCCGACGGCAAGGGAGCGGCGATCATCGCGAAAGTTGAGCCGGGCGCCGACCGCTACCGACTGCTTGAAGACACGCGCGCGCTGATCGCGAGCGAGTCGTCGGGCAAAGACTCGATGTATCTGAGTGGGTCCGCACTCGCGCAAGCGGTCCTTGGCGAGTCGACAGCCCGCGACCTCGCGCGGTTGATTCCGGCCGTAGTCGCGGTGCTCGGCATCATGCTGTTTCTGTCGTTTCGCCACCCCGTGCCAGCGCTTTTGTCACTCGCGGAAATTGGAGTGAGCCTTGTTTGGATGTCGGGCCTGATGGGGCTGACTGGTCAGCCCGTGTTCGTCACGACTTTGGTGCTGCCGGTGGTCCTGATATGCGTCGGCGTGTCAGACGACGTATACGCGCTGGGCCATTACTTCAACGTTGCTGCGCGCGCCGAACACTCGACGGTCGAAAAGACGATTGAAGCAGCGTTCAGCAGTGCGGCTCGCCCTGTTGGGATCACTGCCGTTTCAACCATTGTCGGACTGATGTCCATGGCGGCCGTGAGTCTCAACCCGCTGCGCGTGTTTGGAATTTTTGGTTCGGCTGCGATCCTCTTTTCGACATTGTTCACGTTCTCACTGCTTCCGGCTCTACTCGCGCTCGTGAAACCGAACGTTCGCGTGAAAGGCGACGCGACCCTCGGCGGACGTCCTGCAGCGTCCGCACTGCGCTTGTTGACGAGCTGGGCGACTCCACGACGCGTTGCGATCGGCGCGCTTCTGGTTGCGGTCTGCGCTGCGCTCGCGACCACGCGTCTCCGCGTCGACGATAGTTGGATTCGAAACCTCCCAACTCAAAGCGACATCGTGCAAGGCGACAGGTTCTTCAACGAAAAGCTCGCGGGGACGACGGCGCTCGAACTGATGGTGGACGCAAACCGTGCAGGCTGGTTCAACAGCAAGGAAGGTATCTCTTCGCTCGGATCGCTCGAATGGGTGCTTGCAAGAGTTCCGCATGTCGGCGCGGTCAACTCGCTCTTCAACGACATCGTGAGGACCAACTCGTCCGTCGTCGCCGGCTTAAGCTACGGCGTCTACCGCGCAGCCCTGCGTAGTGGACGCGTCCCTCTCAAACAGGAGGACGTCGACGAGGCGTTAGAGGCGCTCTCCGAATCGACGAAGGCGCCGATCCGCGAGAAGGTTGACGACGACCACCGCTGGGCACGCGTCACCGTCTTCATTCGTAACGCCGACTACAGCCGCATCGACAACGTGCTGCGAGCGGCCGAAGGCGAAATGTTGGCCCAGGGCCTGGGCCACAAGATCGTACCTTTCGGCGATGGATGGATCAGCTACCTGACGGTGCGTTTGCTCGTCGAAGGGCAGGCGACCTCGATTGCCCTCGCGCTTGTAACCGATCTGATTCTCATCGCGATACTGCTCGGATCGGTGCGGATGGGTTTCATCGCCGTCCTGCCCGTTGGCTTCAGTTTGCTACTGGTCCTCGCCGCGTTATCGCTCGCCGGAACGCCGCTGGGAATCGCCAACTCGATGTTCGCGGGCATCGCGCTCGGCATCGGGTTGGATTTTGCGATCCATCTGACCACGACTTACCGCGAGAGGCTTAGACAAGGCATGTCGTCGAGCGAAGCTTTGCGCAGCACGCTCGAGATCACCGGGCCGGCAGTTTGCGTCAGCGCGGCGTCGATCACAACGGGTTTCTCCGTGCTCTTACTTTCCGAGATCGCGCCGAACGTGCAGCTCGGCGTCATGATCTGCCTGTGCCTTCTCACCTGCGCAGTCACCACGCTGCTACTCATTCCCAGCCTGATCAGGCTCTGGAATCCGCGTCATCCGCGGCCTGGCTTTACTTCAGTGTGTCAGCCAGCAAAAACGGCAGAGAGATGAGGAGCGGCGGATCGGTCAGGGCCATCGGTCTTAGCGAGATGTTGTATGGACCACTGGCTTTGCCCTGCTGCACGATCACTGGTCCATTCCACGCGCCCACCGAAAGGTTTGCACTATCGGGTAACAAGTAGCCAAGCGTGTCGTCGAGTCGCGGCAGCGCGGCGGCGAGCAGGTGATAGGTTCCATCGGCGACTGGCCCGATACTGAACGCGCCGGGTGACGTGAGAAGTGCGCCGCCGACAGGTCGACTCTGCGGTATGTGCGCGCGAAAGAGTCCGACGAAGATCGGTCCCTCGGTGGGTTTCGGGGAGTCGACGAAACCCTCAACCGATGGGTGAAGCGTTGAGCGCTCTGTTAGTTCCGCGAAGTGGGCGCAGAGTGATTGGACGGACGCTGGAGTGATGCGGTCGGCAAGGTACCGGAACTCACGTGGGCCAAGTCCGACTCGTTGAGTGAACCGCTGGTTGAAAGTGCTGAGACTTGTGTAGCCTACGTCAAAGCTGATGTCTGTGATGCTCAGGTCAGTGTTGAGGAGCAAACGCTTCGCCTCGTTTAGCCGCATCGCCGTGATGAACTTCGCGGGCGGCAGTCCGGTGATCTGGTGGAACACGCGGTTGAAGTGAAACGTGCTGAGATAGGCCACGCGCGACATGTCTCGCAACGAGATCGGTTCACACAGCCGCTCTCGTGCGGTAGTGATCACGCGCTCGACGGCGCGCCTGTGTGAGGCAACAGTGTCATCGCGGCTCGCCGAATTCGCGCCGTTTTCATTCATTAACTGTTCACGCATAGTCTTTCAACGCTTCCCGCAACTGCGAGGGCACCGGTACCGGAAACACCTGCTCACCCTCGCGCTGCATGCATGCGACTTGTTGCTCGCCGCGGGCCACCAGTTCTTCGCCGACAGCGGTATGTCGCCAGTACTCGAAGTTCATCGTGATGCGGTTCTGTGCTAATTCGCCGAGTCGCATGCGTAAGATCACCTCGTCGAACGCGACGAGCTCTGCCATAAACTCACACGACACGCGTGTGGTCACGAGCGCGAGCCCGTGCTTCAGCGCTTCGATGATCTCCGGTGCGCGGTCACGCAGAAACATCTCGCGGCAGCGCCCCTGCCAGCGCACGTGGTTGGCGTAGTAGACATTGCCGACCAGGTTCGTCTCTTCGAAGCCGACGACGTGCCGGTATTCATACGCGCGCATCTCCGCCTCCCGTTAACAACGCAATTGCGAGTTCGTCTTTTACGCCGTCTGTCTTAATCACGCCCGAGGCGATTTTCAACTCACCGGAGGCGAGCAGGATCCAGCCGTTAGGCGCCGCGCCTGCGAAGACGAGTGGAGCAGTCGTGCCCGCACCTGCTTTCTTCAGAGACTCGATTGAGGTCCAGACACGTGTGGCTGCAACGTCGAGCGACTCTTGTGCTTCACGGCTGATGACTTCGGCGAGTTTGAATCGCTCGACGCCGAGCATGTCGGACCAGAGTTGGGGCGATCGGGCAACGATCACTTCGAGATCGCAACCGGCGGGACCGCGGGCGGCGATGGCCATCGTGAGATCGCCACAATGAGATGCTGATACATTGCGTCCGTCGCAAGCCTCTGGTTTTCCATCTGCACGCCTGATGACGCAGCCGGTGCCGAGTGCTCGCTCGATTGCGCGTGTGCTGCGCTCGCGGCGATCAGAAGTTTGATCGCGCTCGAATGTGATCGAAACGTCCGCGCCCGGAACTAACGCCAGCAGGCAGCGTTCGACGTACGGCGTCAGCAAACCTTCGGGCCATGGACCGTTGAACTCAGCGCCGCTGATCGCACGCAGGTGCAACCGCTCCCAGCGCTCTCGCACGCGACCTTCGGCATCGATCAACTCCACGTCGTAGATGAAGCCGTTCGGTAATTGTTCTCTTTCTTTCGCATGCACGAAGAGTGGGCCAACCGGCGCGTTAAGGCTACCGGTCACTCTCTCGACGCCGACCGGCAGCAGTGAGATCTGCGGAACGCATGACTGGATCGCGTGGATCGCAGCATCGCGCGCGCCTGGATCTCCGAGCACAAGAGCACCGGGCAAGTAACGTCCGAACCAGTTGACCTTTCCGTTCGGTACGATCTCAGCCGAGCACTCTTTGGCTCTGAGCGTGCGGTACTCGCCCAGACGCTGAAAACGGCCTGTGTGGAACAGCACTTTGCCGTAGAGGTCGTTCGCAGGATCGAGAGTGAGACGCGGATGGTCGCGGATTGTGTGGTGTGCCGGCTCCGGAGGTACGCCCGCCATCCGACACATTGCACTGAAATGATCGACCTGAAAACCCGTCTCCGAACTGCGCAGAACCACCTCCACGCAGCCGGGAGTTCGGACAAGCGCGGCGACGCGAATCGTCGTGGCTGCGCCCTCGCTTACCACGACGGGTCGATCAAACTTTACCTGTTCGAACACCGGCGGCACGTTCGTCTCCGCGAGCGCCATGAAGACCTGGGCCATCGCTTCCATGCCCATCACGGCCGGAAGCAGTCGTTCGCCACGGAAGATGTGATCGTCGAGATAGGGATCGTTAGTTGTCGACAACTCCGCGTCTACGACAAGCTCGATCGCTGGATAGTAGACACGCGGCTTCTCAAGGAAGCGCATGAACGGAAGCTCGGGTCGTTCGACTTTGAGGGTTGGCATGTCGCGTAAGCGGCCCATGACCACCGCAGCCGTGTTTGTGGATTTGCGGCGGAGGAGTCTGTGCAATGCGTCGAGGCCCTTCTCGATCGGAATCGGCGTGATACCCGTGCGCGCCAACTCGTCTACGGTGCCGAGACGCGCGCCCATGCCGACGCCGGACCAGACGGACCACTCGATTGCGAGACAACGGCAGTGTGGGTGTGTGGTTTGCCAGCTTTCGGTCAAACGTGTGAGCCATTCGTTCGCGAGGCCGTAATGTGCTTCGCCGGGCAGTCCGGTTCGCGCGATGATCGACGAGAAGGTGATGAAGAGACGCAGCCGATCGGGATCGATCGCCGCGAGAAGGTTTTGTGCGCCGCGAATCTTGGGAGCTAAGGTTTCAGAGAGCGCATCCGAGCTGAGATTTTCGATCAGGCACGGAACGTTTCGCGCTGCGCCGTGCAGGATGGCGGTGACCGGGCCAAGATCTTTCTCGACCTCGCGGATCGCTTCGAGTGTCGCAGCCGGGTCGGTGACGTCGACAGTGTAATAACGGAAGTTAACGTCTGCCGCTTTGAATCTTTCGAGGTTCGCGACGATCTCATCGTCAGTCGCTGGTTGCGAGCGGCCGAAGATCGCCACTCGTGCGCCGGATTCGCGTGCAAGCCGAAGCGCGCATTCCGCTGTGATCCCGCGTGCGCCACCGGTGACCACTAACACGTCGTCAGTCGTGAGTGGCAGTTCGCACACATCCGTCTCCGGCACGAGCGGGCGCAGAACTGGTTCGTAGCGTTTGCCGTCGGAACTGTAGCGCGCCTCCACGTAGCCGCGTGCGGCGAGCGCTTCTGCCAGCACCCACTCGGCCGCTTTCGGATGTTGCGGAGGCACATCAACTACACATGTGTTGAGGTTCTTTGCTTCAAGGTGCAGTGTGCGCGCGAAGCTCGCCGCACCAGTTCCATGCTGCACGACTACGAAACGAAAATCGTCGCCCGCTTGCAGGGCCGCCCGCGCGCCGTCAAGCAGGAGATCGATGTGACTCTCGTTGGGTTCAGTCGGGAGAAGCACGACGACGCCGCGGCCCGAGCGTGCGAAGGATTTTTCCACGGCGCTTTTAAGCGGATGATCGGGCGGAGCGAGTATGCGCCAGTCGCCTGCTTCAGTTGGCCCATCGCGCCGCGGCAGAGCGCGTTCGACGTATTCGACGGAAAACTCTCTGACCCACTCGTCAATGCCCGACGGATCTGTTTCTGCCTGTGCATTACCGTCTGTGGCTGATGCGTGTGCCGCAGCGTCGAGGGCGTTCGCGATTTCAGAGAGGGTTGCGTTGGCGTAGTGCGTCGGCGCCGGCGGAGGTGGAAGAGAAAGGTGCCGGGCCGCTTCGGAGACGAGTTGGGCCACGCTAATCGAGTTCAAGTGAAGATCGTCAAGAAGTTTGCTGTCGTTCTGGACCGTAGAAGTTGGGAGTTCAAGGCGTTCTGCGACAAGTCGTCTTACAACTTCCAGCGGCGTTTCTGTTTGCGAGCCGGTTGGGATCTCACGCGTCTCAATCACCTCGGTTGACTGTTCAAGAGACGCGTTCGGTGCGGAGTCATCGAGCGGTGCGAGTTCACACGGGTTGACGAAGAAGCGCGGGCGCCAGTCGAGATCGAACGGACGTGCGAAGCGATCTGCGAACAACTCGTCGTGAGCGACGCGTGCGGCAAGACAGAAACATGCGCCCACCGC
>DASTQB010000094.1:0-5480 GCA_035761985.1 Pyrinomonadaceae bacterium
GTGTGGCCCAGGATCCAGTAAGCCTGGTAGTGATTGGGATCCATCTTGATCACTGCTTGAAGCTGTTCGATAGCTTCACTGTAACGACGCGCGTTTTCGAGCAGGAACCCTCGCTGTGCGCTGATCGAGAGTGAAAACGGATCCAGTTCACGCGCGCGGTTCGAGGCGGCGATCGCATCGTCGATTCGCCCTCTCGTTATCAGGAAGTTCGCGTAGAAGTTGTGAGCGTTGGCGTAGTTTTGGTTCAACTCGATCGCGCGTTTGAAATACTGTTCGGCCGCTGTCCAGTTCCAATTGAACAAATTCACGGAACCAAGCGCGCTGTATGCTTCGGCCAAACCCGGATCGAGTTCGAGCGCCTTCGTCGCGGCTTGCTCAGCAAGGCTTCTCGCTTCGACCGGCGGCATGGCCGCTACCTGCACTGCGCCTTGTGCGTTGTAACAATCGGCGAGGCCGACGTAAGCCTGCGCGAAGTTTGGGTCTTCTTTGATCGCGTTCTGGAAGTGGCTGATGGCCGTAGTCAGGTTTTCTCCCGTACGACGGTTCCAGTAGAGAAAACGTCCTTGCAGGAACTCGTCAAAGGCTTTCGGGCGAACAGGATGTCGCGACGTCAGCCGCGCCTGTTCGTCGGGAGTCATTTTGATCCGCACCTGGCGTGCGATTGCCTGTGCGATCTCGCTCTGCAGATCGAGCACGTCGCGCATCGGGCGTTCGTAAGTCTCGACCCACAGATGTCGATCAGTCGCCGCATGAATCAACTGCGCGCGAATCACGACGCGGTCGCCCGAACGTTGCACCGTTCCTTCAACCACAGCATCGACGCTTATCTCTTTCGCGATCTCGCGCAATGGTTTCTTCGTGCCTTTGTAGTGCATTGACGAGGTTCGGGAGATGACGTGCAGGCCGCCGATCTTCGCGAGGTCGCCGATGAGTGCGTCAGTCATGCCGTCCGCGAAGTATTCCTGCTCCGGATCGCCGGAGAGGTTTTCCAGCGGCAAAACCATGATTGACGAGACGGCAACCGGCGCCGGTTTCTTCATCGCATACAACGCGAACCCGAGCGCCACCATGAGCAAAGGAACAACAATCACCAACCCATATCCCAACAAACTCCCTCTCGAACGCGGCGCCTCACGGCCGCTTTGGTCCAAAGGTCCAAGCTCGGCTCCGGGCAAAACACCAGCCTCGTCGCTCTTCAACGACACATCCGCCACAAACCGGTACCCAACTCCCGGAATCGTCGCAATGTACTGACTCTCCTGCCGGCTATCGCCCAACGACTTCCTCAAAGCCGTAATGTTCTGGTTCAGGTTATTCTCCTCCACCACCACGCCCGGCCAAACCTTTTTGAACAACTCTTCCTTCTCAACCGTCCGGCCACGCTCCTCAACCAGCACCAGCAGCAGGTCAAACGCCTTCGGAGTCAGCCGCACGGCGTCGCCGTCGCGCATCAGACGACGCTTCAGCGGGTCGAGCCGAAACGGCCCGAACTCGTAAAAGTGCTGTTTTTCCTCAGACATTTCGCTTTTCAGAAACTCATTCAGAAAAATTCAGCGCATTTCTAAGTACTTCCGCGCACCCATCCGGCAAACCTCTGCGCGTGGGCGAATGGAACTTGGCTGAACTCGCTGACTCGGCAACTGGGCCGAGGGCGCACAAGGATAACTCAAATTTTGTTGTGACGAGAAAAGACGGAGACACGAACATGAAACACAAATTACTTCTTCAAGGGCTTCTTTTACTGGCTATCGTAATCTGCGTCCAGACACGCGGCTGGGCGTTCAACAGCGGCACGGCGAACATACCCGTGACGCAGGAAGATGTCATTCTGCAATGGAACCGGGTGCTGATGGAGACCGTCCTCACACCCGGCCAACATCCGGGCACGATCATGCCGGTCCGCAGTTACGCAATCATGCACGCCGCGATGTTTGACGCAGTCAATTCAATCGCGGGCACACACACGCCTTATCTAACAGACGTACCGGGATCGCCTAACGCTTCGATCGAGGCGGCGGCCGCGCAAGCCGCCCGCGACGTTCTCGTTGGACTTTACCCGACGCGCGTTGCCGTGTTCGATGCTGAACTGGCGATCTCGCTGCAGGGTATCGAAGAGTATCGCGCGCAGCAGGGCATTCGAGTCGGACAGATCGTTGCCGAGCGAATGCTTGCGGCGCGTGCGAACGACGGTTGGACCGTTACACCGCCGCCGTACAGCTTGCCTGCGACTCCGGGCAACTGGCAGCCGGCTCCACCAGCGAATGCGCCGGCGACGTTTACGCACTATCCATCAGTCAAGCCGTTTGCAATCACTTCGGCTACTCAATTCGCGCCGAATCCGCCACCATCGATGACCAGCGCGCAGTACGCAGCCGACTTGAACGAAGTCAAAGAGCTCGGCTCAGTGAACAGCACTATCCGCACTGCGGATCAAACACTGGTCGCACGTTTGTGGGCCAACGTCAACACGCCAACTAACTTTCTGCTGGTGTGGAACAACGTCGCGCGCACGGTTTCTGTCGCCCGCAACATCACCACCGTCGAAAAAGCACGGCTGTTTGCACTAACAAACATCTCGCTTCACGATGCACTGCAAACCACGTTTGCCAGCAAGTTCCAGCATGGTTTGTGGAGGCCGGTGACGGCGATTCGTCGCGCGGATGAAGACGGCAACGCGAATACGACACCGGATCCGGGTTGGTTATCGCTGATTCCGAATCCGCCGTATCCGTCGTATGCCGGCAACATGGCGGCGATTGGTACGTCGCAGGCGACGATCCTCGCGCAGTTTTTCGGACGTGATGATATTCGGTTCGATCACACGTGGGCGGGTGCCGGTGGTGCCACGCGTTCGTACGCAGGGTTCAGCGCCATGGCGAACGAACAAGCGCGAGCACGCGTGTACGGCGGCATTCACTTCACGTTTGATAACGTGGCGGGACAGTCAGTGGGAACGAGCGTCGCGAACTACATCTACGGAAACATCATGCGCCCGAGGCAATGCATTAATTAGCCGCGGATTCACGCGGATAAACGCGGATCAGATCCTGCTCTGATCCGCGTTCATCCGTGTTGGCTTCATCCGCGTCATCCGCGGTTTACTGTTTTACCCAGGTGAAGTCGAAGTTAAAACCCTTCCACTTCACCTCTTTTATTTTTGCTGTTTCATCCCGGGCGAAACACACTTCGCCGAAGAAACGATACTCGAAGAAGCAGTCGGGCTTCGTCGGATAGAGCTTGATATCGCCCGCATAAAGAAACTCGTTTCGCAGAATGATCTCCGTCGGAACGCCGTCTGTGCGCTTGTAGTTTCCAACGAACTCCGCCAGGTTCTTATTCGGATTCGGAACCGCTTTTGGAATCGTAAAACTCTTCACCGTAACTTCTTTGCCCTGCAGGATCTCCGTCAAGCCTTGCGTGATTATGTCGAATGGTCCAGCGGAGTTTGAAAGAACCGCAAACCCGTATTTCTTGTCACGCGCGATCTCGAAATATGCGCGATGGCCGTTGGTGCTGCCGCTGCCGCTAAACGTAGTTTGGCCCACGAGCGTTGTCTTCGCAGCCTCGCCGTATTTTCCATCGAGCACTGCTTCGGCAAACCTGTAAACGTCGCGCGCCGTGCCGTACACCGAACCCGCGCCGACGAGGAACGAGTAATTCTTCACCGGAACATTTACAAGACCGGTGGGTGAGAGGTAGTAGTCCTGTGCGCGCCGTTCGATCACGTTGTCGCCTTCGAAGTCGACGGAATCAGTCATGCCCGCGGGCATGAAGACGTGTTCCTGAAGGAGTTGTTGATACGTCTTGCCGCTCGCGATCTCGAGCACGCGTGCAAGCACCGCATATCCTGCGGAGCTGTACAGCCGGTTCGATCCGGGTTCGAATGTGAGTTTTGCCTGTTTCACTTTCTCGACAAACTCCGCAGACGTGTATGCTACCGACTCCGCTTCAGGCGGCATGACGCGATGGGGGATGCCGGAGCGATGACGCGCGAGCATCTCGATCGTGATCTTGTCACCGTTTGGAAAGTCGGGTATGTACTTGCTCAGCTTATCGGCAAGGGTAATCCTGTTGGTTTCAACCAGACGGCTAAGAATGACGCTGGTCATCTGCTTTGTGATCGACGCGATGCCGATGCGCGTGTTCAGTTGATTCGGAATC
The DNA here is from genome assembly GCA_035761985.1 of Pyrinomonadaceae bacterium. Classification (GTDB taxonomy): domain Bacteria; phylum Acidobacteriota; class Blastocatellia; order Pyrinomonadales; family Pyrinomonadaceae; genus PSRF01. The sequence goes on from DASTQB010000094.1 coordinate 4,162, forward strand.
TTGAAGTCGGCGTTTGCTATTCCGAATGCCTTTTCGTAGATGACTTTGCCATTCTCGGCGGCAAGCACCACGCCTGAAAATTGATTTGACGTAGTAAATGGCGCCATGAATTCGTCGATCTTCTTAGCTTTGTCGGATTGCGCAAAAGCTGTTTGCGACAGGACTGCCACGATGGACACGATTGCCAGGAGAGTTTTCATAGTTGACAGGATTTCCAGAATTCTGAAGATTAGAGCAATGCCTACGCGTCTATTGATGTTCGTTATGCTGGCAACGTTTGCCGCGGGTTGCGATCGAGGTCGCAATGAGCCTGTTGCATCGATTGCGAAATCGGCCGGACCGCCCTTGGTGATACGCGCCGTTGAGTCGCCTGCCGTTGGCGATGCGCGCGAACCAGATTTGAGCGCAACGTCTGACGGGCGCATTATCCTGAGCTGGGTTGAAAAGCTCGACGGGAAGCGCTACGCACTCAGAACTGCGCTGCGTGATCCGAAAGGATGGACCGAACCACGCACTGTCGGAGAAGGCGACAACTGGTTCATCAACTGGGCCGACTTCCCTTCCGTGATTGCGCTGAATGACGGCTCCCTCGCCGCGCACTGGCTCGTGAAGAGCGGTTCTGCCACTTACGCGTACAACGTGAACATCGCGCTCTCCAAAGATGCGGGCAAGACCTGGACTAAAGCTATCGTTCCGCATCTCGATAACACTCAGACGGAACATGGCTTCGTCTCGCTGATCCCGTTGACTGACGGCAGGCTCGGCGCGATCTGGCTCGATGGCCGCAACATGAAAGGGATGGACGATCACGATGAAGACAAGCCGTCGCCAGCGAGCATGACGCTTCGTTACGCCGCGATCGACGCCGCGGGAAAAATTTCTGACGAAGCAGAACTCGACGAACGCGTGTGTGAGTGTTGCCAGACGTCGGCGGCGCTTTCCAGCGAAGGAATCGTTGCGGTTTATCGCGATCGCTCGCAGAACGAAGTGCGCGATATTTACACGGTGCGACAGAACGGCGGCGCGTGGGCCAAGCCGCAGGTCGTCCACGCCGATAACTGGGAGATCAACGGTTGCCCGGTGAATGGACCAGCAGTCGCTGCTTCCGGTCGAAATGTCGCTGTCGCATGGTTCACAGGTTCTGGCGGTCAACAACGTGTGAAGATCGCGTTTTCCTCAGACGCGGGTGCGACGTTTGGAAGCCCGATCCAGGTTGACGATGGTGAGACGCAAGGGCGCGTCGATGTTTTATTGCTTCCCGATGGTTCTGCACTCGTGTGCTGGCTGGCAGGAAATGCTGAAGGCGGCGAGATAAAAGT
>DASTQB010000095.1:0-47362 GCA_035761985.1 Pyrinomonadaceae bacterium
GACGCCACCGGCAGCCGCTGCACGCGTTGCGCTTGGAAAGCCTTCCCATTCAGTTCGTCCCGGCGAGTTGACGTGAACGTGCGTATCAACGAGCCCCGGCATAATCACCGAGCCGGGGTCCACGTCGATCACTTCACCTTCGAAGTTGGCTTCGTAGTCGCGAACAGCAACGATCCGGCCGTCACGAATAACGATCGAGCATGGACCAACAACGTCCGTCAACACGACCTGACGCCCGCGAATGATCAGATCAAAAACTGACATCAGAACGTTGGTGGCGGCGGTGGCAGGTTGGACCAGTTTTCATTCGGATTAGCCAAACCAAACACCTGTTCATACGCCGCGGCAAGAGCCGCAAAGTTGATCGGAAAAACCAAAATGACACCGATGTAACACAGCAACACTCCGCCGATCTGTAAGACAGTAGTGAGCACCGACAGTCCCAGCAAGCGCCAGAAGTTTGCCATCGCGGCCCTGAAACTCAGCTTCACAGCCTCAAATCCCTGCAGCTTCCGGTCAACTATCAACGGATAACAGAACGTGAACCCGATCGACAGAACCATAACGAGCACCATCATCACCACAATAAAAATCGCGAAACCGAAAAATATGCCGAGCGCTGCTACCGGACTCGGATCGTTGGGATCCTGTGTTGCCATCGAAAGTATGATCCCGAGGTAGAAGATGAAGTAGCCCGGAATGACGACGACGATGATCGGGACCATGTAGGCCAGCGTTGCAACCACACTTGGACCAAAGAAGTCGAAACCTTTGAATAACATGCCGAATTCAATGAACTCGCCGCGGCGCTTCTTCAACAGCATCAGGTGTATGCCGCACATCATCGGCCCGAGCAGAATTCCAAGCGGAACTGCCGATCCGATCAGAATGGCCACCGCGCAAACGCCGACGAACAGCCAGTACTGATCTTTTATAACGGCCCATCCTGCCTTAATACATTCCACGGGCTGGACCACGTTTCGTCGAAAGGGGATCTCAGGTGTCATCTATTTTTCCTGGAAGACTGGGGATAGTTGGAGCTTGGAATTAGCACAGCTTGCTCAAGGTCGCGGCGGCCGCGCGATCGGTGAGCCCAGAAACCGGCCGAAGGGCCTGTCGCCACTTTCGAACCGAATCAGTTGAGCGCGTCGCGGCGAGAGCACGGTCGAGTAGTTGCCGCCGTACGGAGAACGGAAGCGTTCGGAAGTATACGGCACAAACGTGAAACTGGTTTGACCGGGATTCTGAAACCAGAAACCCGTGTTTCGAGATCTGACTCGTCGCAGGCGGTCGAGAAAAGTGGACATCGAAACGGTTGATCGGCCGTTGAAAACTTCGCCTTCGCCGCGGTGATCACTCCAGAAATCGAAATTGTCTAATCTTCGTTTTTCACACTCGGAAACGGTTCCACTCGCGATTCGTCGACACGATCCAACAGAGCGATCTTTGAACGTCACCTTGCCTTCGCGAATCGTGATCGCATCGCCGCTCAGGCTTGCATCGATCCGGTAGTTTCCTCTTTCAGCAATGACGACCGAAGTCGAAACGCCGGCAATCGTGATGGGCGTTGTCTCTTTGCTATCAAACTTCGCCACGTCGAGAATCGCCGAGCCGCGCAACAGCTTCAACGTGATTGCGTCATTCGATAGTTGCTCGAACGAGATCTCGGAGTCGTTGTCGAGCCGCAGGTTGATGTCGGGCAACATCGTCAACTCGGCAAAAGTATGAGGACCAGTGCGCAGTTTGTCGCCGGGTTGGAGTTCTGATTTTTCAGTGACCGGCTTCCACTCGTTCGCCCTGCCAATCTCCACACCTGCTTCGACAAAGACCAACGTACCCGGACGAGCAGAAACAACGTAACGACTCTTGCTGTTGTTGTTTTCTTTTTCTTCCGCGGGAAGATCGACTGAGGTCTCTTTGCCTTCTTTGCGATGTTTGGCCCAGGGCGAATCTTTCTTCAGCAGTTTGTTTGCGTCGACCAACTGGTCGGCCCGCTCGCGGCTCCACGCGTCAAACGCATCCTGGAGCTTCGAATCTATGTCGGTGACCGTTCCTGTAGCCTCGCCGCGTTCATTTTTCTTCACGCGACGGCCGTTGATCACCGCCTCGCCCTTGCGCACGATGAGGTCAGTGTGCGCGCGCCCGATCACGTTGATGCGAAAGATGCCGGGCTCAGTGATAAACACTTCGGCGTTCGGTGTGATAACGCGGATGAGATCGTATAGCTGGCTAAGAGTGTTGGTAAACTGCCACGAGCCTTCGCCGTCTTTCGAGAGTATCTCGAGACTGAGCGAACCATGGTTCAGTTTCAAACGCATCCTGTCGTTCTGATCGCTCACGATCTGGCATTCGGAATCGCTGCCCACACGCAAATAGTTTCCGGGTTGCAGCAAAAGCTCGGCATAACCGTCGACGCCGGTCCGGATGAAGTCGCCCTCCTGCAACTTGATACCGGGCTCGAGTTCAAACTTTCCTTCGCCACGCTGGTAAAAGGCGCTGCCTTTGACGGCATTGGGCCGCATGCCTGTAGTAAAGCCTTCGAAAGTTTCGATGATTTGCTGTCCGCTGATCAGGAAGGGAAATGCGATCGTGCAGATCACGAACAAGAGACTACGATGAATGTAATGCCTGGAGATCATCTTAGTTGTGTAAGAAAGTCGACGAGTAAGTTCGTCGCCACTTGTAGACGATACTTCGCCGTCGAGCGAATGTCATCAATCGGGGAGATCTCGTGCAATAAACTTTTGCAGGCCGCTTGAATCGTCGCTTCGTCGAGCGTTTGCCCGCGCAAAGTGTTCTCGGTTTGAACGCAGCGTACCACGATCGGGGCAACACTGCCGACAGCTATGCGCGTCTCGGCAATGCGGTCGTGATCGAGCCGTCCGACTGCAGCCAAACACACCTTCGAGATCGCCTGCGCTTTCCGCGTGCCGACCTTTCGATAGTAGTGAGTCAAACCTGCGGTGTTGCGCGGCATCCGGATGCGCGACAGCAGCTCGTCCGCATCAATATGCATCTGTTTGTAGCCCGTATGGAAGCCCTGATATGGCAGCCAGCGCGAACCGCGTGCGGAGACGAGTTCGATTTCAGCGTCGTACGCGAGCAGCGCGGGAGGCGAATCGGCTGCGGGTGAAGCGTTGATGATGTTACCGCCGAGTGTGCCGCGGTTCTGGATTGCGAGCCCGCCCGTTTCGCTTGCCGCCTGGCAGAGCATTGGAAACTCGCGACGCAGGATCGCGTTGGCTTGAACGTCTGTGTAAGTCGTGAGTGCGCCGAGAGTGACGTGTGTGTGGTTGGCTTCGATGCCGCGCAGTTCTTTGAGTGGCCAGATGTTGATGTAGTTGCGATGTTTGAGGCGGCCGCCTTCGAGCAGCACCATCAGATCCGTGCCGCCGGCAAACGGCTTCCAAACGCCCGGCTCGTTCTTGAGCAGCGCGAGAGCTTCAGCCAGAGAGGCAGGCGTCGTCAACTGGTAATCTGGAACGAAAGCCCTCATCGGTTACTTCTGATAAGCGCGCACGACCGATTCGAAGATTTTCATGTAGCCGGTGCAGCGACAGAGATTTCCCGCGAGACCGTTGCGAATGTCGTTTTCCGTTGGTTCGGGATTTCGCTTGAGCAGATCGACTGCGGCGAGAACCATTCCGGGCGTGCAGATGCCACATTGTGCTCCGCCGTGATCGATGAACGCCTGTTGAACGGCGTGCAGCTTACCGTTCTCGGCAATCCCTTCGATCGTCGTTATCTCACAACCTGCAGCCTGCGCCACGGGCACCAGACAACTATTGACTATACGCCCATCGAGAATCACGGTACACGCGCCACACTCGCCCTCGCCACACCCTTCCTTCGTACCCGTGAGCTGCAATTGCTCACGCAGCACATCGAGCAGGCGAGCCATCGGAAACACCTCCAACCTCCGCGTCTCACCATTCACCTTGAATTCGATTACTTGCGCGCTGGCCATCGTGTCTTTTGACAGGATTACAGGGTTGCAGGATCCATCAATTGCTCGGGCATTAACGGAACGTGCGTGAAGCTTACACCGGTTGCGTTTTGAATTGCATTCAGAATTGCGGGGGCGGCGCCGTCCATTGGGAGTTCGCCGATGCCTTTGGCGCCGCCGGGGCCGTAGGCGTAGGGGTTTTCTTCGAAGAAGACGCGGATTGGAGGGATGTCGGCTGGCGTCGGAATGATGTAGTTGGTCATCTGGTTGTTGGCCATGCGCCCGTCTTTCCACACCACGTTTTCAAACAACGCGAACCCGATCGCCTGCGCGACGCCGCCTTCGATCTGCCCCGCTGCCAGCACGGGATTGAGTACACGCCCGACTTCCTGAAGCGCGACAAAATCTTCAACGTGCACTTCATACGTCAACTCATCAAATGAAACCTCCGCAACGTAAACCGCCCACGCGTACGCGCCGTATGCATCGCCCTGATACTTCTCATCGTCCCAGTGAACGTTCGGCGGTGGCTGATACGTGGCCGAAGCTTTCAATGGACCAAATCGGTCGATGTAATCAGCACACGCTTTCTTGAACTGTGCCTGATCGTAGTTATCAGTTAACAATCCGCTGCCGATCAGTGTTTGCTTCAAACCCGTGACAGCCGACTCGACGAGTTTCCCGACGACCATCGACGTCCGCGATGCGACCGTTGGGCCACTGTTGGGAACGCGGCCGGTATCAGGTTGGACGATCTCGATCGAGTCGAGATCGAGACCGAGAGCTTCAGCCGCGATTTGAGTGAAGATAGTGTTTGTGCCCTGGCCGATCTCGGTGCTGGCGGTCAGTATTTTGACCGTTCCTTCAGCGGTCGCTTCGGCAGAGACGACGGATTGCAGGTAAACCTCGCCCGAGCCGGTAAAGCCGGCGCCATGCATGAAACTCGCGAAGCCAATGCCTTTCTTTTTCCCGAAGCGCCCGTTGCGGGCCGCGTTTTCACGTGCGAACCGCTCGCGTTTCGCGTGGTAGTCGCTGAGTTGCAATGCGCGCGTGAGCAATTGGTCCATGTCGACGCGTTCGCGAATCACCTGGTTCGTCGCGGTGGTTTCACCTTCATGAACAAAATTGCGCCGGCGAAACTCTTCCGGCGTCAGTCCGACCGTGGCTGCGATTTTATCCATGTGGCGTTCGAGCGCGAAGATGCTTTGCGGTGCGCCGAAACCGCGGAACGCGCCGTGTGGCGGAACGTTCGTCGCAACAGCGCGGCTGTGAATCCGCACGTTCGGACAGAAGTATGGACCAGCCGCGTGGATCGTCCCGCGTGAAAGCACGACGGGCGAGAGCGTGCAGTACGCGCCGCCGTCGATCGTGAAGTCGATCTCCATCGCGACGAGTTTGCCGTCTTTTGTGACGCCGGTTTTGTGCCGCGTGACTGACGGATGACGTTTCGTGGTTGCGACCATGTCTTCCGCGCGGTCGTAGACCATCTTCACCGGCTTGCCCGACTTCCACGCGAGCAGTGCAGCATGCCCGGCGATGAGCGAAGGATACTCTTCCTTGCCGCCGAAGCCGCCGCCGGTTTCCGTCTGAATGATACGTATCTTTTCTTCCGGCAAGTCAAACAACTTCACGAGTGCTTTGTGAACGTAGTACGGACACTGCATCGATCCCCAAACGGTTACGCCTTCAGCAGGATTGGCAATCGCGATCGCGCCGTTGTTCTCGATGTAGAGTTGCTCCTGCGCGCCGGTTGAGTAAACGCCTTCAACGATGAAGTCGGCGCTGGCCCAGGCGTCGTCAACGTTGCCTTTGTTCATCAGATACTTTTTGAAGACGTTGTCTTCGCCCCAGATGATCTGTTTTTGCGCGACGGAATCTTCGAGTGTGAATATGGCGGGCTGCTCTTCGATTTCGATACGGACGTTGCGACGTGCTTCTTCGAGTAGATACTTGTCGCGGTGCGCGAGCAGCAGGACTGGTTCTTCGGGGTGATTAACAAACTCCGCGGCGAGGTACGGCTGATCGTTGAGGATTAAAGCAACGTAGTTTCCGCCGGGAATATCTTTGGCGGTGACGATGGTGAACTCGTCCCACGGCAGACCGCCTTCAAAAGTGATGTTCGTGATCCGGCCACGCGCGACGGGGCTACGCACGGTCACGCCGTGAAGCATTCCGGGGAATGAGAGATCGTCGACGTACAGCGCCTGGCCAGTGACCTTCTTCCGGCCTTCTTTCCGCGGAACTCTTTTGCCAATCCTGGGAATCATGCAAATCCTGGCTAAGGTTTGAAAATCACGAGTGGATTCGTTTCCAGCTCTCTTCGATAAAACACGCGCGGCCGTTGTACGCTGCGTTTCTCGCCTTCAACAAAAACAATTTCCACCCCGAGGCCGCGGCTCTGCGTCATCTTTTCTTCCTGCATCTGCGGCACGCGTTCGGTCGCAAAGTTCAGCCACTCACGCGCGATCACAACGCCGTCCTTAGGCGCCGTGTCAGCAACAGGTGTTTTCAAACCTTCTTCGACGAGCGCGTACGTCAGGTACCCGTGACCGAGTTGCGCGGCTTCGAGCGCGGCCTGAAAACTCTGTGCGGCAGTCAGAATGTACATTCCTTTTTCATACGCGAGCTGGGCCAGGCCTTTCGAGTTCATCGGACCACGGCGCTTCTCTTCGGCTTCGAGCGCCTGTCCGGAGTTGCACGCGTCGATGAGCAACAACAGGTGACCTGCATCCAGACCCTCAACCGCAGCTTCGAGCTCGATGTCTGAAATGCTGTGCTCGAGCATTGTCTTCAAGCCCTGCTCGGTGAGCTTGGTTCGGTCGCCGGTGTAACCGAGATCGTGCGGTATCAAGTAGAAGCGTTGCGCTTGCGCCGTGCCATGTCCGGCGAAGTAGATTACGACAGTGTCTTCCGGCTCCGCGCGCTTCAATCCATCGAGCGGACCTGCTTTCAAACTCGGTGGTCCAACCTCGCCCGCCAGCCGTTTGATCGCTGCAAGAATGTTTGCCTTCGTTGCATCCTGATCGAGCAACTGCACCACTTCAACGCGCTCAAACCCACCCAACTGCGTTTGCCGCCGCCGCATTTCATCACCAAAACTTTGCGCGTCAGCAACCGCATACTTCAAGTTGTACTGCTTGTTCTCATACTCGTTGACGCCGACTGCGATGATGTACGCCGTGCCCTTGCGTTTCAGCGTATCCGCGCCGGTGAACACGAGCGGCGCATCCTTGCTTTTTACGTTGTCGCGATTGAACCCGTACGCAACCAACCGGTTTGGACCAGCCGTCACCGTGATCTCTTCTTCAAGCGTCACCGACGGCTGCCCTTTGAGAACATCACCGCGCCAAACCTTCACTAGCGATCCATTCCGAAACAGCCGCACGTCCTGCGCGCCCGTGCCCTGCGGATTGTCTTTATCAGCAGGCGCATCGGTAACTTCGATTTTAACTTTCACCGTCCGCGTCGCAACTGCTTCAGCCGGCTGCCCAGCCAGCGACAGCTTCACCACTGGTTGACGTCGATCTTTCTTCGAAACGTCCTGCGCCACACGCGGACGCTTCCCGTTGAAAATGTCAGCCAGCAAACCCGGATAGTAAAACTCGTTGAAGAACCACTCAATCGGAGCAACGTTGAAGGTCTCCTGATTGTAGCGCCAAAGGATCTGATTCCACGAAACCGGCGTGCCGTCGAACAGGCCTTGAGGCGTGACGACCATCCACTCGCCGCCATCGTCGAGCGAGATCAACGTCAGCAGATGCTCGCCGCTTTTCGTGTCCCAGAGAAACGTGCTTCCGTCTTCACTCGCGGAAGCGAGCATGCGGCCGTCAGGCGTGAAGTCGATCGACTCGATGGGCGCCGTGTGACCGGTGAGCGTGCTCAACACACTTCGTGTCGCGAGATCCCAGATCTTGATCGTGTTGTCAGTGCCACCGGAAGCGAGGAACTTCCCATCGCGACTGAACGCAACCTTGCTCACACCTCGACCGTGGCCTTTGATCGTCGCGATCTCGCGACCCGACGCCGTGTCCCAAAGTTGAATCCTGCCGACAGCTTCAACTTTCAGATCCTTCATGAAGTCGCCAGAATCTGTGGATTGCTGTTTTCCCTTCGGCGGCTTGCCGCTCATCGCGTCACGCATCATCCCGGCGAAATCGATGTTTGCTTTCGACTCGAAGCCGCCAGTCGCGAGCATTCGCCCGTCAGGACTGAACGCAATCGACGTCACCGATTGGCCCATCGTCCCCGCTGCCATCGCGCCGATCTGTTTCTCCATCATGGCAGCGATGTCGGCCATGTTTGGTATCTGTCCCGGCTTGATGTTCGACATAGAAAATCCGGTATGCGGCGCGAGGTCTCGGACCTTTCGTCCCGACTGCACGTCCCACAGCGAGATCTCGCCCATCGTTCCCGCGGTTGCGAGGAAGCGGTTGTCAGCAGTGAAATGTATGTGCATCGGAGTGTCGGTCGACGTCAACGAACGCAGTTCGCTTCCGGTTTTCACGTCCCAGATTTTTACCTGGTTGCCGCGCAGCATTGATGCATTCATCGTGGGAGGTTGATCGTCGCGTGGGCCATAGACCACGGCGAGCATCGTTCCATCGGAACTGAACCGCACCTGGTTCACGACGCCGGCCTCACCCGCGGGCGCAAGCGAGTGCAACAACTTTCCACTTGGGCTCTCGACGATCGTGATCTCGTTGCTGTTGGTTTTTCGAACCGCGAGCAGCTTGCCATCCGCGCTCGCGATTCCGAACGCCATCTTTTCCGGTGTTGCGGGAGTAGTTCGAAGGCCGCGGCCAGTGCGCAGGTCCCAGCGCGTGCGGCCGCCGGAAGCAAGCTCGTTTCCATCGGCGCTGAACGAAACGCTGTAAGCCATGTTTGTGCGACCGCTCAGGTTTGAGATTCGCTTACCGGTTTCAGTTTCCCAAACGATCGTGTCCGTATCGAAGCCGCCGGTCGCGATCCGTTTTCCGTCTTCGCTGAAATTCATGAACGCATCAGCGTACTCAACCACCGCTCCACTGGTCGGAACTTTCAGCGCGGGCAATTCGCGAAACGTTGCGACTTCCCAAACTTTCACCGTGTAGTTTTCGGCGAGCGCCACGAGACGCCCATCGCGGCTGAACTTCACCTGGCTGAAGTCTTTTGCGGTTGGTCCAAGTTCACGATCTTTCTTCGTGGTGAGGTTCCACAGACGGAAACGCTTGTTGACGATCCCTGCTGCAAGGAGATGTCCTTCGGGGCTGAATGATAGCTGCAGGCTGTCGATCTGATCGTCAGGCAGATTGATGCGACGAGCTTCACGTCCGTTCGCGAGATCGATGGTCCTGATTTGTGAGTCGGTGTCTTCAGTAACAATCAGAAGCTGAGTGCCGTCAGGCGAAAGCGTGACGCCGCCGTCTGAGCCGGTGAAACCAGAGACGGCCATGACGCCGGCTTCCAAGGATCGCAACTCGCGTCCGGTTGAGAGATCCCAGACTCTGATCGCATCGCTGACAGTTACGAGGCGGTTGTCTGAAGCGAAGCCGATGAAGTAAACGCCCATGGCCGCTATCATCGAACCCTGCACGCCGGCGAGCGTGTGAAGCTCGCGACCGCTCATCACGTCCCAAACTTTCACCGAGTTGTCGCCAGCGGAAGACGCGACCAGACGACTGTCGCGGCTAAACGCGACGATGGGCGGGAGCCACGCCGTGGTTTGCGCGCTGCTCGAGAGTTCGCGAAGTTTGCGGTTGGTGGCAGTCTCCCAGAGCTTGACGGTGTTGCTGCGATAGGTGCCGGTAGCGAGTAGTTTGCCGTCAGGACTGAATACGAGTCGCGTGGCGCCGAAGAAGTTGTTGTAGCCGGTTTGGAGGACGAGTTCTGGTTTGGCTTCGCGCGCCTGCGTGGTGGATGTGTTTGTTGCTGGGCGGTTGTTCTCGATCCCAAGCCCACGTTTGTCCTGGGGTGTTTGGGCCACGATGGTCGTTGAGACTACAACAAAAAGCAGAACACGGATGACGCGGATGAAACGGATTTTACTCATAAAGACCCTTTGAAATTGTGGAATGCTCAAGTACCAGCAAACCGATCGCGATCAACGCGAGGACGTACATCACCGGATGAATTTCGCGGCGACGACCGACGGCGAGATAAAGGCCAACGTGCGCGATGAAACCCCAGAGTATGCCCTGGGTTATCGAGAAGGTCAGGGGGATGAGGATTATAGTCAAAAAACCCGGCAGACCTTCCTCGATTTTGCCGAAATTAATTGACCCGACACTCTTGAACATCGCGGCGCCGACTAGCACCAGCACCGGCGCGGTCGCATAGAGCGGAACCATTCCCGCCAGCGGCGCGAGAAAAAAGCACGGCAGGAAACACACCGCGGTAAACACCGACGTCAGTCCCGTGCGCCCGCCGCTGTTGATGCCCGCAATACTCTCGATGTACGCAGTGCCTGACGATGTGCCCGCGAGCCCGGCGCCAAACGTCGCCACCGAATCGACGATCAAACCCTGTCGAAGATTGCGTGGATTACCATTTTCGTCCAGCAGATTCGCTGCATGTGCGACGCCCATGAACGTCGAGATCGAGTCGAACAGATCGGTAAAGAGAATGCCGATGATCGCCGGCAGGAGTGAGAGTTTCAACGCACCGATGATGTCGAGTTTCAGAAACACGGTTTGAAAGTCAGGTGCACTGAAAAAACTGCCCGGCGACGGCACGAGTCCCGCTGCCCACGAAAATACCGTCACTGAAAAAATGCCAGCCAGGTATGCGAGCGCGCTGCCGCGCATCATGAAGATCAGCGTCACGACGAGACCAAAGATCGCGAGCACTGTTTCACGTCCGAGCACGCCGAGTTTTACGAACGTCACCGGATCAGAAACGATCAGCCCGGCGTTTTTCAGACCGATGAACGTCAGGAGAATGCCGATGCCCGCCGCGGTTCCGATTCTCAACTCAGCCGGTATCGCTTTCGCGATCGTTTCGCGAATTGGCGTCACGGAGATCAAAAGAAAGAGGACGCCTGCCCAGAAGACGATGCCGAGTGCAACCTGCCACCAGACGCCTTGCGTAAGAATCACCGTGTAAGTGAAAAAAGCGTTGATGCCCATGCCGGGCGCGACGCCGAACGGAAGTTTCGCGTAGAGGCCCATCAGGAGCGTCATTGAAAAACAGATTAGGACGGTGGCCGTCAACACGCCGCTGAAAGCCATGCCTGTGCCTGGCGTGGACAGTATCGCGGGGTTCACCACAATGATGTAAGCCATCGTGAAGAAGGTGGTGATTCCGGCGATTGCTTCGGTGCGGATATGGACGTGTGGGGCTGTGCTCATCGGGACGCACAGCATAGAACCTTAAACGGAAAAGGGCCACAGATTTTCACGAATAAACGCGAATTGAAACTACTCATCCGCGTCCATTTGTGAAAATCTGCGGCCCTGTTTCGGCCTGCAAGGAGTTCCCCAACTTCTGCCGGCCGATGTCGTGGCTTATCCCGCGGTTAACACGACGATCTTCTTAGTCGTCGCGACAGCCTGCTTCTGCTCACTGCGACTCTTCACGGCTGCAAGACTGTTCGAATCGCCTGCCATCTGCGCCTGTGCGAAGTAGTAGCGGTCGCCGTAGCGATGAAACACGAGCTTTGCGTTTTCCGACATGTTACCCGCGACGTCAGTGGTGATAACCATCGCACTTGCACGCCCGTCCATTCGGCGTATTTGCAAAATCTTTCGATCCGAAGTCGGATTCATTACCGCGACCGTGTATCTGCCGGCGGGCAGCGTCGCCTTACCTACCGTGAACTCGAAGGGGATGTTGGCGACCACTTTGTGAGTGCCGGTCTGCGCGTGTGTGTTAACGGCGACGATACCTACCAGAATCATGGTCGCGATTGCGATGTTGAGAATGTTTTTCATGATGCGCCTCCTAATCTTCAATTCCTGCCTCATCTACTAACGCGGCGGTTCGAACCGGATCCCCTCACTGATGTAAACTTTCCCCGGCCAGCACACATGAGTTCACCCGACGGCATAACGCAGCTTCTGATTGACTGGGGCAAGGGCGACCAGGCGGCGCTCGAAAGACTGATGCCGCTCGTCTATACCGAACTGCGGCGACTCGCGAGCAACTACCTGCGCCGTGAGCGTGCCGAGCACACGCTTCAGCCGACGGCGCTTGTGAACGAGGCTTATCTCAAGCTCGTCCATCAGAAGAATGCAAAATGGCAGAATCGCGCACATTTTTTCGGAATATCGGCGCAGTTGATGCGGCGCATACTCGTGGACCACGCGCGGCAGCACCAGGCCGTGAAGCGTGGCGGGTCGGTGCAACAGCGCATCTCGATCACGAGCGTTGAGAAACTGGCGAAACAGCCGGAAGTCGATCTGCTCGCGTTAAATGAGGCCCTTGACGAGCTGGCGAAAATGGACCCGCAGCAGAGCCGCATCGTTGAATTGAAATTTTTTGGCGGACTTTCGATCGAGGAAATTGCGGAAGTGCTGTCGATTGGTCATGCTACGGTCGAGCGTGATTGGAAGATGGCCCGCGCATGGCTGCGACGGCAGTTGGCGTGAGGGACGGTGCGGCATTTCTCCGCGTGTTAGGTAGGTAGGAAACGCGAAAAGTCATGTCAATCCTGAAAATCATGTAAATCCTGTGAAGCATGCCTTTCGAGTTGGGCGTTTTACAGGATTACAGGATTCAAAATGATTTACATGATGCTCTGAAGCAGCGCAAATGACTCCGGAACGTTGGCAACAAGTCAAAGAGATCTTTAACTCGGCAATCCACTATCGCCCGGAAGACCGTGGCCGATTTATTTCGCAGGCGTGTTCCGGCGACGAGGATTTGCGCAGCGAAGTCGAATCGCTGATAGCGTCGCACGAGCAGAGTGGCGAGTTTATTGACAAACCTGCGATCCAGGCCGCGGCGTCGTTGCTCGCCGGCGAGAGAGCAGAACTGTCGTCAGGCCACACGATCGACTCTTACGAAGTGCTCTCGTTCATCAGCCGCGGCGGCATGGGCGAGGTTTATCTCGCGGAAGACAAGCGTCTCGGCCGCAAAGTCGCACTGAAACTGCTGCCCGCAACGTTCACCAAAGACGACGATCGACTGCGCCGATTCGAACAGGAAGCGCGCGCGGCGTCGGCGCTCAACCATCCAAACATCATCACGATTTACGAGATCCGGCAGGCGGCCGCGTCGCACATCATCGTCACAGAGTTTGTCGAAGGCGAGACGTTGCGGCATCGGATGAACCGATACGCTCTCACGCTTTCCGAAAGCCTGAACATCGCAATCCAGGTTGCCGACGCACTCTCCGCCGCGCACAAAGCCGGCATTATTCATCGCGACATCAAACCTGAAAACATAATGCTGCGGCCCGATGGTTACGTGAAGATCCTCGACTTCGGGTTGGCAAAACTCAGCGAAGAAACCGCTCCTGCGATCGCAGCTGAAGCGCCGACGATCCAGGTGCGAACAGGTTCGGGCATCGTCATCGGCACCGCTGGGTACATGTCGCCGGAGCAGGCGCGTGGACTGAGTGTGGACCATCGCTCTGACATCTTCAGTCTCGGCGCGGTGATCTACGAAATGCTCGCGCGGCGTAAACCGTTTGAAGGCGAAACGCCGAGCGACACGATGGCTGCGATCCTCAAGACCGACCCTGCTCCGCTTTCGCGCGTCGCGCCCGGAACTCCCTCGGAACTCGCGCGGATCGTTACTAAAGCGCTGCAGAAAGATCGTGAAGAGCGTTACCAGGTAGTGAAAGACCTCTGGCTCGATCTGAAAGCACTCAGACAGGAACTCGAGTTTCAGAACAAATTCGATCGTTCAGCTTCCGAAGGCGACGCAACGGGAATCATGCTTCCGGGTGACCCGACCGCGAACCTGGCGGCAGCGCATTCGACGGCGCCGCGCAGTGCGATCAGCAACATCAGTGAATCGATCACGGTCGAGATCAAGCGACACAAAGCCGGTTTTGCGCTGGCGTCGCTCGTGGTGCTCATGATCTTAGCCGCGGGTGGTTTTGGAGTTTACAAGTGGCTCAGAAGCGAGCCGCCTCCGGCACATTTTGCGAGCGTCAACATCACGCGGCTGACAAACTCCGGAAACGTGATCGATGCGAGCATCTCGCCCGACGGCAAGTACATGGTTTACGTGTTGAGCGAGCGCGGCACGCAGAGTCTTTACATTCGCCAGGTGAGCACCGCGAACGACAAGATGATCGTTCCACCCGCGCCTGTCGGGTATTTCGGCGTGACGTTTTCACCCGACGGAACAGAGCTCTACTACGCGCTCAAAGCAAACCTCGATAACGGCACGCTCTATCGCATCCCGGTTCTGGGCGGCATTCCGGTGAAAGTGTTGCAACACATCGATGGACCAGTCAGTTTTTCACCTGACGGAAAACAGTTTGTCCTCGTGCGTGCAAATCATCCGAAGCAGGGCGACAGCTCACTCGTGATCGCAAACATCGACGGCACGGGCGAGCGCACGCTCGTGGCCAAGCAGAGCCCGCAGCGACTGGCGCCGTTGTTCTTCACTGGTCCATCGTGGTCTCCTGACGGAAAGTTAGTGGCGGCGACAGTCGATCTTTTAGGCGGTCGCAGTAAGGTTGTCGGTTTCTCGGTTGCCGATGGTAGCGAGAAAGATCTGTCGCCGGATGCGTGGGGGTTTGCAGCGCGTGTTCAATGGTTGCCGGATATGAAAGGCTTGTTGCTCGTGGGCGGTGAAAACCCGGGCGCCAGTCAACTCTGGTTCATCAGTTATCCCGAGGGACAGACGCGGAGAGTTACAAACGACCTGAATACTTATCGCGCGATCAGCCTGACTCAGGACGGCAGGAAGTTCAGCACGGTCCAGGCACACGGCCTTCAGAACGTGTGGGTCGTGTCTGAAGGTAAGTCGGCAAATGCGGTTCGATTACCTACCGGGAACGTCACGTTCTACTCATCGAGCGGGAACAATGTTGCGTGGACGCCTGATGGAAAGATTGTGTTTGTCTCGAACGAAGGCGGCAAGGCGGACATCTGGCTTGCAAATCCCGACGGCACGAATCGCAAACAGTTGACGTCGAACGGCGCGATGAACTTCTCGCCGGTGGTTACAAAAGATGGTCGTTTTGTAGTGTTCAATTCGGCGCGTGAGAATCAAAGAAACATTTGGCGCATGGATATTGACGGGAGTAATCCTGTGCCTTTGACTTACGGTCTCAGCGAAGGGTTTCCGTCGCTTTCCCCTGACGGTCGCTGGATTGTTTACACCGGATTCGACGGCGTGCGGTCGGCGTTGTGGCGGGTTTCGATCGGCGGCGGGACGCCGGTTAAAGTGACGGAACATGTTGCGACCACCTCAACAGTGTCGCCCGACGGCCGCTGGATCGCTTTCACGTATACCGAAGCCGCCGATCTCTTCGCGCCGGTTAACCGCCTCGCAGTGATTCCATTTGAAGGCGGCAGTGACATGAAGGTGTTTAGCATTCCTGCGAGCGGCACTGTTCTTACACTTCCGCAATGGGCGCCGGACGGGAAGTCGATTCATTACACCGTCAATACAAACAACGTCTCGAATATTTGGAGCCAGCCGCTTGACGGTGGTCCAGCAAAGCAGGTCACCGACTTCAAGGAACTGTTTATGACCGGCTTCGCGTGGTCGAGCGACGGAAAGCAGTTAGCGTGCACGCGTGGTACTCTGGTTCGCGATGCGATACTGATTACTGATTCAAGATAGGATGGAACAGATGGACCTGCGTGTACTGCTGACAACTTTTGGAATCATTTTTCTCGCCGAGATGGGAGATAAAACTCAGCTCGCGGCGATGACGATGTCGGCGCAAACAAAACGGCCGTGGGCTGTGTTTCTGGGAGCGAGTCTCGCGCTCGCGGCGGTTTCGGCAGTCGGTGTTTTGGTTGGAGGAGTTGTGGGGGATTATGTGCCGTTGATTTGGGTGAAGAGAGTTGCGGCGATCGCGTTTATATTGATTGGTGTGTTGATGCTTTTGGGTAAATTCTGACAGGATTTCAGGATTAGCAGGATTTACAAGATAGGGAATGCCCCAGACTCCCCATATCGAACGGCATTTCACTTCGAGCGAAGTCGTTCGCGACGTCGTCATCGGCATGGCTGATGGCCTCACGGTTCCGTTCGCACTTGCCGCCGGACTCACAGGCGCCATCGATTCCACGGGAATCATCGTCACCGCTGGTTTGGCTGAGATCGCGGCAGGATCGATCGCGATGGGACTCGGCGGTTACATGGCCGCTAAGAGCGATGCCGAACACTACGCCAAAGAACGCGAACGCGAGAAACGTGAAGTGCAGGAGATTCCGCACGAAGAGATGCGTGAGGTGGCGGAAGTTTTCCAGGCTTACGGTTTAACTGAAAATGAAACGTGGCCCATCGTCCAGGCACTGAAACGACAACCGCGAAACTGGGTCGACTTCATGATGCGATTCGAGCTCGGCCTCGAGAAACCGAACCCGCGACGCGCGTTGGCCAGTGCGCTCACGATCGCGGGCGCGTACACCGCTGGTGGTCTGATTCCGCTTTCGCCGTACTTTGTTTCGGATTTGACATCGACGGCGCTGCTGTATTCGGTGGTGCTGACGATCGTCGCGTTATTGATCTTCGGATTTATAAAAGGGCGCTTCACCGGCACGCGTCCGGTGAAAAGCGCCCTTCAAACTGCGTTGATTGGAAGCGCCGCCGCGGGTGCCGCATTCGGAATCGCGCGGCTAATCGGCGGCTAATCCGCGTTTACTTCTTCGCCAGCACAACCGGCGCGTTCTCAGCAGCCCGGATGCTCTCGAAAAATTTCCGCACCGTTTCATAGTCAGCCGGAGCGATCGTGGTCGCTTGCTGCGAAAGCTTCCGTCTGAAAATGAGCTGGTTGTTGTTTATTTCGTAACTCGTCACATACGATCCAAACGGCGTCTCGATCTTCACTGCATCCGGAACTTCATCGACAGCAAATCCCGCCGGCAGTTGGACCTTGACCGTTTCGGAGTACGCGTTCGCTCGCAACACTACCGGGTTTTTTCGCGTCGGCGCCGTCAGTGCCAAACCTTCACGACGCGACACCACCGCGGGCTTGAACACCATCAACCGGCCCTGCATCAGTTGTGCGTAATTTTGCGCATTGAACTCGACGTTCAAAGTAAAACGACCATCCGCGCTGTGGTCCGCGGGTTCCATCTTGTTCAAGCGGGCCGACGTCGCGCCGGTCGTTAACCAGCGTTCGATCATTCCCGTGTATTCCGGTTTCGACAGCTTTCGAAACTCTGTCCGGAACCGCGCCGCGGTTTGTCCGTTCGCATTCTCCTGAATCTGACCCGCGATGCCACCGTCTTCACGCAGTTCGAGCGTTGCGATGCGTTCGAGCTGGTTCATCTCAGGCGGCGTGATCGGCATCCGGACCAGGTCCGTTTCACTCTTCGCATCGATCAACGCAAGACTGCCCTGAAGATGAAACGGCAGATCGCCGATCGGAGTTTGTTCGTCGGTCGGATCGAAGATCAGCAGCCGGCCCAAGCTTGGATGAGTGATGATCGTGCTGGCCTGCGTTTGGTCGCTGACCTTCACCGCGATGATGCAGTGATTAAACTGTTGCGGCGACGGCCACCCTGCACGCACGTAATTCGGATCGCCCGAGTAAATGCTGACCGGAATGGCCGTGATGCCGACCACTTTCAGCATCGCGCGCATCAGGTTGGCTTTGTCTTTACAGTCGCCATACGACTTCGCAAAGACTTCGTTTGACGGATGCGGACGATAACCACCGCCGCGCCCAACGCCGGTTTGAATAGAAATGTATTGGATGTTCTGAACGTACTGGGCAATCGCGCGAATCTTGTCAAACTCAGTTTTCGCAAGCGCCGTCAGTTCGGAAGATTTTTTCGCGAGTGCGTCGTCGACGATCACTTGCGGATCTTCAAGCTCGCTCATCCACGCAGCCACTTCAGCCCAACTTGCAAACGTCTTGATTCCCACCGATTGATTTGCAGGCGGGAAATAACTGACTGCAAGCCGCGGCACGAGATGACTCAGACTCGGGCTCAACGGTTCAAGCGGAACCGGCGCGAGATTCGTAAGTTCCCACGAGTAAGTGTTGCCGGTGATCTTCGGCTCGACTTTCGGATGATTGAAAGTTACGCCTTCTGCCCGCCAGCCTTCCGGCAACGTCAGGTTGCAACGCGAACTGATTACTGGCAGATCCGCTTGGAAATCCCAGTCATACTGGCTAAACACAGATCTGTCTTCAGTCGTGTAACTGAAGGCGAAGACCATGCCTGCATCGGCATCACTGGTCGCGGAGATCCTCTTCATGCGGTATTCGTTGTAAACGTCGTTAAGGTCACCGGCGATGTCGACAGTCTCGTCCTTGCCGTAACGCTTCGTTTCCGAACCCGGCCGGATCAGCCACGCGCGAAACTCCTTCACTTTGCTGAACTCGGTATTGTACCCGACACCCGCTACGGCATACTCGCGCCCTTCTCGTCGTAGGATTCGGATCGCGATGTTGTAGACTTTGGTGACTTTTCCGTCAGACGAGATCGTCGTGTTCGATTCCTCGACGAGGACCACTGCCGGAACGTCTTTGTCGTAACTCGGAACCTTAATCGATGTCGCTTGCTGCACCCACGAAGGAGCTTCGTCACCCGCCGGCGCCGCGAGTGCGGGCACAGCGAGCATCAACACGATGATAATTCTGATGGACCATGTTTTCATTTTCGAACCTCCCCGCTTAGTTGGACGTCACTGTCTGTTTCAACGCGATGCTGTGACTGTCTTGTTTGTGCAGCACGTCGAAAAAGTTTCTGAGTTGCTGGTAGGCGTCAACCGGAAAGAGCACCGATCCGCCGCTGCCAAAATAAAAACTGCGCTTGTAGACGAGCAGCGATCCGTCAGCGCTCACCGCAAGGCTGGGCCTGTACTCGGAAATGCCCGCGCTGCCGAACGGCGCAGGTGAGTCGGCACTGTCGAGCGCGTAGCCTTTTGGCATTTCGAATTCGACCTTGTCATTTTCGGACCACGGATAGTGGAAGTAGATCGCATACTTCCGACTCGCGGTCGCAAACAGTGGCCGCGCCCCATGCTGGAAGAACGCAGGCTGGAGAAACAGACGCTTGCCCGTACGTTGCGCGTAATTTGGGAAACGCACGTGATACGAAAGAATGAGTGGCTTCACGTGATCGGTGACGTTCTCGATCTTGATGTTGCTGATTTCAGCCGCGCTCATCTGGCTCTTGATCTCTTCCTTCAGGGCTTCTTCGCGCTCTGTTTCCGACTCCTCGTCCATGGCTTCTTTGCGTTCCATCGCGAAGTGGCCCGTGAACTCTATACGCACGTCGCCTTCGAGCGTTCCGTCGTCAGAGAGTTTGAACTTTGCTTCTCTCTTAAGAAGCGACTTCTCGTGTGATGATATGGGACTGTCTACCCAAACCGGGTTCTTCGGATCAGTAATCAGCGACGGTTGACCCTCTTCCTGCCAGCGCAGCATTCCCATCGGAACGTAGTTGTAACCGGGGTTATAGAATTTCCATGTGTCGCCAACTTTGACTGCGATGTTTTGCGGATCGACGAAGTAATCGTTGGGCAAGCTTTTGTCGAAGAACATGTCGCCGCGATCGGGAGCAAGCACGATGCGCGCATCGAAACCGGCGGCGTTCGCCAGTGCGGCGAAGAGCAGATCGATATCACGTGTTGTTCCCTGGCCGCGTTTGAGAGTGTCAGAAGGGTTCTTATTGTCTTTGAGTTTGGCCCGTTCGTCGGGACTTAGGCCTGAAGCATCGTTGCTCGTGTTTTTAATCTTCTCGCGGCAGAAGTCGAAGAGGCGCGCAACTTTCTCGTCGTCAGTTTTAGCATCGGCGATGAGTGCCGCCGCCTGCTTCTTCACTTCATCGTTGGCTTTGATCGCGCTTTTGTACTCTTCGTAGTACCTCTTGCCGATGTCGATCCAGTATTTCTGCGGATCAATTTTTTCCTCGATCTGCTTGTGGTAATAAACGAGCATCCAGGTTTTCACTTCATCTTCCGGAGGCATGCGCGACTCTTCGTGCACTGCCGGCATGTTGGTCATCGTCGTTGTGTAGAAGCCGCCTTTCTCTTTCTTCCACGGACTCGGTATGCCGTGGAGTGTGACTGAGTTGAAAGCGTAACTGGGCAAGTCCAGCGGCTTGATTGAATACTGAACGCGCTGCACGGGAATGTCGCGCTGAAACTGGAGGCGGATGTAATTGGCGCTGCGGTTCACGCGCACTTCTTTCCAGCGATACTCGAGGATGCAGCCCGGTTCAACGGCCGGCATCGCGAATGAGCGTGCTTTAACTTTCAGGCCGCTGACTCTGACGATGGTCCGTTCGAAGATGTCTTCTTTCTTCAGTTCGACGATTGAACCATCAGGTTTGATGGTCCGAGCTGCGATGTCTTTGATCTTGACTTCGGTGCCGTACAGGTTCCCAAACGGGAGATCGATCTTGCTCTGCGACTCGCGACCGCGTTCGGTGAAGATCTTGACGCGGAGGTAATGGGTGAAGATCAGGTCGCCGTCCGGGCTGTCGTCGATTCTGACTTCCCAGAACAGGCCCTCGGCGTCAGCTTCTTTCTCCACGACCGAGCTTTTCAGGGCGAGGTGGGCCGGTTCGATGGGCTTCCACTCGTCGCCGGCCGCGGTGATTGAGGCCGGAAAAGCGGCAAAAAGACACAGTAATACGCCGAGTAGGGGAAAACGGGAGGTACGGGATTTCATTACAACTTACCTTTCGTTGTCGTTGTTAGACCAGCTGGTTCTAAAAAGCGCGAAGAAGTGGGCTTCTACCGAAGTGTTGGCCTGGTGGTTTCCAGAGCGGGCGGAATTGTACCTGAAAGTTTGTTAAATGTTCAACTAACTTGTGGTCTAAACTTGGCGTTGGCAAAGTGGGTACGTATAATTCACGCAGCTTTCATTTTCCAATAATCGAATCCATAAACGGCAGCAGCGGAAGGGAAACTCAATGGTTACGAAACTACAGCGCACAGACTCAATTGACCGGATTACCGAGCTTCTCGGACCCGACGCATCCAAGCTACTGGACCATACCTCACAAACGATTTCAAAGGATCAACTGCACTTGCCTGGTCCAGACTTTGTCGACCGCGTTTGGGGGATCTCGGATCGTCCTGCGGCCGTCCTTCGTTCGCTGCAGACGCTATTCAACGCCGGCAGGCTCGCCGGCACCGGGTATCTCTCGATCCTTCCGGTGGACCAGGGTATCGAACATTCGGCGGGTGCCTCATTTGCACCCAACCCGCAGTACTTCGATCCCGAGAACATCATCAAGCTCGCGATTGACGGCGGGTGCAATGCAGTGGCTTCGACGTTCGGAGTGCTCGGCACGATCGGTCGCAAATACGCGCACAAGATCCCGTTCATTGTGAAGATCAATCACAACGAGTTGCTGACGTTGCCGAACAAGTTTGACCAGGTGTTGTTTGGAACCGTCCGAGAGGCGCACAACATGGGCGCGGTGGCGATCGGAGCGACCATCTATTTTGGTTCTGACGAGTCGACGCGACAGATCACGGAGATCGGCAAGGCTTTTGCCGAAGCACACGAACTCGGAATGGCTTGCATTCTCTGGTGCTATCTCCGGAATCCGAAGTTCAAAACGTCTCAAGGCGATATGCACACTTCAGCGGATCTGACCGGTCAGGCAAACCACCTCGGCGTCACGATTCAGGCCGACATCATCAAGCAGAAACTGCCTGAGCGAAGCGGCGGATTCAAGGCGGTTGAAGAGGCGCTGGGCAGTACGTATGGAAAAACGCACAAGCTCGTTTACGAGAAGTTGACCAGCGACAATCCGATCGATCTGGTGAGATACCAGGTCGCCAACTGCTACATGGGCCGTTGCGGTTTGATCAACTCGGGTGGCGAGTCGAAGGGAGCGAGCGACCTTGAAGAGGCGGTGCGCACGGCAGTGATCAACAAACGCGGCGGCGGCATGGGACTGATTTCGGGCCGCAAGGCGTTTCAGCGTCCGATGAGCGAAGGCGTGCAACTGCTGAATGCGATTCAGGACGTTTACCTCAGCGAAGAGATCACGGTGGCTTAGAATTCGATCCACGTAAAATCTATAGGTCTTATAGGTCCAATAAGACCTATAGGACCTATTTTTTTGACTGCGCGCAATCCGGTCACCCTCGGTGCGCGTAATTTCACCGCTTGCAACCTGAACGAGCACAAGTCGACGACGTGGAACTGATGAAGGCCATCGCCGCCCGGGATGAGGCGGCGCTCGCGCAGCTCTACGATCGTTATCGCGTCATCGTGTTTGGGCTGCTGATGCGTATATTGAACAACCGTGAAGAGGCGGAAGACGTTCTGCAAGAGGTGTTTCTGCAGGTTTGGCGAAAGGCCGGCGATTTCGACGAGAGTCGTGGCCGGCCTTTCACGTGGCTCGTGACGCTTGGACGCAGTCGCGGCATCGATCGACTGCGAACGCTCGCATCACGTGAACGCGTCGCGGAGGCAGGTGCGAGAGAAGTGATCGAGCAGATCTCCGATGCGGCATCGGATGCCTTCAAGTCAGAACAGCGAGGTCTTGTAAACAGCGCATTGGCCCAACTGCCGGACGAACAAAAGCGGCCTTTGATGCTTGCCTACTTCGACGGTCTCACACAGTCAGAAATAGCAGCGCGTTTGGGAGCGCCGCTGGGAACAGTGAAGACTCGCATGCGAACGGGCTTGATGCGTTTGCGCGAGCTTTTGGCGGGAAAAGACGAGAGTTTTGGGTTTTAAGTGAAGAGAATGATCCACGCAGACTTCAAAGACATGATTCCCGCTCGTGCGCTGTCGGCGCTCGACGCAGAAGAAGCGCGCGCGTTGAATGATCATCTCGATGGGTGCGCCGAGTGCCGAATGGAGTTGCGCGATTGGGAGGAGACGGCGGCGGCGATGGCGATCAGCACAAACCCGGTAGAACCCTCAGCCAGAGTTCGCGAGCAACTGCTGAAAGAAGTTCGAAAAGATCTCGAGACTCCGCCAGTGATTCCATTCAGATCCGCACAGCGCAATTTGTGGACGTCGTTTGGTTCGCTCGGCGCGATGGCGGCGGTCGTGCTGCTGACGGCGTTGATTGTCGGATTGATCGTGATGTGGCGGCAGTATGAAGCGGCGCGTGATGAGCTCGCACGGTCCAGGGAGTTTATGCAACTGGTCGCCACGCCGGGTTCGAGAGTGACTGAGCTTTCAGGTGTCGATCTCGGTGCGGGTGCAACCGCGAAACTTGTTTACGACAACGCTGGTCACGCGATGTTGATGGCCAACAAACTTCCCAACGTGCCTGAAGGCAAGGCGTACCAGTTGTGGTTCATCGTCGGCAACAATCCGCCGATGCCCGGGAAGACGTTTGTGCCGAACAGCGAAGGTAAAGGAATGATGAAGGACGAGATGCCGGTAGCGGCGCTTCGTTCGGCAGTGTTTGCGATTACGGTGGAGCCGGCGAGCGGCGTTCCGGCGCCGACGGGGCCGATTTACCTGCGTTCGTCTGCGGTCAACTAATTCTGCAAAAACTGCTAAACTCACGCATCATGAGCAAGGGGAACAAACAGCAACCACCACCAGTCGATAACTCCGTTTCGGATTCTACAGGGCAGTACGATCTGCGCTTCGTGCTGTGGCGACAGTTCTGTGCCAAGTATTCGATTCCCGTCGATACTCTGCCGAGCCAATTGGACGACGATCAAAAGGATAAGTGGGAAGAGATGAAGGCGCAGAGATTGAAGTGAGTGTTAGACAGGGTTACAGGATTTTCACGATTATTAGCATTTTAAAAATATCGCGTTAGAAATGGATTTGTTAGTCGTTCCTCACCGATCGTAGTTACTGGTCCATGTCCTGAGTAAACCTTCACGTCATCACCCAGCGTCAACAATTTATTCCTGATCGACGACAGCAACTGTTCAGTTGATCCGCCGGGCAGATCCGTCCTGCCGATCGAGCCTGCAAACAGCACATCACCCACGAAAGCTGCCTGTTCGCGCGGTTCGTACAGCACGACGTGACCGGGCGTGTGGCCGGGGCAGTGAATCACATCAAATACCAGATTGCCGACCGCATATTTCTCGCCGTCGCTCCAGTAGTGATCGACCGGCGGCGGCGGCTCGAAAACGAATCCGAGTGCCGCCCACTGCGCGCGCGGAATTCCGATCCACGAAGGCTGCTCGGGCAGTGCGTCGTACATAAACTCATCGCCTTTGTGCAGGTTGATACTCGCTTGGGGTTGCAACTTCTTCAGCGCCGCTACGCCACCAACGTGATCTAAATGCGCGTGCGTGAGCGCGATCGCCTGCAGCTTCAGATTGCGTCGCTCGAGAGTTTCGACGATCCGTTCGGCCTCGTCGCCCGGGTCGATACAGATTGCTTGTCGTGTGTCTTCGCAGCCGAGGATGCGTGTGTGCTGTTGAAATGCGGTGACGGTGATCTCTTCGATGATCATGTTCTTTGTTCTTTGTATTCGTGCATCTAACTTACTACGATAATAACGAGAACAAAGTAGTAAGGACAAAGCAGGAAGTAATGCCAATCACCTCTCAATCAGCCCCACTCGCGGCCGTACTCGATTCGATGACCACCGAGGGCGCGCCCGAACTGACCGAACACCTCGATGCAGGCGCGCTGAAGTGTTATGCGTGTGGTCATCGATGCCTCATCAAACCCGGCAAACGCGGGATCTGTAAAGTTCGCTTTAACGAAGACGGCCAGCTGCGCGTGCCGACGAATTACGTCGCGGCGCTGGCTTGTGACCCGACGGAGAAGAAGCCGTTTTTCCACGTGCTGCCTGGCTCTGACACGTTGACGTTCGGAATGCTGGGTTGCGATCTTCACTGCGGTTACTGCCAAAACTGGCTGACATCGCAGGCGCTTCGCGACGATTCAGCCGGCACAAACCCGACGATGGTTTCGGCCGAGCGCCTCGTGACGATGGCGAAAGCGTATGGCGCGTCGATGGTGGGCAGCAGTTATAACGAACCGTTGATCACTGCTGAATGGGCAGTTGACGTTTTTAAACAAGCGCGGCCGGAGGGCTTTCTCACGGCGTTCATCTCGAATGGAAACGCCACGCCGCAAGTGCTCGACTACCTGCGTCCGTGGACTGACTGCTACAAGATCGATCTGAAGTCGATGAACGACAAGAACTATCGTCAACTCGGTGGCGTGGTCGACAACATCCTCGAGACAGTGAAGATGGTGCACGAACGTGGCTTCTGGGAAGAGATCGTGACCTTGATCATTCCGGGGTTCAACGATTCGGATGACGAGCTGCGGCGTGCGGCTGAGTTTATTGCGTCGGTGTCGCCTGACATACCGTGGCACGTGACGGCTTTCCACCAGGACTACCGGATGACCGATAACTCAAACACGACTGCCGAGCAGTTGATTCGTGCGTGCGAGATCGGGCGCGAGGCTGGACTCCGGTACATCTACGCCGGAAATCTTCCGGGCAGGGTTGGTCGATGGGAGAACACGTATTGCCCGTCGTGTGACGAGTTGCTCGTGGAGCGGTTTGGTTATCTGATCCGCGCGGTGAGAGTCACGGACGAAGGGCGTTGCCCAAGGTGCTCGACCGCTATCCCCGGTATCTGGAACCACGGATAACACGGATTTTAAATCGGATTTTCCATCCGCGTCATCCGTGTTCCGGATTTATGGTGTTGCGAGTTTTGTTGCTTGGGACGCAACGACCTGCCAGCGGCCATTGCGCCGTGCGTAAACATCCAGGAAACGGTACTCGCCGCTGATGTCGATCGGCTTCGGCATGTTTTGATCCTTGTACTTCCCGTTCTTCAGCCCGCTTCGGCCGGTGATGATCGCGGTGTCGGCATTCAACACTGTGACTTTGTGGTCTAGCAAATCCCATGAATCAGCCGTGATCGCGCCCGTCTCGATGAGACGCAGTTCGTCAGCCTTTGTTGCGGTGGTGCCGTCGGGGTAATGAAGAATCGCGTCGTCGGCAACCACGCGCCTGACCGCTTCCGGATTCCGCGTTTGCGCCGCCGAGATCCATTCGCGCGCGAGTTTCATCACTTCAGCTTCGATCGCCGCGGCATCGACTTTCTCCGGAGTAGGGCTGGCAGTAGCCGTTGCATTCACGTTCGCATCCGGTGCGGGTTGGCACGCAGCGATACCAAGCGCGATCAAGCCAAGGCTGAAAACGAGTGCCGCTGACACCACGTTTCTCTTCATCAATTTTCGACTCCTTCTTTCAAAGACTGACAACAAGTCAAAAAGCACTTTGCCGAAAACTCAGTTCCGAGTCAACGGGTTTTAGATGTCCGCCAAACGGTTGACATCGCCAGTTTTCAGGATTATTGTTCGCGACATATCAGCAAACCGTGCGGGCAGCAATGTACTTTGACTGAAGTGCTCCACGGGATTGTTCCTACCTGTTTGTTGGAGAACACGCGACTATCTGTTGGAAAGGAGTAACCATGACTCGCCTTTTGAGATTCTCAAAATTCTGGTTACTGGACCGGGTTTTGTTACTGGTCATCACTCTAACGATTGCAGGGGTTTCACAGGCTCAAACCACGCGAACACCACCCGCCGCGGGAGGCGAAGAGCCGGTTTTCCTCGATTACCGCGGTATAAAAATCGGCTGGCTCGCGGATGAGGTACGGAAGAAACTGGGAAATCCCGCCGATAAAGGTGATGAGCAGGATTTCTACGTCTTTGGTGAAAAGGAAACCTGCCAGGTGCTCTACGACAAGGCTACCCGTCAGGTGACGGCGATTTCAGTCGATTTCATGAACGGGGCGAAAGAAGTAATCACGCCTCAGCAGGTGTTTGGCAGTGACATTGAGGCCAAGCCCGACGGATCGAAGTACAGACTTGTACGATATCCGAAAGCAGGGTATTGGGTGTCATACAGCCGTACAGCCGGCGATACTCCAATCGTGACGGTGACGATCCAGAAGATTCCTGTGCAGTGATTTCGGCAGTAAACATCAAGGAACGGGCCCTCTACGAAGGATTCAATAAGGTTGGCATTGCTGGCGCCTCGTCGCTCGCGAGCGAGGGGCGCCGGCTGAGGGAGTGGCTTGCGCGCGGCTATCACGGCGAGATGGGCTGGATGGCGCGCGATGTTCATAAACGGATTGATCCGCGCGAGATTTTTCCCGACGCACGTTCGGTCGTTGTAGTTGCGCTCAACTACTACACGCCTCACCAGCACCAGCAAAATCCAGCAACAGGCAAAGTCTCGCGTTATGCGTGGGGCGACGACTATCACGATGTCGTGAAGGCGAAGCTCACGTCGTTGCTTGCATGGATTCGCGAGCAGGAGCCATTGGCGGAAGGAAAAGTGTGCGTAGATATTCAGCCGACGATGGATAAGGCGTGGGCGGTGCGTGCCGGACTCGGCTGGCTTGGCAAACATTCAAACGTGATCACGCCCGAGCATGGCTCGTGGGTGTTCATTGGCGAATTGCTTTTGAATCTGGAACTTGAATGTGAGACGGAGCTGATTGAAGACCACTGCGGCACGTGTACGCTTTGCATCGATGCGTGTCCGACTGCGGCGATCACGGAGCCGTATGTCGTCGATTCAAACAAGTGCATTTCGTACGCGACGATTGAGCTGCGTGCGCCTGAGTTACCGGCGGAAGTGGAGAAGAACCTGTCAGGGTGGCTCTACGGCTGCGATATCTGCCAGGATGTTTGCCCGTGGAACCGTTTTGAACAGCCCACCGCTGAAGAGCGATTTGCGCCGCGCGAAGGAAACGTCAACGCCGAACTCGACGAAATCCTCGAACTCACACCTGAAACTTACGCCGCACGTTTCCGTGGCAGCGCGATGAAGCGCGCCAAACTCCCCGTTCTCCAGCGCAACGCCCGCGCTCTATCTGTGTAATCTGCGGACAGCTTTGCCGCGAGATCGTCAAAGAGTATGATGACGACGATGCAGGAGTTCCTACGAGATTCGTACAACCGGTCGATTCGTGACCTGCGGGTTTCCCTGACGGATCGCTGTAATTTCCGGTGTTTTTACTGCCTTCCGCATGGCGAGCCGCCAATCGCGCCGAAAGAGCAGATGCTTTCGTATGAAGAGATTGAGTACGTTTGCGAGATCTTCGTGAGTCTTGGGATCGAGAAGATCCGGCTGACGGGCGGCGAGCCGATGTTGCGCCGCGACATCGAAACGATCATTCGCAAGCTGGGAAGGCTGAAGCCTCAGCTTCACGATCTTGCGTTAACGACGAATGGTTATTTTTTGCCTGAGCGTGCGCAGAGCTTGAAAGATGCGGGGCTGGATCGCGTGACGATCAGTCTGGACAGTTTGAAGCGCGATGTTTTCAAACGGATGACGGGCGTTGACGTCTTGGACAAAGTGCTGGCGGGGATCGATGCTGCGAAGAACGCGGGTCTTGAGCCGATCAAAATCAACGCGGTGATCGTGCGCGGGCACAACGAAGACGAGGTCGCTGATTTTGCGGCGTTTGCGCGCGAGTATGACGTGAAGATGCGGTTCATTGAGTTTATGCCGTTGGATTCGGGGCATGAATGGTCACGTGCTGATGTTGTTTCGGGTAAAGAAATTCGCGACCGGATCGGCGAACGTTTTCCGCTTGTTCGCATGGACGTGAAGCGAGGTTCCGAGACGTCTTCGCGGTTTCGATTTGCAGATGGTGCACCGGGCGAGATCGGGATCATCGCGCCGGTGACCGAACCGTTTTGTGGTGCGTGTTCGAGGATACGGCTGACTGCCGACGGGCAGATTCGCACGTGTTTGTTTTCAACAGTCGAACATTCGCTGCGCGACGTGGTGCGTAGCGGCGCCTCGCGCGACGAGATTGTCGATTACATTCGATCGGTGATACTCAAGAAAGAGCCACGTCATTTCATCAACGACCCGGGTTTCGTGACTCCCTCACGCACGATGAGTTTTATCGGCGGTTAGGATTGGTTATGAGCGTTAAAGTAGAAGCGACGATCGAAGACCTCCTCAAGGTCGATCAAAAAGCAGAAATTGTGAATGGAGAGATCCTCATCATGTCTCCAACGGGCAGTCTCCCGGGGTATGCGGGCGACGAAATATTTTCCTCACTCCGCGAATACAGCAAGCAGCGGAAGTACGGGCGTGCTGTAAGCGATAACAAAGGTTTTCTTGTGAATCTTCCGTATCGGAAGTCGTTTAGTCCGGACGCGGCGTTTTTCGTCGGCAGCGATTCTGGAATGAAGTTTTACCA
This sequence comes from Pyrinomonadaceae bacterium, assembly GCA_035761985.1. Taxonomy (GTDB): domain Bacteria; phylum Acidobacteriota; class Blastocatellia; order Pyrinomonadales; family Pyrinomonadaceae; genus PSRF01. Next base: position 29,168 of record DASTQB010000095.1, read on the forward strand.
GGGCGCGCCGGTGTTTGCGGTGGAGGTTCGTAGCGAAGGCGACTATGGACCACGTGCGGAGCGAGCGATGGCGGCGAAGCGGGCAGATTATTTCGCGGCAGGTACGCTCGTGGTTTGGGACGTGGATCTGTTGAGCGATGACATCGTGCGCGTGTATCGCGCAAGCGATCCGCAGCGTGCGACGATCTACCGGCGCGCGCAGATGGCCGAAGCTGAGCCCGCGGTGCCCGGCTGGACCATGCCGGTTGACGATCTGTTTCCAGAAGAGCAATAGGACCTATAGGACATATAGGACCTATAAGACCTATAAAAAGCTATAAGCCTATCGGTCCTATCGGTCCTATCGGTCCTATCGGTCCTATCGGTCCTATCGGTCCTATCGGTCCTATCGGTCCTATCGGTCCTTCTTGGCCGGGCCGCTTAGAACTATGTTTGCCACCGCGCCGGTGACCGTGCGTTGACTCAAACCGGCTGCGGCAACTGCGACTGCGCTTCGCCTTAAAAACTGACGGCGATTCAAAGCGAATTAACCCCTGGTTCGCGAAGTATTCGTCGTGTCCCTACGCGTCGGAGTTGGGGTAGGTTGCGACGTTGGTTCCTCCGGCGGCTTGGGCGGCATCTCGTCCTTCGAAAACCTCGGCAGCAACTCGTCCCGCGTTGCGAGTTGATAAACTGCCCACGCAACGATCATCGCATCCTTCTTCACGTCTTCTTCAAGAATGCGTTCGTAAGTGTCGAGATTGGTGTGCCACGTGTGCGAGTTGTACTCAATCGGATCCTGGCCCAGGCCGATTCCGGGCAAGCCTGCCTGATTGAAAGCAGTGTGATCGGAACCGCCGAGTCTGCGGCTACGCGACGTTACCGCGCCAACGACGCCGTCGTCTTTGAATGGCTCGAGAATGGCGCGCAGGATGTTCGTTGTTGCCGGTGGTCCAAACACAGAAGCACCACGCACGCGTCCGGTACCGGAGTCGATATTGAAATAGCCGCCGAACTTTTCATAACCCGCTCTTGGATCTTCGAACGAACCGAAGTGTTTCTTAACGTAGGCGATCGAACCGAGCAATCCCTGCTCTTCGCCGCTCCACAACGCAACTCGAATCGTGCGACGTGGCTTCACGCCAAGAGTTTTAAGAATGCGCGCGGCTTCCATCATGATCGCGCAGCCGATGGCGTTGTCAGTCGCGCCGGTCGCTGCATGCCACGAATCGAGATGCCCGCCGAGCATGATCACTTCGTCCGCTTTGTCGGTGCCGCGAATCTCACCAATGGTGTTGTAAGACGTGCGGCCCTCGGGATAGGTACGGTTGACGATATTAAACTCCAGCTCGACATCGGTCCCGTTGTTGAGGATGCGAGTAATGCGTCCAAAGTCTTCATTGCTCATCACCACCGTTGGCACAACTTTGTTCACGTCAAACGTACTGTTGTTGAAAACGCGGATCTGTCGAAACTCTCGTCCCGCATCGTTGACTCTGACCGCAGCGTCGTTGTCTTTGAGAAACTCATCAAGCTGCTGCGCGATCTGACGACTGTTCAGCGGGCGCGGTGTATTCGGTGCAGGTGATGGAGTTGGTGACGGCGTTGGAAATGCCGGCGGCCGTGCATTTGGGCCATACCGATTTTGCGCTTGCTCGTCGTTGAGTCTTTTCGCCGGCGGATTCAGGTTGACTGGTATTGTCGCGGATCTGCCGACCAGTACGATGCGTCCACGGACCTTCGTCTTTTGATTGTTAAAAAACATCGTGAGCTGGTCCTGTGTTGGACGTTCGGGCAGGATCAGGTGGTAAGCCTTTGCCTGGACCGTGCCTTTGGTGCTTGGCGTCCATGCCAGCACTTCGCAAACGAGTGGATCTTTCACCGGCGAGATCAGGTGTGCGGTCAAACGCTCGTTCTGCCAACCCGGATGTTTGAAGTCCCACGGCTCGAGGTGTGCATTCTCGAGTCCCCACGCCGTCATTTGTTTTACGGCCCACTCCGCGGCCGCCTTGTGGTTTGGCGAGCCAGTCAGGCGTGGTCCATAAACGTCTGTAAACATGTGCATCGTCTTCATGATCTGCGAACGTTCCATCGCTTCTTTGCGAATGCGCGTCAGCATGTCGCCGCCGCCATTCTGAGCGGCGACGGGCAGCGACAGCAGCGAGAAGATCATTAACAGGGCGACTACGCGTCGTTTCAGCATTAGTTTGTGTCTCCGGGAGAACGGTTGGGTTGGATTGCCAGCGTCAGAGATTATAGACTACATCGTTCACAATCGGAGAATAACAATGAGCGCAGGAATCAAACCACAACATAGCGATACGTCTGAAAGCAGTTCCCTACCCAATTCTCGTCGTGTTTACGTCGAGGGCAACCTGCCTGGCGTGCGTGTTCCCTTCAGGGAAATCGCCCAAAGTCCGTCCAGGAACTTTGATGGTACGTTGGCGGCGAATCCGCCCGTTCGTGTTTACGACACGAGTGGACCATGGAGCGACAGTGACGTTACGTGCGGTGTACGCGAAGGACTACCACAACTGCGGCGCGAGTGGATCACCGGTCGCGGCGACGTTGAAGAGTACGAAGGCCGTGAGCCACAGCCGATCGACGATGGTTATCTCACGTTCGACGCGGCGAAACGCGCACGCGTGAAGGACGTGGGCCGGCTTGAAGACTTTCCGACGATGCGTCGTTCCGTTCTGCGTGCAAAGGCGGGGGCGTGCGTCACGCAACTTCATTACGCGCGCCGAGGAATCATCACTCCGGAAATGGAGTTCATCGCGATTCGCGAGAACCTCGGACGTGAAGCGGCGCTGGAAACTGACGGGGCGATGCGCGACTCGTTGTTGCACCAGCACGCGGGACAATCATTCGGCGCTCACATCCCGCGTTATGTCACTCCTGAATTCGTGCGTGACGAAGTGGCGCGTGGCCGCGCGATCATTCCGGCGAACATCAATCACCCCGAATCGGAGCCGATGATCATCGGCCGAAACTTCCTCGTGAAGATCAACGCCAACATCGGAAACTCCGCCGTTGCTTCGTCGATTGAAGAAGAGGTCGACAAGATGCGTTGGTCCATCCGTTGCGGTTCAGACACCGTGATGGACCTTTCCACCGGCAAGAACATTCACGCCACGCGCGAATGGATCATTCGCAACTCGCCCGTGCCGATCGGGACTGTTCCGATTTACCAGGCGCTAGAGAAAGTCGGCGGCAAGGCTGAGGAACTCACGTGGGAGATCTTTCGCGACACGTTGATCGAGCAGGCGGAGCAGGGCGTTGACTACTTCACGATCCACGCGGGCGTGCGGCTCGCTTACATTCCTTTGACGGCGCACAGGACCACGGGAATCGTGAGTCGTGGCGGGTCGATCATGGCGAAGTGGTGTTTGGCCCATCACGAAGAAAGTTTTCTTTACACGCGTTTTCGTGAGATTTGCGAAATCATGGCGGCGTACGATGTTTCGTTCTCGCTGGGCGATGGTCTGCGTCCTGGATCGATCGCAGATGCGAACGATGAAGCGCAGTTTGCTGAGTTGGAAACGCTCGGCGAGTTGACGAAGATCGCGTGGGAGCACGATTGCCAGGTGATGATCGAGGGGCCGGGCCATGTGCCGATGCACTTGATCAAGGAAAACATGGACAAGCAACTCGCAACTTGTCATGAAGCCCCTTTCTACACGCTTGGACCACTCACAACCGACATCGCGCCAGGATACGATCACATCACCTCGGCGATTGGCGCGGCGATGATTGGATGGTTTGGGACGGCGATGCTGTGTTACGTGACGCCGAAGGAACATCTTGGTTTGCCGAATAAGAAAGACGTGAAGGATGGCGTGATCGCGTACAAGCTCGCGGCGCATGCGGCGGATCTGGCGAAGGGCCATCCGGGTGCGCAGTATCGCGACAATGCGTTATCTAAAGCGCGTTTTGAGTTTCGTTGGGAAGATCAGTTCAACTTGTCTCTGGATCCGGAAGTGGCGCGTGAGTATCACGACGAGACGTTGCCGCAGGAAGGGGCGAAGTTGGCGCACTTTTGTTCGATGTGTGGTCCTCACTTTTGTTCGATGAAGATCACGCAGGACGTGCGTGAGTATGTGCTCAAGGGATTGGATGAGAAAGCGAATGAGTTCATGACGTCTGGTGGCGAGATTTATCGAGCAAGGGAGTAGGGCATGAGGTTAAGACCAGTCGATTCAGAGATGCTTCAGTACGTGGGCTATGACGCGAAGCAGAAAATCCTCGAAGTAGTTTTCAACAGCGGCGAGCGGTATCAATATTTCGATGTGCCGGCGTCAGTGTATGAGGAACTGATGAGTGCAGATTCGATAGGGCAATACATGCACAGGCACATCATCGGCCACTACGACTACGAGCGCGTTTAGCGACAGGATTTACATGATTTACAGGATTTGCAGGATTAAGAAAATCTTGTAAATTCTGCAAATCTTGAAAATCTTTGTCTAACCTCACGGAGACGCAATGAACATAGATGACCTCACACATACAGTCATTGGCTGCGCGTATAGGGTGCACAATGCTCTCGGTCCGGGCTTTCTGGAAAGAGTGTATGAGAATGCACTAAGGATCGAACTGGAGAAACTCCGTATCAATGTTCGCCAACAAGTTAGACTCCCCGTTTGGTATGAAGGACATCGAGTCGGCGTCTACTATCCTGATCTCTGGATCGAAGGCCAATTGATCGTTGAAATAAAAGCCGCGTTCACGCTGGCTCCCGAACACGAAAGCCAGTTGATCCACTACCTGACCGCCACTGGGATAAACGATGGTCTGCTAATCAACTTCGCCTCATCCGTCCAGGTGAAACGCAAGTTTCGCGACTACCAACCACGAACTGTGGAATAGGTTCGGATGAGTGTGATAATTTTCGGTCATGCGTTTACAACACATTTGCGCGCTTCTCGTTGTACTGATCTTGTCGCAACTTACACACGCACAGTTTGCCGATCCGGAGCGGAAACAGAAACTCGCTACTGCGTTTCCCGAGATTGAGCGGCTCTTCAAAACCTTTACCGAGCGACAACAAAGACCGGGCGCCATTCTCGGGGTGATCATCGACGGCGAACTCGTCCTTGTGAAATCCGCCGGCGTTCGAGAGACCACAAGCAATGCGCCCGTCACTCCCGAAACAGTCTTTCGCATCGCCTCAATGACCAAAAGCTTCACCGCGATGGCGATACTGAAGCTGCGCGACGAAGGCAAACTCTCACTCGAAGATCCAGTCTCGCGTTACGTTCCCGAGCTCGCGAAACTCCCATATCCAACAACGGATTCGCACGTACTCAACATCCGTGACTTGCTCACACACTCCGAAGGCTTTCCGGAAGACAATCCGTGGGGCGACCGGCAGTTGGCCCAGAGCGACCAGACCATGCGCGAGTGGATGCGCGCCGGTATCCCGTTTTCCACTTCGCCCGGCACCGCTTTCGAATATTCAAACTACGGCTTCGCAATCCTCGGCCAGATAATCGCCAAAGCTTCCGGCAAGCCTTACGACGTTTACGTCCGCGACAACATTCTCCGGCCGCTCGGCATGACTGCTTCAACGTTCGAGATGTCGGAAGTGGCGAAAGACAAGATCGCGCTCGGCTACCGCCGGGAAGACAACGCATGGAAAGCGGAACCCATTCTCGCGCACGGCTCCTTCGGCGCGATGGGCGGACTTTGGACCAGCACAAACGATCTCGCGCGATACGTGGCGTTTCTCATGTCCGCATTCCCGCCGCGCGACGAAGCCGATCGTGGTCCAATCAAGCGAAGCAGCGCGCGCGAGATGCAACAGGTGTGGCGCCTCTCGCCGGCTTCAGCTTTCCGATCGACTGTCGATGCGCCGCTACAACTCGGCGTGTCGGGATACGGTTACGGTCTTGGTATTGGGCAGGACTGTCGCTTTGCTCACATCGTGGGCCATGGCGGTGGACTTCCCGGTTACGGCTCGCTAATGCGCTGGTTGCCCGAACACGGCGTCGGTTTGATTGCCATGAGCAATCTGACTTACGGCGGATTCAATGCGCTGTTCAACGACGTGACATCGGCGCTGCATCGCACTGGCGCGTTGAAGCCGCGGGTGATTAAGCCGTCTCCGGCACTGCTCACAGCACAGGCTGACGTGTCACAGTTGATCGTGAAGTGGGACGACAGTCTCGCAAACCGTATCGCCGCCGATAATCTTTTCCTCGACGTGCCTGCTGAAGTTCGGCAGAAAAATTGGAAAGCGTTGGCCGAGCAACATGGCACATGCCGTCCAGCAACGTCGATCGATCCGGAAAACGCATTGCGCGGCGAGTGGCGGATGATGTGCGATCGCGGCTGGCTGAACGTTTACATCACATTAGCGCCGACGATGCCGCCGAAAGTCCAACTCATCAACATCAGCCCGGTGATGCCGCCGGACGCCGAGATGACAAAGACGGCCGACACGATCGTCAAACTCCTTACGCAATGGGACACGAAGACCGCCGAGTCGATAGCGGCTCAGGGATTTGATGTCGAACGTATGCGCCGTCAGATCGCGGCAGCGACAGCATGGGGAGCTTGCAAGATTGGTGAACCGCTCGGTGGAAACGGAACACGCAACAGCGCGATCAGGTTGACCTGTGACAATGGACCACTGGCAGCGCGGATCGCGTTGGATGCAACGACGAGGAAGCTAACGAGTCTGGATCTGATTCCGTTGCGCGAGCAACGCTGCGTACCGTAACGCGGATAAACGCGGACGTAACACGGATTGACGCGGAATTAAAGCATACCCGCTTTGCGTTGCATTTCGCGAAGTTGTTCGGGGATGAACGACGTGATCTGATAAGTCTCTTCGCGACCGTCAACAAACGTCTGGTACAAATTAAACTCCGGCAGCGACAAACAGCTCAACGGCGACTGATGGTTGTAACCGGTATCGAGCCCAACTGCGCTGTGCGAGATGTAGATCCCATGCCTGCCTAATCTTCCGCGCAACGGCAAAAGCGGCGTGGGCGTGTGGCCAAACACGCAAGGCTTGCCACGATAGTTTTTGTAGAAATCCATGTCGCGCATCCACAGCAGCGACATCGGCGAGCTCTCACGCGGATGCTTCCCTTCATCCAGCCCCGCATGAACGTAGATCGCATGCTCGTCTTCGTGGTAGAACGGCAACTCACGCATGAACGCCAGGTGCTCAGCCGGAAGCTTCCGTTCAAGAAGTAGCCTCAACTCCTCGAGATCTTTTTCACTGTCGACTTTCACCGACTGTCCCGTGTACTGCTCAAACGTCCGTTCACCGCCCACGACCGGCGTCAGCCAGAGATTGCTTCGCCCGTCAAGAAAGTCCATCAACATCTGCTCGTGATTTCCACGCAGACAAATCACGCGCTCCGGATTTTCACGACACATTTCAAGGATGTGAGATACGCAGCCGGGCGCATCGGCGCCACGATCGATCAGATCGCCGAGGAAGACGAGCGTGTCTTTTTCGGGGTCGCGCGGCAGCATGTCGAGCAGGTTGAGGAGTTGCGCGCAACGGCCGTGTATGTCCCCTACAACGAAAGTTCTCATTCAGTCTGGTCCTCTGGCGCCTGCCGTTGGCTCTTGATGCGATTCATCAACTCGACAAATCGTGGATCCTCGTGCATGTCGGTCCAGTTTGGATCTGACTCAAACCATTTGTAGTTTTCATTTCCAAGACTAATCGCAGTTTCCAGCCAACGGAGCGCTTCGACCTGTCGTCCCTGCAAAAGGTAAGCCGAGGCTAGCCAGTAGGAAATGTCGTAATCGGCTTCGGCAACTTGCCTGACTTTCGGCGTGAGTTGTTCGTTGGCCTTAGTGTGCTGGCCTTGCGCGCTGAGGCAGATGGCGAGAATAGGTCGCATACCATCCATCTGCGGATGCTTTTCCAACACCTGGTGAAGGATGTCGATGGCCGCATCGATCTCGCCACGATAGTAAAGCACACGCGCGCGAAACACTTTGATCATCGGATGCTCGGGCTCGAGCTCCGCGCCCTGGTCCAACTCGCGCATCGCTTCTTCATACTGCTGCTGGTACATGAAGATGCGACCGCGGTTGTAACTCGCCAGCACGCGTTCGCCCGGATTCAAACGCACCATGCGATCAAAACTCCGCAGCGCCTTTTCATACTCACCATCGAGACGCGCAACCACGCCACGCACAAACTGCACACCCGGATCGTTCGGATACTCCTGGCGCAGCATATCGACCGCAGCGCGCGCCTTCTCCTTCTGACCACCGGTGAGATAGATAAACACCATGTGCATGCGCGCTTCGAGCAGTCGCGGATCGAGCCCCAGCGCTTTCTTAAACGCATTCTTCGCTTTGTCGTGATCGCCCGACTGGCCGAGGCCCTTCAACACGCGGTTCACGTATGAACTGCCGAGCGCAGAATACGCGAGCGCGAAATTCGGATCGATCTCGATTGCACGGCGGAAGTGTTCCATCGCGGAGTCGAGATGTTCGCGATGAATCGTGTGATAGATGAACGTTGCGAGACAGTCGCGGCCACGCAGGTACTCTTCCGTTGCCGCGGCATCAGCAGTGGCTTTCCTTGCGAGCTCGTCTTTCTCGTCAGGACTCAACTCGAGTCGCAATCCTTCGACGATGCGATGCACGATCATGTCCTGCACGCCGATGATGTCGCTGGCGTCGGCGTCGATTCGCTCGCTCCAGAGGATCTCGGTAGTGCGCACGTCGAGCAGTTGAGCTGTGACACGAAGTTTGTCGCCGGCGCGAAGGAACGTGGCAGTGAGAATCGCGTCAACACTAAGGTCGCGTCCGGCTTCAGCGGGATCCACAGTCTTATTCTGGTAACGCACGATCACCGACGACGGACGTACCACGAGTGAACGGACCTTCGCGAGTTCGGTGATCACGGCATCGGCAAGCGAGAACTGATAGAAGTCGATCTCCCGATCGTTACCGACGTTTCTGAACGGAAGAATCGCGACACTGCGACGATCGCGGTCGCCCAGGCTCGTCATCGGACTGTCAGCACTGCGTCCAACAGAAGCTGTCGGTGCGCCCTCCGGAGCTTTGTTGCCGGTCAACCAGCGAAGCGCGCGAGTCACGCGGTTCTGTGGTTTCAAATGCTTTGGAGCGACTGGCGCGCCGCTCTCGTCGATTCCGGGCAACGAATCAGCGCCGAGTTCACGAATGACCAAACGAAGATCTTCGGCGAAGTAGGAAATCTTCTGATAACGATTCCGCGGATCTTTAGCGAGTGCTTTGTCGAGTATCGACTGCAGTCGCGCGGGCACTCGCCCTGGTCTCATCTTCGACAGCGGCGCCGGTTCGTCGTTCAAAACTGCATGACGGACTTCGACAGCAGTTTGACCCTGGAACGGCCATGTTCCCGTCAGCATTTCATAAAGCAAAACGCCCGTTGAGAAGATGTCGGCGCGTGCATCGACGCGATCGCCGCGCGCCTGTTCGGGCGCGGCGTAAGTGGCGGTGCCGTATGGAACGCCGACTTCCGTGATCTCAGTGTGATGAATGCCTGATGTGCGGGCGGCTTCTTCGTCGAGTAGTTTGGCAAGTCCAAAGTCGAGCACTTTCACCTGGCCGGTTGGCGTGACCATCACGTTACCGGCTTTAATATCGCGGTGAATGATCCCGCGAGCGTGTGCGGCGGAGAGTGCTTCGGCAGTTTGTAACGCGATCGACAACGCGCTTTCGAGTGAAAGCGGACGTCCGTTTACGAGTTGCCGCACGTTGCGACCTTCGATGTACTGCATCACGATGAAGTGAATGCCATTGATCTCGTTGAGATCGAAGATCGTGCAGATGTTCGGGTGATCGAGCGCGGAGGCAAGGCGCGCTTCGCGTTCGAAGCGTTTGAGGTTTGCTTCGCGCGCGGTTAGTTCCGCGGGCAGAACTTTGATGACGACGGTGCGGCCGAGTTTTGAATCGACGGCTTTATAGACAGTGCCCTGTCCGCCCTCACCGAGCTTCTCGAGGATCTTGTAATTCCCCAGGGTAGCGCCGATCATCAAACTGTTTGAGCCACAGATTACACGGATTTACACAGATCGATCCGTGTAATCTGTGAAAATCCGCGGCTTTACTCCGAAATTCCCATTTGCCAGAGCATGAACGCGTAGTCAAACGCCGTCTCGCGCAACGCGTCGTAACGTCCGGACGCGCCGCCGTGCCCCGCGCCGAAGTTTACCTTCAACAGCAGCGGGTTGTTGTCGGTCTTCATCGCACGCAGCTTGGCCACGAGCTTCGCGCCTTCCCAGTAAGGCACCTGACTATCGTTCACAGAAACCTTAACGAGCATCGCTGGATAATTCTTCTTCTCGATGTTGTCGTAAGGCGAATACTTCTTCATGTACTCATACGCAGGCTTGTCGTTTGGATTTCCCCACTCGATGTATTCACTCGTCGTGAGCGGCAACGTCGCGTCGAGCATCGTGTTCAGTACGTCCACAAACGGCACCTGCGAAACGACTGCTTTGAATAGATCGGGCCGCATGTTTGAAACCGCACCGACGAGCAAACCGCCCGCGCTTCCGCCCTGGATTACTAGCCGGTCTTTCGACGTGTATTTCTTCTCGATGAGGGCTTCAGCAGACGCGATGAAGTCAGTGAACGTGTTCATCTTGTTCATCATCCTGCCGGCTTCTCGCCACTCCTCGCCCAGTTCACCGCCGCCGCGAATATGCGCGATCACAAAGATCACGCCGCGATCGAGCAGGCTCAGGCGGGTCGAAGAGAATGTCGGCGGCATGGATGCGCCATACGAGCCATAGCCGTACAGCAGCAGCGGCGCCGAGCCGTCCATCTTCACGCCTTTGCGATAAACCATCGACATCGGAATCTTCGTGCCATCCGACGCCGTCGCAAACACGCGCTCCGACTTGTAGTTTGTGCGATCAAATCCGCCCGGAACTTCGGTCTGCTTCAACAACGTTTCCTTGCCAGTGTCCATGTTGTAGTCAAACGTGGAAAACGGCGTCACCATCGAGTTGTAGTAAAACCTGACGACGTTTGTGTTGAACTCACGGTTGTTCGAAAGACCAGCCGAGTAAACCGGTTCCGGAAACTTGATGCGATGTCGCTTGTCACTCTTGAAATCGATTACTTCGAGTTGTTGCAGGCCATTTTCCCACGACGGCAGCACTGCGTGGTCCTTGTAAAGGCTGACGCCCTCGATCTTCACCGCCGGCCGATGGGCCACAAACTCTTTCCAGTTCTTCTCGGACGGATCGCTCACGGGAGCCGTGACGACGCGGAAGTTCTTCGCGCCCTTGTTGGTGCGAATATAGAAAAGACCGTCGCGATGATTGACGTCGTACTCGTGTTGCGGCGCTCGCGGAATGATCACTTTCAGACTCGCGCCAGGCTCGGATGCTGGCAGGTAACGAACTTCCGTCGAGGTCTTGCTGAACGATTCGAGGAAGATAACCTGCTTGTCGCGCGAGCGATCGGCCCCGATGTCAAACAGTTCGTCTTTTTCGTCGTAGAGAAGGTCGTACTTGTCAGTTCCGAGAGCGTGACGGAAGAACTTGTCACTGCGCTTGGTGACCGGATCTTCAGTCACATAAAAAAGTGTTTTATTGTCCTGCGCCCAAACGACGCTGGTCACGCGTTCGATTCGTTCGGGAAGGAGTTGGCCCGTTCGCAGGTCTTTAACTTGCAGGGTGAACTGGCGATAGCCGGTGTTGTCAGTACTGTAAGCCAGCAGGTTACCGTCGTCACTCGGCAGGTAGTGGCCAAGACTCATGAACTTCTGACCTTTGGCCAGTTCATTCTGATCGAGCACGATCTCTTCTTTCGCGTCGAGACTGCCTTTCTTGCGACAGAAAATCGCGTACTGCTTTCCTTTTTCAGTTCGCGTGTAATAGAAGTAGTCGCCCTGGCGATAAGGCACCTGCTCGTCAGTCTCTTTAATATGACTGATCATTTCGTTGTAGAGCTTTTCCTGGAACGCGACGGTGTGTTTCATCGCCGCCTGTGCGTACGCATCTTCAGCCTGAAGATGGGCCATCACATCGGGATTCGTCTTTTCGCGCAGCCAGAAGAAATCGTCAACTAACGTTTCGCCGTGAATGTTGGTCGTCTTCGTTTTCTTTTCAGCCATGGGTGGTTTAGGCGCTCCGGCTCCTCCATTCGTTTGTGCTACAGCGCCGCTACTAATCGAGAGAACGCATGACACAGAGAGCAACAGCAGAGAGAGCAGACGGGTTTGTTTTTCCATTGAAGCACCTTCCTCGAAAATACAACTTTAACTAAGGGGAGACAGCTCTTTGAAGCAGCCGGCGCACGGCCGGCTAATCGTGAACGGTTCAACCACGAGGCGGATTTCCCCAGCCGGAACCGATGTATTTTCCGTCTTCAACGATGCAGGGGACGGTCGGGTCACCACCAGAAAAAGCGAACATTTCGGCTCGCCGCGCTTTGTCGTTTTGCGCGTCGTAGTCGAGATAGGGAATGCCCTTCGAGTCGTAGTACTCGCGCGCCTGCTGGCAGTAAGGACATCCCGGTTTTGTGTAAATGACTAATGCCAAATCGATTACCCCCGAAATTGAGTTGCAGTGGGTGAGGTATTCACCCATGTACAAATTTAAGCAGCGAGGGATTATACTGCCGCTGCCTATGAGTGAACAAAGCAACAGGGTGGACGAGGGCGCCGCAGACCTCCTCGACCCATACGAGAAGCTCATCAGTCTCGAGATCGTGGGCAACAAAGTCAGCGTGCCGGAAAAGAATCGTCTTTTGCGCTGTTTTCAATATCTATCGATTAATACGATCTCTTACGGCGACTTCTGCTGGAATGGCGAATGTACCAATTGCCAGATCTGGTATCACCTCGAAGGGCAGAACGAGCAGAGCGACCGGCCTGCGCTGTCGTGCCGATTAGAGTGTGAAGAGGGAATGGTGATCACGAAGCTCAGCCGCTTTATCGAGCTTGAGGGGATTACCAAATAAAGCCGCGGATGAACGCGGACAAACGCTGATTAGTATTTTGGGACGCTTGGATCTACTTCATTCGACCAGCCGATAATCCCGCCTTTTAGGTTAATCAGTTTGCCCTGGAAGCCTGAACGCTGAAGCGCGTCGATTGCGCGTGCGCTGCGGCCGCCCATCTTGCAATAAACGACGGTTTCGCGGGTTGGATCTATCTCGTCCATGCGCGAGAGCACGTTTGCGAGTGGTATGTGCTTCGAATTGGGAATGGTGCCGATTGCGACTTCGTAGTCCTCACGTACGTCGATGAGCTGAATGTCGTCGCCGTTATCGAGCCGTTGCTTGAGTTCAGTTGCTGTCGTCTCTTCCATGCCGCACATCTTAATACAGCCGCTTGACAAGTTGTAGGGGTGGCCCTCCGTGGCCACCCCTGGCGAAGATACGTTAAACTTCGTTCACTATGAGATTCGAGTTCTACACCGAAGCCCTTGACAACGTCCCCAAGTTGTCCGTTGATGGAACAGTCGATAACGCGATTCATTTCTCGCACTGGCAGGGAAACACCACGCCCGCGGAAGTGAAGGCTGATACCTCGACCGAAATCGCACTTAACCTCGTCGCTTCACCAAACCGGGAACAGTTAACGCAGGGTATTGAAGTGGTCACAAACAACCACTTCGACACGGACGGCGTTCTTTCAGTTTGGACCGTGCTTGCAGGCGAACGAGCCCTTGCGTATCGAGACCTGCTGGTTTCTGCCGCCGAAGCCGGAGATTTTTCTGAGCATACGAGTGACGACGGCGTAAAGGTCAGCATCGCGATTCAGGGTTCCGATCAGGCCAGCCCCAACAACGACGCTGGCTCACCGCTTGCGCGGTTGCGGGCGGGTGAGGAAGTTAACGACGATGCCCGTGCGTACGAGCTCGTCCTGCCGCAAGTCGAACGGTTGCTTACCCGGATCAATGATTTCGAACCGCTCTGGCGTGAAGGCTGGAAAAGCGTTGCGGCTGCGCTCGAGAGTTTTGAAAAGGGCAGATCGAGCGCGGTCGAGTATGCTGACTCGCGGATCTCACTGGTCACGCTTGCACCGGAACTTTTCGACGGTGGCGGTTTTAGTCCAACCAAGCATTCAGCGCCGTTCACTGCAATCTCGAAGTTTGCCAAAGGCGAACTGTTCCTGATTGCGATTCCCGCAAATGGCGGATGGTTCTACCGGCTCGACTATCCTTATTACTCGTGGGCCGAGACCGTGATGCGTCCGCGCGTGGAACGACGCGATCTCACTGCGGCGTTGCAGTTGCTGAACAGCCGTGAGAGTAATCACGACGGGCGCTGGCAAGCTGACAATCGTGAGATGACGTCGGCGGTGAAGTTTCTGGATAGCGGTAGAACGTTAGTCGCGTCACAGTTGCAGCCCGAGGATGTTGTGTCGGGTCTGCAGGCGGCTGAGTCAGCAGTCAGTTCCTCGGTTTGAAAATGCACGACGTAATCATCATCGGCGCTGGTCCGGCGGGTTTATCGACTGCGTTCTGGTGCGATGAGTTGGGCCTCGATACGCTCGTGCTCGAACAGTCGGACCAAGTCGGCGGGCAACTTCATCGCGTTTACAACCCGATCGAGAATTATCTCGGGTTAAAGGCCCGCAACGGCCAGGAACTTCTCGAACAGTTCACAAAAGACGTTGACGAAGCAGAGTTTGATCTCTGGACGCAAGCGTCGATCGCTTCGATTGATGTGAAAGCGAAGCGCGTGTCCTTAACAAGCGGCGAGACCGTTCAGTCGATCGCACTCGTGATGGCGACGGGCGTGAGGCCGCGAGAGTTGGGCGTGCCTGGCGAGAAAGAGTTTACCGGAAAGGGAGTGATAGAATCCGGAACTCGCGATCGGCATCTCTTCGCCGGCAAAGACGTTTGCGTCGTCGGAGGCGGAGACGCAGCGGTCGAGAATGCGCTGTTGCTGGCCGAGGTTTGTCCGACAGTGACCCTGGTCCATCGCGGTAAGCGACTGCGTGCGCGAAGCGAGTTCATGGAGCGTTTGCAGGGTACGCACTGCATCACGGTTTTCACCGAGTCGGTGCTAACGCGTATCATCGGCGAGAACGACGAAGTTGCCGCGGTTGAAGTTCAGCGCAAACAGGGACTGAAGCCTTTTCAAATTGCGGTTCGTGGTGTGCTCATCCGGATCGGCGTCCAACCAAATACCGAGTTGTTCAAAGAGCAGCTCGAAATGGACGAGCACGGTTACGTCGCCGTAAACAGCGCGCAGGAAACGAGCGTGCCGATGGTGTTTGCTGTTGGCGATGTGTCGAATCCGCTTGCGCCGACGATCAGCGGCGCCACGGGAGCCGGGGCCACGGCGGCGAAAGTGATCGCAAGTCGACTGAATGCACGATCAAAGTGACATCGCGCCTGCGTATCTCGACGTGCACATTTCTGCTTATCCGATCGAGTACATTGCGGGCATCGATCTTTACAACGCCGGTGAGTTTCATGCCGCGCACGACGCGTGGGAAGAGCGTTGGATGGGCGAAGTTGGACCAAAGGAGAAACTGTTTCTCCAGGCGATGATCCAGTCGGCGGTTGCGTTTCATCATCTCGACATCGGCCGCCCGGGTGCCGCGCGTCAGATGTACCTGCGCGCGAAGGAGAAGTTTGACAGGCTGGGTGAAAGAGTTTTCATGTCGCTGGATCTCGACGATTACCAGTCGCAGCTCGATACGGCGCTTTCGTGGTTGTTGACGGCGGCGGATCCGCGCGAGTTGCCGATGCCGGAGATCGTTCCGCCGAAGATCCGATTGCTGTCTGTCGTTAATGAGTTTGATTAGAAACCCTTGAACGTTACGCGAATAATTTTACTGGCGTGTTGGTTTGGTGCGGCGCTGTTCTTTGGTGCAGTTGTCGCGCCGGCGGCGTTTGGTGTGTTGCGATCGTTCGGCTTGCCGAACGCGAGCGAGATTGCAGGTGGAATCGTAACGCGATCGCTCGGCGTGGTTAACATCGCGGGATTTGTGATCTCGTTGTTGCTGCTTGCGACGTTGCTGTGGTTGCGGCGCAGTTCTTCGAGTCTCAGTTTCGTTCTCGAGTGCGTCAGTCTGGGTTTGATCGCGCTCGCGACGGCTGTGGGCCACTGGTACATCGCGGCGCGCATGCGTGCGCTGCGTGCGGCGATGGAGTTGCCGATCGACCAGATTGCGGCCAGCGACCCGCGCCGAATCGAGTTCAACGCGCTGCACGGTTATTCGGTTAACGCGCTCGGAGTTGCTATGATTGCCGCCCTTGTGGCCATGTTTCTGATGGTGCGCGGCATGCGCAACTGACACTTTCTGAATTGGACGACGAACTCTGTGGAAATCATTGAAGACATTGACGAGTGGCGTAGACGATACGAAGCCTGGCGGCCGGCGAACCGCGACGACCTTTCGGATTATCCGTTTGTGAGGAACCGGCGTGCGCCGTTCACTCCCGCGCGTCGCGCGCTGCCGATGTTGAACCTTGCTTTGATCTCGTCTGCCGGCGCTTACATCGACGGCACGCCGGCGTTCGATGCTGATGATGATTCGAGTTTCAGAGAGATTCCGATTGAAGTAGAAGAATCCGATCTGCGGTTTGCAGCGCGTGGCTATGATCCGGCGGCGGTCCAGGAAGACATGAATGCGCAGGTGCCGATCGAACGGCTGCTCGAGTTTGAGCAGAATGGGATAATTGGACAGTTGAATCCGGTGTTCTGGAGTTTTAGCGGTTATATTCACGATGCCGCGAAGGTCGCCGAAGATCTTGTGCCGAAGCTGGTTGAGCGAATTCGGCGTTATGAAGTGCAGGCTGCGTTGCTGATTCCAGCATCGCTGTTATGCCATCAATCGATTAGCCTGGTGGCGAGAGCGGTCGAACTCGCCGGTATCCCGACGATGACGCTCACGATCTTCAAGGATGTGGTCGAGTCAGTGCGTCCGCCGCGGGCCGCGCTTTACGCTGGCGAACCTGGAAGCGTCAGTGGTCTGCCAAACTACCCGGAGCATCAACGACGCATTCTGGATGAAGCACTGCGGTTGATCGAACCGTTGGACCAGGCTGGGGCGATAAGAAAACTCGTAGTAGCGTTGGAATCCGAGGTCCAAAAGTCGCGCGGCGAGCGCTAATCGACTCTCAAATGTCTCTCAAAAAACGTGTCGGACTTGTCGTCGTCCTCATCGTGGCGGCGGCGTCTGCCTATCTTCTCTTCGCGCCGGTACCGATCGTTCCTGCGGCCTGGACTCCTCCACCTGCGCCACCGTTGAGTGGTCCATACGAAAAGAACACGCGGCTTGCGCCCGTGCAAAGACTTTCGCTTGGAGACGGCCATCATCCCGAGGATGTTGCGCTCGATGCCGAGGGCAGGATTTACGCAGGGTTTGAAGATGGCCGGATCATGGTGCTTCAGCCTGACGGCACTCAGCCGCGGGTTTTTGTGAATACAGGTGGCCGGCCGTTGGGGCTGGTCTTTGATCGGAGTGGAAACCTGATCGTTACGGACGCGATCAAGGGATTGCTGTCGGTCAGCAAAGCTGGGGAAGTGAAAGTGCTCGCGACTGAGGCTGATGGCGCGAGGTTCGGCTGTCTAAACGATCTCGACATCGGCGCGGACGGCACGATCTATTTCACTGAAGCGTCGCACAAGTTCTCGATGTCAGAGCACGTTCACGATCTGTTGGAGCACCAGCCCAACGGACGTTTGCTGGCGCTGGATCCGCAGAGTCAGCGACCGCGGACGTTGTTGCGGAATATCTACTTTGCAAATGGCGTCGTTGTGAGTCCGGACCAGACGTTTGTGCTGGTTGCGGAGACGGGCACGTATCGCATTCGGCGGGTGTGGTTGAAAGAGCCGAAGATGGGCCAGGACGATGTCTTTATCGACAACTTGCCCGGGTTTCCTGACGGTATGTCGTCAAACGGCAAAGACAAGTTTTGGCTGGCGCTCGTCGCGCCGCGACAGGCGATGTTCGATAGGATGTTGCCTTATCCGTTTGTGAGGAAAGTCGTTTTTCGCTTGCCGAAGTTTCTCCACCCTCGCCCAAAGCGTCACTCATTTGTCCTTGGCCTCGACGCCAACGGCCACGTAGTCGACAACCTTCAAAACGACTCCGCCGACTGCTACGCGCAAATCTCCAACGTCGTCGAACACAACAACACTCTCTACTTCGGCAGCATCGGCGAAGACACTCTCGGGCGCTTCCCCCTCCGCTAACCGATAGCCGGAATAGGCAAAAAATAGCCACTTTCGACAAAAGAAAACAGTTGCAGACTGCTTCGGAATCGGTAG
>DASTQB010000096.1:0-24496 GCA_035761985.1 Pyrinomonadaceae bacterium
CTGAAACTCCGTCCAGCTCGGTGTAGTTCGGCTCAGCTTCTCCGGATCGCCGGTGATCGCCTGTGCCCGCGGATGGTTCAGTTGTCGCAGGATTTGGATGGTCCGGTTGTTCGTCTGATCGGGAAGGTTGTGGATGTTCGCATCCCATCGCAGACCAAGGTTTAGCGTGAGATTGCGAGTAACTTTGTAGTCGTCCTGAAAGTAGAACGCTAGCTGGTGAATTGTCTGATCGTGCGTTCCCTCGCCGTCTGCAAAGCTGATGTTCTGAACGGCGCCGGGAGTGGCAAATCCCTGCGGATATCTTCCGTTGGTGTTGTTGGCAATCGTCGTCGGAGAGTCGAACCACTGGATCGTGTAACCCTTCGAACCGAAAAAGAAAAACCCGCCCAGTTCGGTATGGATGTAGTTAACACCGAATTTCATTCCGTGCTTTCCTGTCTGCCACGAAAAGTCATCTCGGAATTGATACTTTCGTTCGGTCGTTGCCTGCGGCACGTTCGTGTTTGCGCCGATGGTGATGCCGCCCGGGAAGATCAACTGCGGCTCCGTTGTGACTCCCAGAATTGCGTTGCTGAAGTCCTGGAAGTGGAAAGAGAACTGATTCAGTTTCGTCGGGCTGAGCGTCAGGGAATGGTTTGCGACGAGGCTGTAAAGCTCGTTGTCGTCCGTGTTGCCGCCGGTTAGATCGGTGGTTGCGGGATTGGCTACCTGATCGTTGGGCGACGAGTTTTTCTGGTAAGCGAAACGGTAGAACATGCTCTGCCGATCCGTCAGTTGGTGATCGATCCTGGCGGTGAGCAACGTATCGTCGTAAGGCGTCGGAATTTCGGAGACGAAATTCGAACCGGGAATCAACGGAATTTGCACCGCCGCGGCCTGACTTACCGAAACGTTTTGTCGTTCGCGAAAACGCTCGAGCGCAAAGAAGAAAAGGAGATTGTCTCTAACGATCGGTCCACCGATGGATCCGCCGATCTCCTGCCGGCTGAAACTCGGTTTCTCGAACGACGGGTTCGCCGCTAGTCGTTGCTTCTCGAAGAAGTCGAACTTTCTCAGTGCTTCATCGCGGAAGTTTGAGAAGAACGAGCCGTGAAACTCATTCGAACCGCTCTTGGTGATGACGTTGACCACGCCGCCGACCGCTCTGCCTTGCTCGGCAGTCCAGCGATGTTGGAGCACCTGAAACTCCTGAATCGATTCGTACGAAAAATTTTGAAGCAGGCTGCCGACGACGTTGTCTTTGTTGTCGCCGCCGTCGACGTTCACGTCCACCTGACGGCCATCGCCGCCATTGAATGCCACGTTGCCCACGCGGGTCTTGGTCGGATCGAAATTACCGACCGGTCGCGCCTCCGGCATGATTACCGAGAGAGCCGCAAAGGTGCGATTCAGCAGCGGCAGGTTCTCGACCTGAACCGGCGTGACCACACCGCCCAGATCTGAGCGTGTTGTCTCGACCTGTAGAGAGTCTGCCGTCACGTTTACGGTCTCGGTTATCTGTCCCGGTTTGAGATCGATGTTAAGCGTGACCGTCCGGCCCACGTTAATCTCACGACCTTGAACAACCACCTTACTGAAGTTCGGCGCTTCGACGGTGATATCGTAAGTACCGGGCGGAAGTTCGCTAAGCACGTAGTTACCTTCCTGATTCGACTGTCCGGTACGCTCCTGTCCGGTAGCTGTATTGCGGACAGTGATCGTCGCGTTTGCTACACCGGCTCCGTTTTGGTCGACCACGCGGCCGGTAATGGCAGCGGTAGTCACCTGCGCAGCGGCGGGAACTGCAAACACGAGACACAACATCACAACTGTTCCACATAAAAAGAGAAGCTGTCGTAAGCAAGTCATGTTTCCCTCCAGGATGCGAGACTAAAGGGCACGGCCGATTCAGAGTGAATGGACACGTGCAAGCGGGAGGTGATTAAACGCGTCTGGGATTCCGACGATGCGCGAGGGCGCGGGTATATTGGCTCAAGGTTGGTTACAGAGTCAATAAAAATAAGGAGTGGAAGGTACGCTGACCTGTCATCCTGTCACTTTGGCGTGTGAATGATCATCGTGTAAATCATGTCCAATCCTGTAATCCTGTAAAAACGCTTAACTGGAAAGGCATGCTTCACAGGATTAATATGATTATCAGGATTGACATGACTTATCCGTGCCAAGCCGGTAGAAGGTAGAAGGTGTACCCTGAGATTGGTTAACCTTCGCGCACAACTATTCCGCCCCTGGACAGTGCTCCTATGCTCGCTTGCGGGAGCAACTCTTACCGGACTGTGGCTGCTGCGTCATTCGTACGTCAGAGCTGGCATCCTCGATCCATCAGGTACTTTCCAATACTTCGTACCGCTGATGGTGCCGATGATCGCGTTCATGTTCGACCGCGTGGAACACGTGCGCGAAGCCAACTTGTTCCGGCATGGCGTTGATTTCCTGGTGTTCGGATTAGCAGTGGGACGAGTAGTCGGAGATGTTCCGTTTATCTCCGGCCACACGCTGCTTCTCAGTTATGCATTGCTGTCTTCCAAATCCAATCTCGTTCGAATCTCCGCGCTGCTCGTGCTGGCCCAAACGTTGTATTTGAAATACTTCGTGTGGCACGACTTAGTAACCTCAAACTCCGGCATCGTCTTAGGCTCCGTCCTGGCCCTTGTCGCTTCCCTGCTTACGAAACCGAAACGAGCGGAACAGGCGGACGCAATCGCTGACGGGTGATCCTCGATAACGCGGAAGGCGTTTTTAACTGAACCATTACCAATGCTTTGTTTATTATCGGAAATTGAAATAACCTAACGCGAATTGCGTGGTGATCAGATGTCAAACTTTACACCTGAGGAATACGAGTTTGAGGAAAGCGAGCTGGATGCCTCCACCTTTCGGCACCCCGAAGAGGCCTTGCGCGAGTTCATAGATCAGGTGCCCCTCCTGTCGCCTCTCGAAATCTCAAACGAACTCGAAAAGCTTGGTTACAAAGGCCAGATCGATCAACGTCGCGCGCTTGCGCTCATGGCCTATCGACATGTGCGCCGGCTAAAAAGAATCTATCTCGACGGCGAAGCACTCAACGCTCTGCCGCCCAAGCAGAACGTTCTGATGCTTGGGCCAACAGGATGCGGCAAGACGTTCATGGTTGAACTCTTGTTTCAGAACATCCTGAAACTACCCACGGTGATTGTCGATATCACCAGCTTTACCGAGAGTGGTTACATCGGCGACAACGTACGCACGATCCTCACGCGGTTGATACTCAACGCAAACGGAAACCAGCACCTCGCCGAATGCGGAATTGTTTGTCTCGATGAATTCGACAAGATCGCTTCGTCGAGTAGTAACGCTCGCTTCGCCGGGCAAGGCACGACAAAAGATGTTTCCGGCTACGGCGTGCAACGTGAGTTGTTGGGAATGATGCACGGAGCTGAAGTGCTCGTGGCAATGGATTACGGATTCTCGGAGTATGGCCCACGGGTTCAGGTCTCTACTCACAATATTCCTTTCATAGCCTGTGGCGCGTTTTCCGGTATGGATGAACTACTCCGCGAAAACCGCAGCAACATCGGTTTTCGCAATGCGGCGGGTGAAGACTCGAGCCAGTTAACACTGGATGAGGTTGGCTCTTTTCAGAAGTTTGGCTTCCTGCCGGAACTGATTGGCAGGTTTACGCGGATCATCAGTTTCCCAAAACTGTCCACGGAAACGCTGAAGCAGATTTTGACTGAAAACGTACTCCCGCAATTCATCAACGAGTTCAGAGCCGAGGATCTCGAGCTGAAGGTTTCCGAAGCCGCGCTCGATCACTTGGTCGCACGCAGTGAAAAGCGAAACACCGGCGCGCGTGGATTGCAGACGGAACTGGTGGCTGCTGTGGAGCGAGCAGCGTTTGAGACGTTCATGCAGAAGAAAAATGCTCGAGTGGTTATTGACGTGAAGGACGGCCAGCTCACGAGCGAGGTGTCTGAGCTTCGTTAATCAAGCTTCCAAAGCTCACAATCAGCATGGATTTTATTCCGTCCCTGGTCTACCATCGTCAGCACGCGAGCTATACGACAGGGCTTTAAGCGGAGAACTTCAAGAACTCGCGATTCCCGCCGGGTGAGGTAAAGATCATGAAAGCTCTCATTCTTTTCCTTTTAGTCGCTTTATCACCCACGTTAGCATATACGCAGTACCGATCCGATGCTGAGGCGACTTACGCACTCAAAGGCCCGGTACGCAGCTTCAAGACAGAAGTCGCAACCTTCGTTCTGAAAGACGGCAACTTCGTGGAAGGACCACGAGTCGTGCAGATGGAAGCATCCTTCAATACCGATGGAAACCGAACTGATCTGTACATCTACAACGACAAAGGCATCCTTGTCCGGCGCATCGTGATGAAATTTGAGGGCCGAAACATGGTCGAAGCCGTTAACTATGACGGCGCCGGCAAAGCGTGGCTGCGGAGTGTTAACGCTTACGACAACGAGGGCCGAATGACAGAAGAGGCCACTTACCAGGGCGACGGATCGCTGCGTTCAAAGACAATCTTCAAACGAAACGCCCGCGGGCAATTGGTTGAGAAATCCGAGTACAGTGCCGAAGGAGTTCTCCTCGAACAATTCACCTACAAATATGAAGGAGATAAGCGGCACAGTGCTGAGCGAAAGATTTTTCGCCCGGACGGCTCCCTACAAGCGCTAGAAATCCAGACCGCTCCTTCAAAGCGAGAAACTACCTTCTACAACCCGGATGGAACAGTTGCGACTAAGAGCGTCCGCGTCGATCAGGAGGTCCAACAGTACAACCAGGACGGTTCCCTCGCGAAGATCACTACCATTTCCGATCAGGGCCGGCTACTGGACGAGTTGACGATCAATCCAAGACACCCGAAAAGAGAATCAGAGATTCCGGATCAGACAGATGCACACGGCAATTGGACCAAGCAAACGAAATGGTCTACGGATGCGAACGGGACCAAGCCGTTGAAAGCTACCTACCGGACGATAACTTACTACCAGAACTGACAAGTGCACCGGCGGCTCTAGCAATCGGTTGACATTGAGTTCGTCGAGGCGACTCCCAAGCGAACGAAAAGTATGCCTGCTGACGTTTTCGAAATCTTTGACTGGATTATTGATGGGTTCGCAGGATGGCGTTACGTCTTCTCGCGCTCATTTCGGAAGCGCACGCACGCGCGCTGGAGAGTGGAAGGCTGGGGCACCGCATTCGTCGAGATCTTGTTCGGCGGGATTGGCGTATTACTGACGGTGGTCGTCGTGTGGGTGCTGGTAGCTTTGTTGACGGGGTAGAGGTGTAGACAAAGCTGGGGGGCCGAGGGGACTAACCGCGGATTATACGGATTTGTAAAAACCTACTCGTATCGCAAAGCGATCAACGGATCCACTTTCGTAGCACGGCGCGCTGGGATGTAGCTGGCCAGCGCCGCGACGCCGATGAGCAACAGAGAGATCAGCGTGAACGTCATCGGATCCGTCGCAGTGACACCAAACAACAGTGACGACATCAGGCGAGTTAACGCAAAAGCGGCAACCAGGCCGATCGCGATACCGATGATCACAAGCTTCATGCCGTATCCGAGTGCGAGTTTTAGCACCGCCGTAGTCTGCGCCCCGAGGGCCATGCGAATTCCGATCTCGCGTGTTCGCTGGGCCACCGAATAGCTCATCACGCCATATATCCCAACGCCGGCAAGCACAAGGGCGAGGCCCGCAAAGATCGCCAGGAACACCATGCTGAAACGTTGACGCGCAATCGAGCCTGCGAGGACCGCTTCCATCGTCTGGATATTCGAAACTGGCTGGTCCTTATCAATCTCCCAAACTGCATTTCGGACCGTCGTGGCCAGACTGGCCGGATCAACGTCAGTTTTGACGACCAGATCACGCGGGTCGAAGAACCCGAATTGCAGGTAGGACAGATAGGCTTGTGGTTTTGGATCGGCGGTCAGTTCAAGTTGCCGCACGTCCCTGGCTACGCCAATGACACTGATCCAACTCTGATCAGATTCGATCTCTCCGATGCCAAAGCGTTTTCCGATAGGATCTTCTCCAGGCCAGAAAGTACGCGCCATCGTCTCACTAATTACCGCAACTCTCGGAGTTGTAATCTCGTCTTGATCGGTGAATTTTCTTCCGCTCAAAAGCGGAATGGTCATGGTGTCTAAATAACCGGGACTGACGATTCTGGTAACCACCACAGGCTGCTGCGCCACCGGTAACTCCGGCCTGCCGTGGATGCGAACTGACATCGAGTTGCCCTGACGATACAGAGGAAGATTTGAGGTAATCGCGACGGATCTTACTCCCGCCAGAGACTGCACGCGTTGCAGCATATCGTTGTAAAAGGCAATGCGACGCGGCCGATCTAAATACTTCGAGAGCGGCATCACGACCCTCATCGTCAACAGATTGTCAGAGCGAAATCCAGGATCCACATTTCGCAGCCGCACAAAACTGTTTATGAGTAGACCAGCTCCAATCAGAAGCACTAAAGACACGGCGACCTCTGCCGTCACCAGCGCACTGCGAAGGCGTTTGCCACTGCCGCCCGTTGCGGCGTCACGCCCACCTTCTTTCAACGTCTCACTCTGTTTGAAGCGAAGCGCCTGAATCGCCGGCGCCAGACCAAAAATCACACCCGTGGCAACTGAAACAAAGAGTGTGAAACCGAGAACTTTAAGATCGATCGAGATCTCACTCGCCTGAAGGATGTCTTCAGGAATTGAGTTTCTTAGTAGAACCAGTCCAACGTACGCGACGGCCAATCCTACAATTCCACCCACCGTCGACAGCAAAACACTCTCGGTCAAAAACTGCCTGATCAATCGCCCGTGTCGCGCACCTAACGCAACTCGCACTGCAATCTCTTTTTGCCGCACAGCCGCTCGCGCCAGTAACAGATTCGCAACGTTGGCACATGCAATCAGGAGCACCAATCCAACTGCGCCAAGCAAAATCAGCAGGGCTGGTTTGATGTCGCCCACTAAGTGCTCGTGTAATGAGGTGACTGCGGCGCCGATATCGACGTTTGAGTCCGGATACTGCTGCTGCAAACGAGTTGCGATCGTGGTCATCTCGGCCTGCGCTTGTTCTAACGTTGTGCCGGACTTGAGTCGCGCAACGACCTCGAGATATTTAACGTCTCTGTCTGCAGCTTCCTCCGCAGTAAACGCGATCGGGACCCAGATTTGATTATCAACTGTCGGAAACTGGAATCGCGCCGGCATGACGCCCACGACCTGGTAGGTTTCACCGTTGAGAGTTACCGGCTTACCGGCGATATTCCGATCGCCGCCGAAACGGCGTTGCCACAATCCATAACTCAGTAGAACAACACGATGTGAACCGGGCTGGTCCTCGGCAGCGGTAAACACGCGACCGACATGCGGCTCAACTCCGAGGAGGGGAAACAGGTTGGCTGAAACACGCATGCCCGCGAGTCGCTCCGGCTCGCCCGCACCGGTCAAATTAAAGCTGTCGCTGGTGGTAGCGGCCATGCCTTCGAACGCCTGGTTCTGGTCACGCCAGTCAATGTAGTTCGCGGCGGAGGGAGTGTCGCGCGGATGGCCAGTCTTGCTTGCATCTTCCCAGACCATCACGAGCCGTTCCGGATCTTTGTAAGGCAGGGGTCGCAGTAACACGGTGTTGACGACGCTGAAGATCGCGGTGTTCGCGCCGATGCCCAAAGCCAGAGCAATAACGGTCACCACAGTGAAGCCCGGATTCTTCAACAGCATCCGCAGTGCAAAACGCATGTCGTGTAGGAAATCAGCTAGCAAGTTGGACCTCCCTGAGCTTTCGACGATCAGTGTTTCGCGGAATGGTTTTTTAGAACGCCGTATGTCGCCAAGCAGATCGTCGCCCGAAAGTTCGAGGAGTGCGATCTGTTTTGCTTCAGCCTCACTGGCACCACGTTTTAGCGACCGCTCGTAGACTTCCTCGAGGTGTTGCGACAACTCCTCGACTATCTCGTCTTCCTGCGAGGGCGCGAGCCTCAAGCCATCGATCCGTTTTCTAACTTCTTTTTTCCACTCAGGCATGTTCGACGCCAGTGATGCGATTGATTGCTTCCACGAATTCGCGCCAACTGTGTCGCTGCGCCGCAAGCACTTTCTTGCCTTCGGCAGTTAACCGGTAATAACGACGCCTGCGCTGGCCCGCTTTTTCAACCCACCGGCCCTGAATCCAGCCGCGTTTTTCAAGTCGGTAGAGAAGCGGGTAAAGTGAGGCGACGTTAAATCGCAGCGCTCCCTTCGAACGCTGCTCGATCAGGTTACCGACGTCATATCCATGCCGCGGCTGATCCTCGACTAGCGAAAGAATCAACAACTCAGCACTTCCCTTCTTCAACTCCCGATCGAGCACACGCGAAGTCTTATATGGCATAGCGATATATTATTCAGAGGCACTACGAGGCGTCAACTCACAAAGGCTTTGCACAAAAAAGTCTCAGCCTGCGAAGCAGGCGTAAGCATAAAGCCTGGGGCGCGAGCCCCAGGATCACTCAAGGGAAAAACAATCATGAGCCCGTGAAGACGGGCGACAGCGTGAGATTTACGGCCTTTCGCCCGCTCTCGCGGGCTCTGGGCCAGTTTTTATTGGCACTAACCTGGGGCTTACACCCCAGGCTTTATGCTTACGCCTGCTATCGCAGGCTAAGAGAAGATCATTCGATTTCGCCTTTTGTGCAAGCCACTGACGAATCTTAGTTTGGTTTTTCTGTGCAAGCTTTGGTTGCTACATCATGTTGTTTTCGGTGAGAGGTGAGTAATTTCGGCCGGCTATGAAATCGGGTCGCGCCAGATCAACGCCGGAAGGAATGTTGTTTATGCTGTTGTAAGTAATGAGCAGCATTGTTCTGCTGAACGGACTGATATTTATCGTTGAGGCGTGAACCAGATTGCTGTGAAAGAAGATCGCATAACCCGGTTTTCCTTTGGGCGCCGTGATTCCATATCGTTCTACAAGCTCGGCCACCTTAGGGCTATCGACGGAGTACTTGAGGTCTGCTGTCAGGGTCGTGATCCACTCTGGAGCGTCTTTGTAAACACCACTAGTCGGGCGAACATTATTAGCCGGCACTTCGATTACACCTTCCCGATGTGAGCCGGGAATCAGAAATAGCGGCCCATTAAACTCTGTTACTTCATCGAGGAAAATTGCGACGTTTGTTATTCGCGGAGCTGGCAGGCCATCTTCGTTTCGCCAGAAGATGTAGTCCTGGTGCCATTTCCAAACGTCACCCTGGAATGCCACCTTCGCGTTGATCTTAAACTGATAGATGTAGACGTCATCATCTACAAGTTGTTTCGCCGGCTCAAGTAGTTTGGGGTGTCTCGCGAATTCGTTGAAGTACTCATTGACGAGATGGCAGCCGTAAACTGAGCGTGTCGCGTGACCCTCCTTCTCTACTACTCTTCGGAGTGAGTTATCACTGTAGAGCTTCGGCACTTCAGCTTTCAGCAGATCAACTTCGGTTTGTGAAAGCAGATCAGGTAACAAAAGAAAGCCCTGTTCTTCATACGTACGCAATTGTTCCGGTGTTAGACGCATAATCCACCCTCCTATTCAAAAACAACAGTGTCACGAATCTTTAGGTTGGCTTTACTGGACAGTGCCATTCGAGCGACTGCCGGTTTCAATAACCAGGCTGAAGAAGCGCTCGTGTTCTTCGAAGACTAGTCCTCGCTCCTTGAAGAACTCGATCTCCTGTTTGGCGTCGAAGCCGTCAACGTTACGGAATTCTCTCGCCAGATCGACGACGTCGCGAGGCTTAACAGCCAGGTACCTCAGTGCCCGCGTACTGTTTTCTCCAAGCGGATATTCGGCAACTTTATTCGAGCGCGAATCGTGGACCAAGCTTTGATTTCCATTCTGGCGGAGCAAGAGTTTTGGACGAACGCGGTCGTTCTTCCAACTTTCGATCCAGAGATCGACCTTCTCTCTGATCCTCCGAATCCATTTGGACATTGTCTGAACGTATTCGCTATGAACGTGTCGATCAGTGAAGTAGTAAGCGAGGTTATCGATCGCGTCCTGCGGGAATGGATAGATCAAGGGATAGTAGTCCAGCGGGTGCAAATCCAATCCGTATTTGTCGGCCTCCACGAAGTAGGGGCTGTAACGATCAAAGCGTACGGGGAAGACGCCACTCGGCGGAAACAAATGCACCAGCAATGGCAGGTCGTTAACGTACTTCTCGTAGACGGGTGCGCCCTCACCGGGAAAGCCGATGAGCAGGTTCCACGCCGGCGCGATGTCATACATCGAACAGAACTTCAGCAACGCGAGATTTCGAAATGCCGAGGTCCCCTTCCTCATCAGCTTCAAGGTTGAAGTAGCTAACGATTCGATTCCGGGTTGAATGTGTTTGACTCGTGCTTTTGCGAGGAGTTGTACATCTGACTCAGTTAAGTCAGCTTTGACTTCATAGAATATTTCGACGTTCTCAGGCGTCCGCATGAAGGGTAAGACATCCTTGAGGTATTCCCGGGGGAGAATATTATCGACCGCTTCCAAACGGGATACTTTCGGCGCGTACGTAAAGAGCGAGTCAAATTGTTTGAGGGCCAATTCGGGCTTCATCGATCGATAGCCCATCGTCGTTCCGTTCAAGCCACAAAACGTACAGTGGGCGCGTTCACCCCACCAGCAACCACGCGACGTCTCAAACAACAACACGGGGTCGACCTGACGTGCCGGAAAGTTTTTGGAGACCGCGTTAACAAAAGGTCCACAATCAAGTTCTATCGGAACGTCGATGCTCAGCTCTTCACCAATAGCTTCCGGTCCCGAGTTGAACAGGTAATTCTTCTTTGTGAAGACTCCTTTTATCGAACCACACTTCCAAACCTCGCGGGCCAACTGCTGCTCCACAAACTGCGGAAAACTTCTGAGTCCCGGACCGGAAAACACATAATCGATCGCATCGACATGGCGGACGATCACCTGGCCCATCGGCGATTCGCAATTAGCGCCGCCCATGACGATGGTGATGTCCTTGTTCTTATCTTTGATCTTCCGGGCGAGGGAGAATGACGCCACGTTCTGCATGAACATCGACGTGAATCCCACGAGCTGGTTTTGATCGAGACTGTATTTCCTGATCAGGCCGTCCAGAAAACTGTTCAAGCCGCGTCGCTTCTCCAGAACCAGCGCCTTGAGCTGGTTCATTTGAGCTGTGTTAAGCGGAAAGTACCGCGAGAGATAGACGCTGGCGTTGTCAGGTAAGTTCGGAAAGGCAGCTTGTCGAAAGAACCAGTCTCCGAGGCCGGAGTTTTGTGATTCTGGCGAGGTGACGATGAGGTCGTATAGATCCAACCCAAGATAGTTAGCAAAATCGTGATTCAAGTAGAGCAGATTAATTGACACCTGCTCTTTGAAACGGCTTTCAACCACTGCCTTCAATTGTGTCAGGGCAATTGAAGGTAAGGACAAGTTAGCAAACGGCATGTTGAGCAGCGCGATCCTGTACATAGTACTTCCCTTGACTCAAAAGTGAGTGAGTGAGAAACGGTTAGCTGAGGTAGTTTGTGGAGGAGCGGATAAAGGTTAAGCGCGCATTTCGTCTGCTCGTGCGCGCATCTGGTTGAACACAGATTCGAAAGGACTCGTCATGTCTCCAAGACTCTTCAGTCCTCGTTCGGTAATTCCGCCGGGAGTGACGATCTCACCTGGTGAATTCTGCTCCGCAAGGTTTGCTAACATTGATTGCAATCCTCGGAAGAAAATCCGTCGTCCCATCCCGATCGCGGCTTCCTCTCGAAATCGTTGAACGCCGGCGCGCGCAGCCGCTTCGAGCGCAGCCATGACCACTACGGCCCACGATGCGCCTAGCAACGACATGTCAGCAAAGATCGCTTCATCTTCCACGATGTCGAGGTCTCCGAATTTCTCGAGCACCGCTTTGGCTTGCTCCCATTGCGCAACCGGAAGCTCTGAAGGTTTCAAGACAAGCATCGGGATCGAATCGTTAAGTAGAAAAGGAGCGATACAAACCACCGTCGCGTGGGGAAACGCTTGCGCGAGCGATTCGCGCGACAGTGAAGCGGCGGCGCTGAAGACATTGCCCGTAAACTGTTTCGCTTCATCGCTGGCTGCTGCCAGAGCCAGTAATGCTTTACCGGGGATTGCGATCACAATCGATCGCGCGGCGAGGACCCTGGACCACTCCGCGACCCACGTCGCCTCGGCAATACGAACTGCTGCGGCATTCTTTGGTCGTGGTCCACTTCGACTCCAAACGAGCAGCCCTTCACCAGTGCGCGCCGGCCACACCCTCGCTATCGCCTGACCAAGACGTCCTGCCCCTATCAAGCCAAGCCGAGCAGTTGATTCATGGACCACAACTAATTACTCCGGTATTTGTGAATTGAACATCGCGTGAATCCTGATAATCATGTTAATCCTGTGAAGCATGCCTTTCGAGTCGGGCGTTTTTACAGGATTTACAGAATTGGACATGATTTACATGATGCTTGTGTGCTTGTTTGGATTGAGCAAGCGACGGTCAGGTCCACCAGATCAGCTCGTCGTTGAGGTTGCGACCCATGAAGCAAGTCAGTAACAAACGGCTTCTGGGTGAGGCTGCGTTCCCACGTAACACCGCATGGATCAGGTTGCCATTGATGATGCAGAGGTCGCCGGTTTCAACGGCAATCGTGAGCGACGGATATTCCGTTAGCAACGTCGGCGGATAAGGGAAACCAACGTTGCTTAAACCGAGCGCGGCACGCGTCGCATCGTCGGGCTCGACATTCCAGACTTGAAGCTGTCCCGATCGTTCCGGCACCGCGGCATAAATATTGACGGCCATCACTCGATCTACCTGCTGAATTTCAAAGTCCGCTTGAATCGGATCTTTGACCTGGGCGAGATCCTCATGTGGTTCGAGCAGGAAAGTACCGAAATTGTTCCAGCACACAGCCTTGCAGTCGCCGGCCGGCAGTCCATTGAGACTGGCGTCACGAACTGTAATCCTCGAAGCAAGTGTGTCTCTGAATGCAGCGACAGGATTGATCGTGCCCGTAAACAAACTCTCTACCGCAGCTTTGCACCCGAGCACTTCATTCAAGTACGTCGACGTCGGTTTACCGTAATGCGAAGCGCCGATGAGATACGCTTCGACACCATCTTCACCGTCGCCATAACGCGGCACTCTCTCGGTCGACGACCAGAAATTCGCCTCGACCTGGCGACAGACATCCAGCGGCATAAAACCGCGAACGAGGTACACCGCGAGCCTTCCATTCAGCACTTCGAAAACCGTGCCGACGTCCACACTCCCAACTGTTTCATGTATGCGAAACTCCTCGTCGCGTAAGGAAGTCCCCGTGATTCGTGGTGCTAACTTGAACATGATTACCGTCCGAGCAGCCTTTGAGAATGTCTTCGTCTATTGTGCAACCGTGATCGTTACCACGGTGTCGGTATGCTGACGCGCGCCCGTATGCTGATGATGGAGTAGCTTTCGATTTCGATGGAAAGCTCCGAGCAGAGCGGGGACGGGACTAACGATGCGCTCAACCTCGTTCAGTTTGACACTGCATTCCTCGCGCACCTTTGGCATTTGTGTCCAATGCGTCAACGGCCGGAGGTGGTGTTCCTGGTGGTAACCGTCGTTGAAGGTCAGCAGATTGTAAACGCGGCCGTAATAACTGACCGAGTTAGCGTAGGCATTTTCGGGCAGCGCGCCGTAGTGTTCGTAATAGTTCTGAATGTTGACCAGCGCGAGGGAGACAAAGAACGCCGGCAGATAACACAAGAGAAACCATCTCCACGAGATCGCCAGAAACATCGCGGTAGCCAGAAACTGGGCCAACCGATCGAGTTGGATCTGCCGTAGTTCCCTGGCTCGCCGAGCTGGCGTTTTTGAGGCCAAAAACAGCAACTCCTGCTCGTGCTCGCCCACCCGCCACAACCGATGTACGCCCAGTAGCGAGCGGCCAATGCTCAATAACGATTCCACAGCTCCGAACACTGCGTAACGCAACGCGCCAACATGCTCGCCTCGGGTTCCATCGCGAAAAGTCGAAGACGAATCCTTAGTTTTACCATCCGGCCCCTGGCGATCGTTGTTGTAGCGATGATGGTTGCGCACGTGCGTGAGTTGATATGCCTGGACCGATTGCCCGATGTTGACGGAGTTGAACATCGAAACCAGTGAATTCAGTAGCGGCGAGTTAAACCAGTGAGTATGAGTGAAGAGATGTGAGACCACGATGATGTTGTAGACAGTCATCGCCGTTATGATCAGAAAACTTGCAACCCGACCAAACGTTGACCAGTCGTCCCAGCGCACAGCCAGAAACAGCGTTATGACAGAGTGTGCGATGCTCAGCGCGAGCATTAGGAAATCCCGGCGACTGTACTTCCAGACTCTCATTATTCCACCCCGTTCTTCAGCCTAATCGAGCATGTAGCGCTCCAACTTTCCGCGGCGACGAACGTCGAGGGTGACGCAATGGAAAGAGCCTCCGAAACTGTTGAAGTGCCGAAAATTGCACAAGACGGGCTCGAACCCCCACTCCTTAAGCGCGGCAATCATGGGCTCATCCTGCCGCTCGACGACAACTCGCTTTTCGTCGAGACTGAGAACGTTCATGTTGATCCACTTGCTGGTCATGTAGAGCGTATGGTCGGACGGCAGGATGGGTTTCGGAGCGTGAAACACGTCCCAACCTCGAAATATTTTTGGCACCTTCGGAACGCGCTCGGCGTTGATTAACAACTTACCCGGTGCGAGCGGGACCAGCGTCGCGTCGATGTGCATGGCATGCGGATCGTTGAACTCGAGCACGTGAATCTCATACGTGTCGCCGAGGTGACGACGCAGCCACTCAATCCCGAACTTGTTCGTGACGTTACTTTCCTGGGCGAAGATGTCGCGACCAAAGCGAATGAAGTCAGCGGCATCGAAGGTGGGCTCAAACTCGGTGATGACCCAGCGCGACGGCTCGCCGTCCTTTGGCTCGGTCCAGTCGTAGTTATAGAGTTCGTCTTTGAGTTCGGGGGTGGGCGCCGCACTCCACTTTGCTCCTCGTTTGAAGTATTCCTTCAGGAGCGGCTTGAAACCGGCGGTGCCGTAATGGCGCGAGCGCCACGCCAGCGGACATTCGATGATCTCGTCGCCGAATACGAGCAACACGTCTCGCGGCATCGCGTTGTACAGTCCGGTGCTGGTCCAACCCGGCGCGCCATACTGCTGCAGTTGATCCGTCGGCTCAGGCCGGCGAACAGTCACCCCTTCTGCTTCGAGTATGTGAACAAACTCTTCCAGCTCCTGCTTCGCCAACGCGATCAGTTCGGCTGGAAAAGGTTTGCCCGCGTTCTGCCGGAACGTTGCCAGTTGATCGTGTGGCATGGTCGCTTCCAGGACGATGTGATACGGCGGGAAGGCAGCGTTATCGACCACTCCCACGATCACTTCTTCGAGCGGATCCCATTCGTTATGCGAGTTGACCGGACAGGGAGCATTCTGCTCTGGGGTTAGATCATTTGTTTTCATGAGATTGGTGCTTTCAGGAACTCAGGATCTCAAAGCGGGGAGAGTTGTAGGACCTATAGGTCCTATAAGACTTATAAGACCTATAGGACGTATAGGACCTATAAGACCTATAAGACCTATAGGACGTATAGGTCCTATAAGACCTATAAGACGTATAAGACGTATAGGACCTATACGTCCTATCTCTATAGGTCCTATAAGTCCTATATGTCCTATATGTCCTATCGCGATAGGTCCTATACGTCCTATAGGACCCATCTGCTTCGCGGTTACGCCTGGCCGGCTGCAGCCATCTTCTGTCGCAAACTCAACGGCCGCATGTCTGTCCAAACCTCTTTGATGTACGCCAAACACTCTGCCTTCGTCCCGCTTTTCCCCGCGTCATTCCAGCCAGGTGCATTCTCGCGATCGGCGGGCCAGATCGAGTATTGCTCTTCGTGATTGAGCACAACTTTGTAGATTGTTTTGTCTTCTGTTTCGTCCATTTCAGTGATCTCCTGTTGAATTAATTAAGACTAGAAGGTCGAACCACCATCCACTTCGATCACGCGGCCGGTGAAGTAGTCGCACTCGATAATGAACCGCAGCGCCAGCCAGATCTCATACGGCGTTCCGATCCGTTGCAAAGGAATACCAGCGATCAGCGACTTGCGCGTTTCTTCCCCGAGCTGGCCCAGCATCGGCGTATCGATCAAACCGGGCGCAATACCGGCGACGCGAATACCGGATTGTGCAAGCTCCAAAGCCCAGGTTCGCGTACACGCGTCAAGACCGGCTTTCGAAGCCGAATAGTTTGACTGGTGCGGATTACCGGCACGAGAGAGCGAAGAGATATTCACTATCAAACAGTTTTGTTGCTGTCGCTGAAGAGCCGCCGCAACCATCTCGCGCGCGAGAAAATACGGCGCAGTCAGATTCACTTCCAACACTTGTTTCCAGACGGCGGTTGGCAGCTTCCTGGTCCAGCCGCCTTCCTTTTTTGCCAGTGGTCCATCACGAAGAATGGCGGCGTTGTTTACGAGTACATTCACACCGCCAAACTTTTCCGACGTCTTGTTCATGAACAACACGACCGCGCTTTCGCTAGTGACGTCGAGTTGAGTAGTGACCACCTCGCCTTTTAGATCCCGCGTCTCGGCGTCGAGCTCTTCCAGACCACCTTTATTCACATCCACTGCGGCGACTGACGCACCGTGACGTGCCAATTCCGTCGCAAAACAACGGCCCAACCCGCTGCCTGCACCAGTCACAACCGCCCTGACTTGCTCAATTTGCATGGACCTTGTCTTCCAAACTAATTGCGATCGGATTATCAAACTCGATGAGTCCGTAATTGAGTTTTAAGACCCGGTCGGCCACGTGGTAATACCTGTCGTCATGACTGATCACGATCACGGTCTTGCCCGCTTCCTTCAACCGGCGCAACAACTCGAAATAAAAGATCTCTTTGAACTGTGGATCCTGATCAGCCGCCCATTCGTCGAACAAATAGATCGGCCTGTCTTCCAGATAAGCCGTCAACAACGCCAGTCGCTTGCGCTGCCCCTGCGATAATTCGAGCGTCGAGAGTGTTCGGTCTTTGATCCGCACACAGCGATCGAGTTGCAGTTTTGCCAGATAGTCTTGTGCCTTCGTGTCGATATTGAAATGGCTCAGGCCCAACAGATTCTCAAACAGATAAAAATCGGAGAAAACAACTGAGAAGAGTTGCCGGTAATGATCTCGTCGCTCATCGGTGATTGTTTGCCCGTCGAGACGTATCTCGCCCTGCTGCGGTATGTATAAACCAACCAGTAGCTTCGCCAGGGTGGTCTTGCCGCTTCCGTTACCGCCCGTAATGAAGACCAGCTCGCCGGGCCGCAAGCTCAGGTCGATTGGTCCAAGTGAGAATTCCTCTTCCTCATTCTCACGGCGGTAAGTGTGCTGAACCCCCACCAACTCGAGTGAGTTCCAGGATGCATTCACTTCCGTATCGGTTATGGCTTCAGTCACGAACTGCTCGTCAAGCGACTCGGTTATGGCATCGATTTTTTTCATGGCCACATTGGCCCGAGTCAACTCCGGAACGAAGTTCAACACAAACTCCAACGGCCCCATCATGTACATGACTGTCAGTGTGTAGCCGGTGAGGACCAGCGAACTGCTCGGGCTCAGGGTTGGGACCACGAAGAGCACCAGACCGATAAAGATGAAAAACAGAATCTGCCCCCAACTGCCGGCGGCCACCCAAATGACATCTCCGACAGCAAGCTCCTGTTGCGAAGCCCATGCAGTTGGCTCCAGCAGCTCAGAGTAGAAAGCGTTACGACGTCGGCGATGCAGCTTGAGTTCCTTGGTACCTTCAACCAAACTGCGCAGCTGCTGGAACAGGGCATCAGTCTTTTCGCGAGCGCGCTCAAAATATTTCAACGCCTTCTTCACCGGTAGTTGATGACTGATAATGCCGAGGCCCATAAAAACGATCGCGCCGAGGAGCAAGATCGGTGAGAGCCAACAGAGATAGATCAAGCAACCAAGCAGGATTGCGAGATTCATGCACAGCAGCGGAAGAAACACGAATGCATTTGCAATCCCTGGTACATCACCGGTGAGAGTCGCATACAATCGAGGCGTACCAAGTTGCTCCAGCACTCGTAACGGGGCTGTTAATATCTTGCGGCACAGCTGCAAACGCAAACTCACCAAAACCTTTTTCATCAACACCACTAACACTGCCCCTGAAACAAACCGCATGGAAGCCAGCACCAGACAAAGCCCGCCAAAAGCGAGAATCTGATCGGATGTTGGACTCCCGGCTTTGTTCAGCGTCGAATTGATGACAGCGATCAGGACGGTATTGCTAAGTCCGCTGATGATCCCGGCGAGAATTACAATCGTCACCAGCAGCCTGGCATGCTTCATCTCTTTGGTGAGACGCACTAATAGGCTGACAACTTTGAAGAGCTCGGTCATGGAACTTGAGACCTCGGGATTACGCGGGCAGGTGCAAACTTATCTGTTCTGCAAGCTTGATAACGTTGGGTTCGGTGAGCATGGTGTAGTGATCACCAGGGACGCGCTCGACCGCCACGACTTCAGCAACTTTTTCCCAACGCCTCAATACGGTGGCTGCGAACCGGGGCGGCGCGACAGCCGCCTGGAGCAGAATCACTCGCTGCTCGAATTTTGCCGGCCGGTAATGCTCGTGCGCGTGAGCGTTGACTTTGAAAAGCTCAAACAGATGTCGAAGGTGCGAGATGTCAATGTCAGGCGGCATTTGACTATAGCCGGCGCCCTTTTCCAGCAGGAATTCAAGCCGTTCGTCGAGACTCAAAGGACGGAGATCGTTGATAGTGCGGTCAACGTCGTCAAGAAACAGTCCGTGATGTTGTGCCAGCTCCATTAACAACGAGACATCGTCCAGGCCATTCTTTTTGACTCTACCGGTGTGAATAACCGAATCGATTAACACGACCGGCGCTACCTTCCGCCCTTGCGCGGTCAGTTGTCGCGCCATCTCGAATGCAACCACGCCACCCATAGACCAACCACCTAGAAAGTATGGTCCATCCGGCTGCACGGAGAGCAACTCCTCGAGATATTCTGACGCCATGTCTTCGACGCACGTCGTTGGCTTGCGGTCCCGATCGAGTCCTCGCGATTGCAGACCATAGAGAGGTTGTTCCTTTCCCAGCCGGCGGGCAAGCGGGATGAAACTCATCACATTTCCCGAAGCTGAGTGCACCAGAAACAGTGGTGGCCTGAAACCCTCAGGCTGGATGGCGACCAGCGACCGTTCGATTGCCTTTTCACCACGCTGACGCAGCGTCGCCGCAAGCTGTTCGACCGTCGCTCCGTGGAACAGGATCGAGAGTGGTATCTTTTGCTCGACCAGTCGCTCGATCTGATCAATCAATCGCACGGCCAGCAGTGAGTGACCACCCAGGTCGAAGAAATTGTCTTTGGGACCGATGGGCGAACGTCCCAAAACGTCTTCCCAGATTCGAGTGAGTTCGAGCTCAAGAACATCTCTCGGCAGGATCGGGTCTGTGCCCGATTCCGGTAACGGCAGGGCCTTACGATCTACTTTGCCGCTGGCCGTCATCGGCATTGATTCGAGCAACACAATCGCAGCCGGAACCATATAATCGGGCAGTTTGCCGCGCAAATAAGATCGCAAATCTGTTACGTCGGTTGCCGTGTTTGACCGCACCACATAAGCCACCAGTCCTCTCCCGTTGTCGGAAGCGATAACAACAGCT
This sequence comes from Pyrinomonadaceae bacterium, assembly GCA_035761985.1. Classification (GTDB taxonomy): domain Bacteria; phylum Acidobacteriota; class Blastocatellia; order Pyrinomonadales; family Pyrinomonadaceae; genus PSRF01. The sequence goes on from DASTQB010000096.1 coordinate 19,740, forward strand.
TCACGCACGTTGTCGTGGCCTCGAAGCACGGCTTCGATCTCTTCCAACTCGATCCGGTAACCGCGCAACTTCACCTGATGATCTGTTCGGCCTAGAAACTCGAGCTGGCCATCTGAGCGATAGCGAGCAAGATCTCCTGTCCGGTACAACCGCGCGCCCGGAACACCGGAATACGCGTCCGGCCCAAACCGTTCCGCAGTCAGATCCGGACGATTCATGTAACCTCGGGCCACTCCAGTGCCGCCAAGGTACAACTCTCCGGCTACTCCGATCGGAACGAGTTGCAGTTGCTGGTCCAACACATAAGCGGTCGTGTTGTTAATCGGGCGGCCAATCGGCGCTTCCCAATGTTCCGGCTCACCTTCTTCTCGAGGAACGAGGGTGGCGCTGGTCGCCAAGATCGTCGTTTCCGTTGGTCCATATCCATTCTTCAATACCACCTTAGGTCCAACACGTGCGCTAAACTGCCGGACCGCTTCAGGGTGAGCTCTTTCTCCCCCGAGAACTACCAGCCGGAGCGGATCGGCTGCTTCCCAGTCGTCGGTCGACGCAGTAAGTGCCAATTCGTTCCAGTAAGCCGTCGGTAAATCGAGCACCGTAATCCCTTGCTCTCCACACGTCCTGAGAAATGTTGCAGCGGTAGGTAACACCTCGTTAGCTCTGAGTACCAGCGTTGCGCCGGTGGTCAGCGTGGGAAAGATCTCTTCCGCGCTCATATCGAAACTCAGCGACGCAAACTGAAGCATGCGATCGCCCGGAGTCAGACCAAACTCAGCCTGCACAAAAGTGACCTGGTTGACGAGGGAACGATGTTCAACAGCCACTGCTTTAGGCTGTCCAGTCGAACCGGACGTGTAGATCAGGTATGCCAGGTTCTCAACGTCCATTGAGAACTCCGGATTGATCTCTTCCTGCTGCGCAATCGTCGCGGCTTCCGTATCCACACAGATCACTCTGGCCTCGACCGGAGGCAGGTTGCCGGCGAACCCCTGTTTGGTAAGCAGCGCCGTCGCCTGTGAATCCGAAAGCATCCAGTTCGTACGGCCCTCAGGATGCTGCGGGTCAAGCGGAACATAAGCGCCGCCGGCTTTCAGTACGGCCAGCACGGACACAATCATCTCGAGGGAACGTTCCATCAAGATCGCGACTCTTGCTTCCGGACCGACGCCAAATTGTTTCAGGTAGTGTGCAAGTTGGTTAGCGCGACGGTTGAGCTCCGCATAGGTAAGCGCGTCGTCGCCGGCGATCACGGCAACGTTTTCGGGCGTCTGCAAAACCTGCGCCTCAAACCATCGATGAATGCAGAGGTCGCGCGGAAACTCAGCGCTCGTATCGTTCCATTCGCGCAGTAACTTGTGTACTTCAGCAGCACTCAACAACGACAAATCCGAAACCTGTTTTTCGGGTTGGTCAACGATCCGCTCGAGCAGTCGCTGAAAATGTTCACCCATCCGAACAATCGTTGACTCATCAAACAAGTCTGTGTCGTACTCGAAGCTGAGTGACAACTGTTCGCCGGATTCGAATGCGGAAAGCGACAGATCGAACATCGCGTTCCTGGTCTCAACATCAAAGTTGTTAAGCGTCAGTCCCGGAAGCTCCAGCGCCTCCATCGGCGCATTCTGTAAAAGGAACATCACCTGAAACAGTGGCGTCGCGCTCATCCGCCGTTCTGGTTGCAACTCCTCAACAAGTTTTTCAAAGGGCACATCCTGATGCATGTAAGCTTCAAGGGTTTTCTCCCTGACTCTCGACAGCAATGCTCGGAAACTCTCTTCGAGTCGAATCTCGGTACGCAGCACCAGTGTGTTGACGAAAAATCCGATCAGGCCTTCCGTCGCCAACTGATTACGGCCGGCGATCGGTGTGCCGACCACCAGGTCACGTTGCCCGCTGTAACGCCACAACAGTATGTTGAAAGCGGTCAGCAACATCATGTAGAGCGTGACGCCTTCGGCATTGCTCAACTTTTTCAACTCCGCCGTCAGTTGCGCCGATAAGGTGAGATCGACAATGCGACCATGATGACTCGGCGCCGCTGGTCGCGGTTTGTCAGTAGGCAGTTGCAACACCGGCAACTCGCCTCCCAACTGCTGTCGCCAGTACGCCAGTTGCTGGTCCAACACTTCGCCTTGCAGCCACTCACGCTGCCACACGGCATAGTCTGCGTACTGTATTCCCAGTTCCGGCAGTGGCGATTCGCGTCCGGCCAGGTAGGCTTCGTAAAGCGCTGCCACTTCCCGCACCATGATGGCCGTTGACCAGCCGTCGCTGATGATGTGGTGCAGCGTAAACACCATCACATGATCTTCCGCAGCCAATCGCAGCAGTTGCACTCGCACCAACGGGCCGGTACTCAAATCGAATGGTTCTGCCGCCTCCGCTTGTGCGATCCGGCGTGCTTCTTTCTCGCGCTGCTCGTCACGCAGATCACTCAAATCCATGACCGGCAACTGCAACTGAGCTGCCTGCGCGATCACTTGCACCGGCTGTCCATTCACAGCCGGAAATGTAGTCCTTAGCGATTCATGTCGTCGCAGCACTTCGTTAAACGTCTGTCTCAGTGATTCAACATCCAGGCGACCTTTCAGCCGTAACGCTCCCGAAAGGTTGTAGGTCGCGGTTCCAGGCTCCAGTTGGTCCAGGAACCATAGACGCTGCTGCGCATGCGAGAGCGGCAACTCCCGGTCGCGCGAAACCGGCACGAGCGTCGAAGCCTTCGCTCTCATTCCGCCACGCAGCCGTACTTCAACCTTCTCTGCCAACCCCGCCACGGTGGGCCACGCAAACAACTCGCGCAACGGCAACTCCACTCCAAACGCCTCACATACTCGCGACATCAACTGCGTTGCCAGTAAGGAGTGCCCGCCCAACTCAAAGAAGTTGTCGTTTATTCCGACTCGACTTACCCGCAGCACACTGGCCCATAATCCGCAGAGCAACTCTTCCGTGGGTGTGCGTGGCGCTTCGTACTCTGCTTCAAAGATGCGCTCCGGCGCCGGCAAGGCGCGTCGATTGACCTTGCCGCTGGGCGTCAACGGCAGCTGTTCCAGTATTACAATCGCACTCGGTACCATGTACTCGGGTAACTTCGCTCGCAATGCCTGCCGCAGTGCTTCCACTTTCACTTCGACTCCGCCCTCGCTCACTACATAAGCTACCAGCCGCATCTCGCCTCGTGACGCGGCCTGGGCTATCACCGCCGCCTCGCGCACTGTTTCCGCTTCTATCAGCGCCGCTTCGATCTCTCCTAACTCAATGCGGTACCCGCGCACTTTCACCTGGTGGTCCAACCGTCCCAGGAATTGGATACTGCCGTCAGCCAGGTAACGCGCGCGATCTCCGGTTCGATACAAACGCGATCCGCCGTCAAGCGCAAATGGATTCGGAAGGAATTTTTCCGCCGTGGTTTCGGGGCGATTCAGATAACCGCGCGCCATGGCGTCGCACCCGATGTACACTTCTCCCGCAGCGCCCACCGGCACCGGTTGCATCTGTTCGTCAAGCAAATACAGTTGAATGTTCGCGCTGGCTCGCCCGATGGACGGCAACTCCGGCCAGGCCGCCGGGTCGCCATCCAGCAAATTTGCACAGACCGCATGCGTCTCGCTTGGGCCATAGTTATTGTCGAGGGTGCAGCCTTCGAGCTTAGTGAACAGTCGTCTGATTTGCCTGGTGATCTTCAACTGCTCGCCGCCCTGGATGACTTCACGCAGCGTTGTCGGAAACTTATCCTGACGCTCCGCCGCTTCGGCCAGGAATTGCAACGCCACATAAGGCAGGAACAAGCGCTCGATCCGTTCGCGGATCAATAGCTCCAATAGTGCGTTGGTATCGCGTCGCGTTTCTTCCCGCAGCAATACCAGCGTCCCACCGTTACCCAGGGTAGAGAAGATTTCATGAAAGGAAACGTCAAAGCTGAGCGAAGCAAACTGCGCGGTGCGCAGCCCATCGGCCGAGCGACGCATTTGCCAGTGCGTTAGATTGACCAGGGGCGCGTGCGTCATCGCCACGCCTTTCGGCCTGCCCGTCGAGCCGGACGTGTAGATGATGAAGGCGAGGTTATCGCCCGTGATCGGCACTCGTGGGTTCTCTTCCGCTTCTGCTCCGCCAGCGCCGGATTCAAGATCGTCAGCGTCAAGCCGGATGATTTGTACGTCAGTGGCGACGTTATGAGCCAACTGCTCCTGCGTGAGCAGCACGCGCACCGCGGCATCCGTCAACATGAATTGCAGTCGTTCGGCCGGATACTGTGGATCGAGCGGCAGATATGCGCCACCGGCCTTTAAGACTCCCAGCACTCCTACCAGCATTTCCACCGAGCGTTCCAGCATCACACCGACAACGGTATCCGGCCCGATGCCCATGCTTCGCAGACGAGTCGCCAGCAGGTTGCTGCGCCGGTTCAATTCCAGATACGTCAGCGAGACATCTTCAAAAACAACGGCGATGTGATCTGGTGTCCGTTCTACCTGCCGTTCAAACATCTCGTGCACTAATTCCTGCGGAAACTCTGTGGACGTGTCGTTCCAGCCATAGAGCAACTGTCGCTCGTCCTCCGGTCTCAATAAACGTAGCGACGCGACCGCTTCCGACGGATTCGCCACGATGCTGCGCAACAACGTTTCGAAGTTCACCGCCATGCGCTGTATCGTCGCTTCATCGAAGAGATCAGTGTTGTAGATAAAAACACCGGGCAGCACGTCGTCTGCGTCCCAGAGATGACACTCCAGATCGAAGCGGGTCGCAGGCAGGTC
>DASTQB010000097.1:0-12528 GCA_035761985.1 Pyrinomonadaceae bacterium
GCTCTGTTTGTCTTCATCGGGCGCCGCGAGCAACTCCACTGTCTTTCCAACCGCGTCGGCAGGTTTGGCGTATCCGAAGTTGCGAATGAAACGTTCCGAGACAACTGCCTCGGTAACATCCGGCGCTGAGATCATCTGTCCCGCTGCGAACGTTTGGAAACGCGTCGAGGCGTTGGGAACGTTTGAACCGCCGACTGTCTGAGTCAACAGTTTGCCGTTCGATCGCACGAACGCACCGAAGCTCACATCGGGTTCGACGTAAGCGACGCCCTGGATCGCAGCGATCTCTTTAATACCGTTATCGTCGAGAATGCGTGAGGCAGTGCGACCGCGCTGCCGTCTTTGGCCTTCGTCTGTGTTGCGTGCGGGGCGCTCGAGTCCGGCAAGACTGCTGAGCCCGCGCCCGAACACCTGAATCTCGTTGAAGAGGTCGAGTGCTTTGAGACGTGCAAAGATGTTGCTTTGCAGGCCGAGACCGAAGGAGATCATAGTGACGATGACGGCGACGCCGACGATGACGCCCATCGTGGTCAGAAATGCGCGGAGCTTTGCCTGCCGCAGATTACGAAGCGCGAGATGGAGGATGTCGAAAAAACTCATAACCTTAACAATAGGTCTTTTACGTCTTATAGGTCCTATATAGGACCTATCGGTAAACCAGCTTAACCGCGTCGACGGTCCAATCAGCAAGGCTCGCCGTCACGATCTCAGCGCCCGCGGCGCGCAGTGCTTCCGCGGAAACAGTGTTCGTTACGCCGAGCGTGCGCATTCCCGCGGCGCGTGCAGACTGAATCCCCGGCGGAGAATCCTCGATCGCCAAACACTCAGACGGCAGCAACGGCAGTTGGCGTTCGCGCTGTCGCAGGTCATTCAGCTTCGTCAGTCCCGCGTTATAACACTCAGGCGCAGGCTTACACATCGACGCATCTTCAGTAGTCACAACCACAGAAAAAAGCGGCGTCAGGTTTGCACGCTGAAACACGTAACCCACTTCCGCCTGGTTTGCCATACTCACAAGCCCGAGTTGAAAGTGACGCGACGTCGCTTTGAGAAACTTCAGCACGCCGTGAAACAACGGCAACTCGTCTTCGATCATCCGCCGGTGCAGATTAGTCTTCGCACCGAGCACCGTTTCAAGCACCGGATCTGTTAAGGGTCTCGTAGCTCGCTCAAACATCGCTTTGACAAACGTGCGGTCGTCCATTCCCAACGCTTCGAAATACCACTCTTCCGTCAAATTGATCTCGTGCCCACTCAACACTTCCTGATAGGCCTTCATTTGAATCGTTTCGTCGTCGATGATGACGCCGTTGAAGTCGAAGAAGATGGCTTTGATCATTTGGTTTTCAGGTCCTCAACCATTTTCGGGAGCCGCTCACTCTCGAGCACATCCAGACGGCGCAACACTTCCGCCAGCGACAGTTCGTTTTTCAAATTCACCTGGTAATCGAGGTCCGCGCGGAGTCGATCTTTCTCGCCCTGCCGGTTCTGCGACATCATGATGATCGGCGCCTGCATGCCGGCGATCACCGCCAGACCGAGGTTCAACATCTGATACGGCGCCGGATCGAAACCTCGAACGAGAATGACGGAGTTAAAAATTATCCAGAAGGCGATCACCGCCATCGAGATAAGGATGAACTTCCAGCTTCCTCCAAACTCGGCAATCATGTCGGCTGCGCGATCTGCGACCGTCAGACGTGCTTTTTCTTCTTCGTTTACATTGCGCGAAACGCGCGAGCGAAGAAGTTCGTCAGTGCGACGCAGTCGATCGGTGAGCGCAGACAGCATTTCGAGTGCGACGTCAGGGTTGTTGCGCACGAACGACAGAAACGCGTCGCGTGAAAGAATCGCGAGCCGCGCGTCTTCGATCACGTGCGCATCAGCGGATCTCTGCCGCCCGTCGATGATCGCCATTTCACCAAAGAAGTCGCCCTGGGCCAACTCGGCAAGCGTGACTTCCTGCCGGTCGTCGTCGCGAAGGCTGATCCGCACGCGCCCGCTCTCGATGAGATACATGGCGTCGCCTTTGTCGCCCTGGCGGAAGAGACGCGTGTTGCTCGGCACGATCTTGTCGGAAATGAGATTTAGCAGATCGTGTGCGGCCTCATCGTCGAGGGAAGCGAAGAGCGGCACCGAGCGAAGGGCCTCAACTGTCATTTGACTCGCGGGCTTTGACATGAATCCTCCGAAGAAAGCTTTTAATAGGTCTTATCAGTCCTATAGGACCTATACAATTCTTCCATCTTTCATGAACACGATCCGATCGGCGAAGCTATTCGCCAGTTCCTGATCGTGCGTGACCATCAATATCGTCAGCGAATCCTGATCAACCATCTCTCGCAGCAATCCCAGCAGCTCGTGCGCGCGGATCGAATCCAGGTTTCCCGTCGGCTCGTCAGCCAGCAGCACCTTCGGATTGTTCGCGAGCGCCCGAGCAATCGCGACGCGCTGTTGTTCGCCACCCGAAAGTTCCGAGGGCCTGTGCGTCTGTCGATCACCAAGCCCAACACGCGCCAGCAACTCACTCGAGCGCTTCCGTCGCTGCTGTCCACGCAAACCTCCGAAGGCAAGTGCAAGCGAAACGTTCTCGCGCGCGGTCATCGTCGGTATCAGATTGAAATTCTGAAAGATCATCCCAACGGAAAAACGACGGTAACGCGCCATCTCTTTCTTCGTAAACGGGCCGAGCGGTCTCGACGCAAAAAACAGTTCGCCTTTCGTCGGATGATCGAGGCCGCCAAGCATGTTCAGCAGCGTCGACTTACCCGATCCCGACGTCCCCTGAATTGCGACAAACTCACCCTCACCAATCTCGAGCGAAACGTTGTCGAGAGCGGTAACACTGTTTTGGCCCATCTGATAGATTTTTGAAACTTCCTGAGCAGCTAAAATGGCGGGCATTATCTGTGTCTAATTTTCTGCCTGTTTGTGGCTCACTCTCCACAACTCAAACCGTTCGTCGTCAAAACCCTTGAGAGACATGTCAAACTCAACCACCGGCAAGCTTTCTGTCTCAATCAACTCGCGCACCTTCGGATCCTCGTAAACTGACCTTGAGATTATCACGTCAGCACCTGACGACAGACCTTCCAGTCGCGCGGCCATGTTTACGGTCGAACCAAAATAGTCGAGCCGATCGTTGAGCGTCACCGCGATGCATGGTCCAGTGTTCAGCCCCGCTTTCAACCGTAAAGGCGTGCTGCCATCAGGCGGCTCTGCGAGCACTCGCTGCACTTCAAGCATCGCCTGTAGACCGTCAGCAGCAGATCGAAACACAGCCATCACCGCATCGCCGATTGTTTTTACAAGCGCGCCGTCGTGCTCCGCAATCGATTTCCTCACTACGTCGAAGTGATTCATCACGCGCCCGAAGGCAGTCGCATCGCCAATCTCTCGATACAACTGTGTCGAGTGTTTCAGATCCGTGAACAGAACCGTCAACGTTCCTACTGAGATCTGCTCACCCGGACGCAGTGCTTCCGTCGCAAACAGATCGCGGAACATCTGCAACGCCGTGACTTCAGCCGCCGTCGTCGCCTGATCGCTCCATTCAAGACGTTCGAGTATTACAAGTTGTTCGGCGTCTGTTTCATTACTCAATGCGAGCGAGAATTTCTCACTCACATTCAACGTCTCTTCACTCCAACCATTTGTCGACAGCACAACACGCGCCGAGGTCTCGCCTTCCGGAGAAACCGTCAACGACTGCGAACCCGGCAGTTCGAGTGCGCGAATCCGATAGTTGCCATTCTCGAGCGGCAAGCTGACTTCTCGCTTGTCTCCGGCAGGCAGGAGCTGCTGTGCGACAACGTGCGGAGTCCAGTGGGGGCTACCGATGCAATACGAGGATATTTCAACACGCCGCACCGCGGGATTCGGTCGAAACGTCAACTCCACGTAACGATCGAAGTTAACAGTGAAATTGATCTGGCAGCCATTACAGTGCACGTCGCTCTGAATGTCTTTCAACGAGAGACCGCTCTGTTGTGGACCACGGCACATCGGGCAAAGCAGGTCCCATTGAAAGTCGAGCAACCCAACTCTCGTCGCACGCAGGCAGACCTCCAGCACGTGCTTGCGGGATTCATTCCAATCGTCGGCAAGCTTGTACGCGCGAATACGTGCGACAGCGAAGTCGTCGCTGTGCTCGATGAAATCAACGAGCCGATCCGCGATAGAAAGGTTGGATTCGCGCGCCTCAGCCGTTTCAAGATCTGCGATCAACTTCTGCCGCAGCGCTGCAAGTCGTTGCAGGTCGAACGTTGATTGGGATGCAACACCGGCGCTGTGCTCAGTCATTTTTTCAGCCGCAGTCATTTCATCGTATCTCTGAATGGCGGTCCGCAGTTTCGGACCCATAATCAGGCCGAGTTGCACGGGAATGGCCACGGTCCCGATCAGATTTCGCGGCGTCGCCCACAAGTCGTAAGTCATGCGCGTGCCGCCTTCAGGCTTTGGCGTCAGCTCTGCCAGCACCTTCAAACGCGCCATCGGACCTTTCGTGTAAATACGTTCCACTCCGAAGCGCGCAGGCCGCACCCACTCGAACGGCTGTTCTTCCCATTCAACAGGCAATCCATAGATCGAGAGACGAAGTCTGCGACGTGCATTGCGCAGACGTTTCTCGCTCTTCTCAACTTCGATCTGCGGGACGCCTGTGTCGCGATTAAAGCGGTTGGTGTCGGCGACGAACGGCCAGAGACTCTCGGGGCTGGATTTCAGATCGAATTCCCAGCGATGGTGATGTTCGCGAAAAGACATGACAGTCCATAATAGAACCGCCAGGAGCCACGGATGACACGGATTTTAAGATCCGATTTTTGAATCCGTGTTATCCGTGGCTAAACTTCCTTGTACTCGGAGTCCACATCCTCATGTGACAAAGCGACCCGGTAGTTTTTCGACTGCAACTGTTTCGTGATCAGCAGATCGTCTTTAGTCTTGAGGAGATCTGCACGACTGTAAACAGACAGTTCGAAGTTGTAGCCGTGAGTGATGGCGTCCTTCGGGCAGGCTTCGACGCAGTAACCACAGAAGATGCAACGGCCGTAGTCGATGTTGTAAACCGCTGCGTAACGTTCGTCGACACCGGTGCGCTGATCGGGCGGTCGCGGATCGTCGGCGGCGACAATATAAATGCACTCTGAAGGACACGCAGCCGCGCAGAGATAACACGCGACGCATTTCTCTCGCCCGAGCTCGTCGACGTGCAACAGGTGCTGCCCTCGATACCTTGGCTGCATCGTCACCGGCTCGTCGGGATACTCCACGGTCCATTTGCGTTTCGGAATATAAGATAAGGTGACACCCATGCCCTGGATGATCGCCTTCGTCGATTCAATTACTTCACTAATGATTGACATATCTGTTCTACAACGACTGTGTTGGCGTCACTTCTGATCCGGTGGCCTGCCACCGTCCGTCACGCCATACAAATTTATCTTTGAAAGTGTAAACCACTTCACGGTCGCGCAATTCGTATCTGATCGTTCCGGTCAGTGTTGCGCGATCTCCAATTAATGACAAATTCAGATTGCTAAACTCCCATTTCTCGATGTCACGGTTGGGCTGAATCGTTCGCAGGTAATCGGCTTTCGTTTCGAGTCCTCTTCCTTCAGCGGGTTGCCCGACGTAGTCGTCGGCGAGGATTCGGTCCAGCGCCTCCTTGTCAGCCTTGAGATTTGCGATCGTCCATTCCTGCTCGAGATTCGTCAGTTGCCCCAGCACCTCCTCGTGGTTGGTCGGCGGCGGCACGTCTGCGCTTTCATTTACATTCGCGTTCGAGTTTACCGGTGCGGACCTGTTTGTATTCTCCGAACGGTTTGTGTTCGCAGCGACCGGACGTTCGTTCTGTCGCGAACGTAACAACCGCGGGGCGAAGATCGCTGCGGCTATCGAGATCGCGATGATTCCGAGAAGAAACGCGCCGAGAAGTCCCACCACCCACGGCCACATTCGTCGTCGTCGCGTTGGCTCAGTACCGGCCGGCGGAACGTACGAAGGCGGCTGGTAAACAGCCGGTTGATTATCACGCGGGGAAACAACAGTAGATTCTTCTTCGGCGTTAACCGTTGTAAGCGGCGTGCCGTCGTCGATACAAAAACTCAGGTTCGGATCCGTGTAGGTCCGATTACAGGTGGAACACCGTTTCATTACACGTGGATTCTAAACTACCGCTGCCGAAATCACCCAAAGGCTATGGCCGCCAGGATCCAGAGCAGGAGCAGGACGTAAAACGCGATTGTGAGTCCGCCGATGATTACTCCGGCCATCGCGAACGGCTTTCCACCGACTTTGTCTGGCGACTTTTTGATTTGCGCCAGCGCCATCAAGCCAAGCACGACCGCCACGATGCCCGGAACCGGGCCTAAACACCCGCCGAAAACCAGGCCGCAGATCGCGACAATCATCGAGCAGAGCGCTAAGGCCTGGCTCGGCTGCGTGGTTCTGACTTGATATGGAGGTTGTGGCGGTTGCCACGCGCCCGGCGCCATGGGTGGTCGTTCGTCGGGCGCGATCCATCCGCCGGCAACAGGTGGCTCGCGTGTGAACCACTGCGTTTCCTGTTCCGAGGGATCCTTTACTTTGGTGTCGCGAATCTGGGGATCCCAGTTGGGATCGGCGGGCGGCGTCATCTGCGTGATGAGGGGCGTGCCGTCGTCAGAACAAAAGCTCAGCCAAGGTTCGTTGAACTGTTTGTTGCACTGGGGACAGTACTTCATTCGCGATCAAACCAGTTCGAGGCGGCTGAAGAAGTAGGAGATCTCGATAGCTGCGTTTTCGTCTGAGTCAGAGCCGTGGACGGCGTTCTCGCCGACTGAGCCGCCAAACTCTTTTCGTAGCGTGCCCTCGTCGGCTTTCGCCGGATCTGTCGCGCCCATCAGGTCGCGCCATGCTTTCACCGCAGAATCTTTTTCGAGTGCCATGACCACGCAGGGTCCGCTCGACATGAATTCAGTCAGGCCGGCGAAGAACGGACGCTCGCGATGAACGGCGTAGAAGCCTTCCGCTTGACGTCGTGTCATGTGAATGAGTTTCAAGCCGCGGAGCTTGAAACCGTTATCGAGAATTCGTTGGATGATTGATCCTGTATGGTTCGCTGCTACTGCGTCGGGTTTGATGATACCGAATGTTAGGTTTGACATTTTTTCGTTTTCTTCGTGCTTTACAGAGCGTCTTTCATTGCTTGTCCAATATCGGCCGGTGACTTAACAACGTGAATCCCTGCTTCCTCGAGTGCCTTCATCTTCTCAGCGGCAGTACCTTTTCCACCGGCGATGATCGCGCCAGCGTGGCCCATGCGTCTTCCCGGCGGCGCCGTTTGTCCTGCGATGAACGCGACGATCGGTTTAGTCACATTCTCTTTCGCAAACGCCGCGGCCTCTTCCTCCGCAGTGCCACCAATCTCGCCGATCATCACGATCCCGGTCGTCTCATCGTCAGCTTCGAAGAGACGCAGTGCATCGACGTGCGTCGTGCCGACGATCGGATCGCCGCCGATGCCAATTGCTGACGATTGGCCCAGGCCGAGTGCTGTCAGTTGTCCGACAGCTTCGTAAGTCAACGTTCCGGAGCGCGAGACGACGCCGATGTTTCCTTCGCGATGAATGTGTCCGGGCATGATTCCGATCTTGCACTTGCCCGGAGAGATGATGCCCGGGCAGTTTGGTCCAATCAGTCGCGTGGGCTTGTCGCTGAGGTATTCCCTGACCTTCACCATGTCGAGTGTCGGAATTCCCTCTGTGATGCAAACGATGACCGGAATTCCTGCGTCGGCTGCTTCCATCACTGCATCCGCAGCGAATGACGGAGGCACGTAGATGACGCTCGCATTCGCACCTGCTTCTTTAACGGCGTCGGCGACGGTGTTGAAAACCGGAATTCCCTCGTGCGTCGTGCCACCCTTACCCGGCGTCACACCACCGACGACGTTCGTTCCATACTCCACCATTTGCTTCGTATGGAACGTCCCTTCTTTTCCGGTAATTCCCTGCACAACCAGGCGCGTAGATTTATCGACTAGAACGCTCAATGAATGCTCCTCGAGATGGTTCGCTAATATTTAGAAAGGCGGCAGTATAGCAACGGCTACAACAAGGCACAAAAGCCCATTCACTCCAGGTCGTAGCGTTCGCCGTACTGGGGGACGTGCACGTTCCAGCCAAAACGTTCTTTGATGTGACCGGCCATCGCGTTTGCGGCTTCGGGTTCGCCGTGAGTCAGAAATGTTTGACGTGGCGCTTCGCCTTCCAGCCCTTCCAGCCAGCGCAGGACCTCGCTCCAATCAGCGTGTGCTGAGAAGCCGCCGATCCGCGCCGTGCGACAACGCACCGGAACCCACTGTCCCAGAATTTTTACTTCCGGTTCGCCGTCGAGTATGCGACGACCGGTTGTGCCCGCGGCTTGAAACCCGACGAACACGATCGTGGCGTCAGGATCCGGGACCATTCGCAACGCGTGATGCAAAACGCGCCCGCCCGTCATCATTCCCGATGCACTGATAATCACACGTGCTCCTCGATCGTCGTTCAGCTTTTTCGACTCTTCTCGCGTCGAAGCTGTGTTCATCGAGTGCGTGCGCAACGGATGCTTCTGTGCAGCGAGAACACTCGCGTACTCTTCATCGTGCTCTTCCTTGCGTCTCGAGTAGGCAGCGGTGGCTGCTGCCGCCATGGGCGAGTCGACAGTCACCGGCAAAACGGGGATCGCCTTCTCGTCTTCCAACTCGCGAATGAGGTAAACGATCTCCTGTGTGCGTCCGACTGCAAATGCTGGAATGAGTATCGGAGCTTTGCGTTCGGCGGCATCGTTGATGATTCGCGCGAGCGCGACCTTCGGATCTTCAGGATCGTGCAGGCGATCGCCGTACGTCGATTCAACCAGCAGGTAGTCGCACGCCGGTGGCGGCGTTGGATCGTGAATGATCGGTTGATCATAGTGGCCCAGGTCACCGGAAAACAGCACACGAATGGCGCGTTCACCGTGGTCCAACTCCAGCAAAACGAGGCTTGAGCCCAGGATGTGACCCGCAACACGGAAGCTGGCGCGAATGCCTGGCGCGACTTCCCTTGCTTCACCGTCATTCGCCACCGGCTCCAGCAGTTCCAAAGCCGCATAAGCATCTTTTTCGGTGTACAGCGGGAGCGCGGGATTGTGTTTGGTCAACTTGTGACGGTTCCGGTAGTCGGCATCTTCTTCCTGCAAACGTCCTGAGTCAGGCAGCATGATCTTCAGAAGGTCTGCGGTGCCGCGCGAACAGTAAACCGGACCATGAAAGCCCTGGCGAACGAGTCGCGGCAAATAACCGGTGTGATCGATGTGCGCGTGTGTGATTAAGACGGCGTTGAGCGTACGCGGATCGAATGGCGGCTCCTGCCAGTTGCGTTCGCGAAGTTCTTTCAAACCCTGAAAGAGCCCGCAGTCGACCAGTACGCGTCCTTTGTTTGTATTCACGAGGTACTTCGACCCAGTGACAGTACCTACACCACCCCAAAACTCGATTTTCGCCAATCTTCCGACTCCTCTCTGATCTGTGTCGATCGGTTTTGGCTAATCCGCCAAATCCGCGGTTCAAGCTGCCAACGACACCACTTTCTCAGCGGCATCTTTCATCCCGTTCGCGACGGTGAAGTTCATCCCCGATTCACGAATGACTCGTTGACCTTCTTCGACGTTCGTTCCTTCGAGACGCACGACAACGGGAACCTTCACGCCGAGGTTCCGCGCCGCTTCGACCACTCCGCGCGCAACCATGTCGCAACGCACGATCCCGCCGAAGATGTTAATCAACACCGCTTTCACGTTTTCATCCGCGAGGAGAATTCGAAACGCAGCTTCGACGCGTTCCTGTGAAGCGCCGCCGCCGACGTCGAGAAAGTTTGCAGGCTCGCCGCCTGCGAGCTTGATGATGTCCATCGTGGCCATGGCAAGACCGGCGCCGTTGACCATGCATGCGATATTGCCGTCGAGCTTGATGTAGTTGAGATCGAATTTCGACGCTTCGATTTCGAGTGGCTCTTCTTCGTTCAGGTCGCGAAGGTCGAGGAAGTCTTTGTGACGAAACAGGGCGTTATCGTCGAAGTTGATCTTGGCGTCGAGTGCGATAAGACGATTGTCTTTCGTCAACAGGAACGGGTTGATCTCGGCAAGTGAAGCATCCATCTGCTCGTAAGCTGAATAGAGCGTCTGCATAAACTTCACAGCCTGGCCCACGAGCGCTGCCGGCAAGCCCAAACCAAACGCGAGTTTGCGCGCCTGGAAAGCCTGGAAGCCGACAGCCGGATCGATTACTTCTTTCAGAATTTTTTCAGGCGTGGTTGCAGCGACTTCTTCGATGTCCATACCACCGGCAGATGACGCCATGAAGACGTTCCGGCCAGACGCGCGGTCGAGCACGATACCGAGATAGAACTCTTTATCGATTGGAAGTCCTTCCTCGATCAACAACACCCTGACTTCTTTACCTTCGGGCCCGGTCTGGTGTGTGACGAGCTTCATACCCAGCATTTGCCGCGCGATTTCGCGTGCTTCGTCGGCGCTGCGGGCGAGTTTGACGCCGCCGCCCTTGCCGCGGCCGCCCGCGTGAATCTGTGCTTTGACAACGACCAGATCGCCGCCGAGTTCCTTCGCGGCGTGATAAGCCTCTTCAGGCGAGCGCGCCACGATGCCACGCGGCACGGGCACGCCATACTTTCTCAGAAGTTCTTTCCCTTGATACTCATGAATTTTCATGCAACTGCCTCAGACGATTCGGAAGAAAGTTATAGAGCATGTTTTGTGATGAACGGGCGAGTGTATCCGCGAGGCTCGTAAAAGAACAAGTTGCGACGCGGATGACACGGATGAAAAATCCGATTTTAAATCCGTGTTGTCCGCGGCTAATATCATTCCGGAGGTACAGACATGAGCGAGGTTGTTGTAACTTCACAAGCGAATCTGCGGAATGAGGTGCGATACGGTGAGGGGCGGACGTTCATCACGGATGAGCCAGTCTCCGCCGGCGGTGAGGATGCTGGTCCCGATCCGTACACGTTGCTGCTCGGAGCGCTCGGGAGTTGTATCTCGATGACGCTGACGATGTACGCGCAACGGAAGCAATGGCCACTCGAATCCGTGGAAGTTCGCCTGCGACAAGATCGAGTGCATGCCAAAGACTGCAAGGAGTGCAAAGACATGGAGGGCTACATTCACCGTATCGAGCGCTCAGTCACTCTCAATGGCCCACTCTCAGACGAACAACGCGCGCGACTCCAGGAGATCGCGCATAAATGCCCAGTCCACAAAACACTCAATTCCGAGATCGTAATCACCGGCATGTCTGAATGAAAGTCAAAACTCTAATATTCACAGCCTTAATCTCGCTGTTTTTCCTTGCTATGACTCAAACCGCCCAGGCGCAGAAAGATGGCGAGGCGCAGTTTGTCATCATGGACAACAGCTCCAACCCTACTCTTGGCTTTTCCAACAAAAAGGCCGACAAGCAGGATTGCGCGTTCCTTGTCAGTAAAACGCTAATGGACGATGAAGAGGCCCTGGCGTTGAGAGTTGTACATGTGCATGAGCGAACTTTCATCGGCCGTTATTCACTACAGGAGACAGGCTGGCTATACATCACTTCGTCTCGGATCGTCTTCGTTGTTGAGGGCGGAGATAAATCGCACGGCTTTGAGCTACCGCGAACTGCATTGGAAGAAAAACCTGCTGTCGTGGAAGACAACCGATTTTCGGGTTTAAAGATCCGTCTTAAAGAAAAGATTCAACCTTCCGATAGCAAAGAGCAGAAATTCAACATTTACATCTCGGGAGGAACGAAATGTAATTCAGACTCTGGTCCATACCTGAAGTTTCTTGTACGCGCAGTGAAAAACTTCAAAGACACAATGGCTGAATTTGAGCAACTCACGACTTTGCTAAAGCAAGCGGGTCGAATAAAGTTCAGCAGTAAGCCGATCGCGCCATCGACACAAAGCGGGCGAATTAGCTAAGCAGAGCGCAAAACCGTAATCGTTAGACAGGATTTACTCGATTGAAAAAGATTTACATGTGAATCCTAATCATCATGTGGATCCTGTCACCGGATCGAATCAAACGCCCTTTGCAGCGTCGCGATGTCAAACTTCTTCATCTTCAGAAACGCCTCTGTCAATCGCGCGACCTGCTCCGTGGTCCCAGTCCGCATCATTTCGTCCATAGCCTCGGGCACGATCTGCCACGACAGGCCATACTTGTCCTTGAGCCATCCACACTGCTCGGCTTGAGGCACTGCAGAGAGCTTTCCCCAGTAGTAATCAATTTCTTCCTGGTTGTCGCAGTACACCATAAGAGACACCGCTTCGTTGAAAGCAAAGTTGTGCTCGCCGGCGCTGTCCATCGCCGCAAACCAGGAGTTCTCGAGCATGAAGTCGGCAAACATGATCGTCCCTTCCTTCTCCGGCTCCTGCCCCGCACCGTGACGAATAAGTTGTCCCTGCCTGGAGTTCCTGAATACTAACAAATAAAAGTTGATTGCTTCTTCAGCCTTGCCCG
>DASTQB010000098.1:0-22405 GCA_035761985.1 Pyrinomonadaceae bacterium
ATGAAACGCGAAGAGTCGCTCGCGCTGCTGCGCAGCATGGTCGGTACGGCATTCGATCCGAAAGTGGTGGAGACGTTCATCAAGCACGTCGAGGCTTTCGACCGGATGATCGATTCTCACGACATCCAGGAGCAGGTTGCGTCAACGACTTCCGTCGACAATCAAACGGCGACGAAGCCGGATGCGGGCCTCGCGCCGGACGTGCTCGGCGCTTCCGAAGAGAGTTCGGGCTTTCGTTCGATCAGTGAAGCGCAAAGAGAAGTTTTTGCACTTCACGAAATTGCACAGACGATCGGTTCTTCACTCAACCTCAGCGACACTGTGACGCTCGTCGCGAACAAGTTGCGGGCAATCGTGCCGTTCGATACGTGCGTGATCTACCTGGTTGACGATCCTTCGGGTAAAGCCATCGCGGCGCATGTCGTAGGTGAAGAAGTTGAAGTTTTCAATCGCCGGCGTATAAACATCGGCGACGGTATTACGGGTTGGGTGATCGCGAACGCGCGGTCGATGTGCAATTCGTCTCCGGATCTGGACATGGTCGGTGTTCCGGATGAGATCGTGAAGCGTTTTCGATGTGTGCTGGTGTCGCCGCTCGTGCGCGAGGATGGCGCGTTTGGCGCGATCGCACTTTATTCGCAGAGTCGCACTTCTTACACGGCGGAGCACGTGCGTTTGCTCGAGTCGGTTTGTCAGCACGCTGCGAGTGCTTTGAATAACGCGCTGACTTACGAGAAGACGCGCGAGAGTGCGCTCGTTGATCCGTTGACCGAACTCCCGAATGCGCGTGGTTTCTACATGATGCTCGAACAGCGACTGGCCGAGTGCCAGCGGATGAACAAAGAGCCGCTGGCGGTTGTTTGCATGGACATCGACGATTTCAAGATCGTCAACGATAAGTACGGGCATTCGACCGGTGATCGACTGCTGGCGAGTGTCGCGGGCGTTGTGCGACGCGAACTGCGGCAGATGGACATTCTGACGCGCTACGCCGGCGATGAGTTTGTGGCGATCATGCCGATGGCGTCGAGCAAGATGGCTGTGTCCATCAGCGAGCGCATGCGAAACGCGGTTGAGGAGCAGTTGTTTTCGGTGCGTGCAGGCACGATGGTGGGGCTGGGCGTGAGCGTCGGCGTCGCGTGTTTCCCGGAGGATGGTGAAACGACGGAAGAGCTTCTGAGCAACGCCGCCCGCCGCATGCAGAACGACAAGAATGGACGCAAGACCGTTTTAACGGTCGCAGGCGCAGGCATTAGCTCCATCGACATGATGACCTAAAGCCGCGGCAAATTTAGCCGCGAATTGACGCGAATTTTCGCAGCCAGATATAGGTCCTATAGGTCATATAGGACCTATATTTTCCTTTAAAGCCGCGTCTCGCTATAATCCGACGATTCATGAGCAAACAAACCGCAGCACCACCTTCAAGGGCTCAAGCCGACGAGCAACAAAGCTCCACCGGCGTGATGGACGCACCACCCGACACCGCAGACAAGCAGCAACTCCGCCGCGAACGCGACCAGGCCAAAGAACAACAGAAAGATCGACTCAGCGGGCTTCCCGCCGAGCAGCTTCTTGAACTCTACCGGCAGATGCTTCTGATTCGTCGCTTCGAAGAAAAGTCGGCGGAAGTTTACGTCGCTGGCAAGATCGGCGGCTTTTGTCATCTCTACATCGGTCAGGAAGCAGTCGGCGTCGGCGCGATATCCGCCGTACGCAAAGACGATTACGTGCTTGGCAGCTATCGCGAACACGGCATCGCACTCGCCAAAGGAATGTCGGCAAGATCGATCATGGCCGAACTCTTCGGCAAAGCCACCGGGTGCTCGAAAGGCAAAGGCGGCTCGATGCACATGTTCGATAAGGAAGTCGGCTTTCTTGGCGGTCACGCGATCGTCGGCGGCCAGATCCCGCTCGCAACGGGCCTTGCTTTCGCGAGCAAGTACCAGGGCACGGACCAGGTGACGTTGTGTTTCTTCGGCGAAGCGGCCGTGAACCAGGGCGCGTTTCACGAGTCGCTCAACATGGCCCAGCTTTGGAAACTTCCCTGCATCTACATCTGCGAAAACAACCAGTACGGCATGGGCACCTCGGTCGAACGAGCGATGTCTCTGCGCGACATTGCGCAAAAAGCTTGCGCGTATGAGATGGCGTCGGAGTTTGTAGACGGCATGGACGTGCTTGCGATTCGCGAAGCGACGATGCGAGCGGTAGAACGTGCGCGCAAAGATTACCTGCCGACGCTGCTTGAGATCCGCACTTATCGTTTCATGGGGCATTCGATGTCTGACCCCGGAAACTATCGCACGCGCGCCGAGATCGAGAAGTACCAGGAACGCGATCCAATCAAACTCTTCTCCGCCAGCTTGCTCGAGGAAAAGGTCGTCGACCAGAAAGCGCTCGACGAGATCGATAAGAAGTGTCGCGAGGAAGTCGAAGACGCACTGCGTTTTGCCGACGAGAGTCCCTTCCCGGGTCCGGAGGAGCTCTACACCGACGTTTACGCGAATCCCATCGAGCCGGGTCGCAAGTAATTTTTCTCGAGTTCACGATTCAAATATGTCCACAATCACAATACGCGAAGCACTCAACCACGCACTGCGGGAAGAACTGGCCCGCGACGAACGAGTTTTCATAATGGGTGAAGAGGTTGCCGAATACGACGGCGCCTACAAGGTCACCAGAGGTCTGCTGAAGGAGTTTGGCGACAAGCGCGTCATCGATACGCCGATCACGGAACTCGGATTTGCGGGACTCGGAGTCGGCGCAGCCATGGCCGGACTCAGACCTGTGGTCGAGTTCATGACCTTCAACTTTTCCATTCTCGCCACTGACCAGATCGTCAACTCGGCCGCCAAGATGCTTTACATGTCGGGCGGACAGTTCAACATTCCGATCGTGTTTCGTGGTCCGGGTGGTTCGGCGTTTCAGGTTTCGTCGCAGCACTCGCAGGCGCTCGAGTCGTGGTACGCATACTTTCCAGGACTCAAAGTCGTGATGCCTTCGACACCCGCCGATGCGAAGGGGTTGTTGAAGTCTGCAATCAGAGACGACGACCCTGTGATCTTCATCGAGCAGGAAAGAATGTACGGGAACAAGGGCGAGGTTCCGGATGATCCCGACTTCACGATTCCGCTCGGAGTTGCCGACGTCAAACGAGAAGGAAAAGACGTCACCATCGTTGCGAGATCGTTGATGGTGCCCCTGGCGTTAAAGGCGGCGGACCAACTGGAACAGCAGGGAGTTTCGTGCGAAGTGATCGATCCACGAACGATCCGGCCGCTCGATATCGACACGATTGTCGAGTCAGTAAAGAAGACGAATCGCGTTGTTGTCGCCGAGGAATCGCACCCGATTTGTGGTGTCGGCGCTGAGATCAGCGCGGAGATCATGGAACGCGCGTTTGACTATCTCGATGCGCCGGTGAAGAGAGTTTCGGGCGCTGACGTGCCGATGCCTTACGCGAAGAACCTCGAGAACCTTGCGATACCGGATGTCGATCGGATTGTCGCCGCCGTACGCGAAGTCACGTATTTGGATTAGCCACAGATTGCACAGATAAACACAGATTATGGCCACCAAGGTAATCATGCCGAAGCTCTCCCCTACCATGGAGGAGGGACAGATCTCGCGTTGGTTGAAAAAAGAGGGAGACAAGGTCTCCATGGGCGAGCCGCTCGCCGAAATCGACACCGACAAGGCAACGATGGAAATGCAGGCGCTTGCAAACGGTGTCTTGCGCAAGATTCTGATCAATGAAGGACAGTCGGCGCCGCTTGGAGAGCTGATCGCAGTCATCGGCGAACCGGACGAAGATATTGCATCCGTGCTTGCAGAAGCTCCAGCAGCGGGTGCTGCGCCGGCACCGAAGCAGGAGCAACCTGCGCCAAAACAGGAAGAGCAGCCGGCGCCACCGCCACCTGCGCCGCCTGCACAGGCGAAAGCAGCCGCGGCGACCGGCAGTGCTCCACAACCGCAACCGAGCAACGTCGATGGTCGTCAACCGCAAGCTGCAGCCGCCGCTTCGGGACGAATGATCGTTTCTCCGCTCGCCGCACGAATGGCAGCCGATGCTGGTATCGATCTGCGTTCGCTTCAAGGAAGTGGACCAGGCGGGCGTATCGTCAAGCGCGACATCGAAGCGGCAATCAGCCAGCCGAAACCCGCGCCTGCCCCTGCGCAGTTTCCACGCGCAGTCGAGCCCGGACAGTTTCAGCAGGCTGCTGCGTCACCGTATCGCGACGAGCCTGCAAGTGAGATTCGCAAGGTGATCGCACGGCGACTCGTCACTTCCCTTGGTCCAGTCCCGCATTTCTTTCTTACGACCGACATCGAGATGGACCGCGCCGCCGAGATGCGCAAAGGCATCAACGCACTCGATCCCGATCTGAAGATCAGTATCAACGACATCGTGATCAAAGTGACGGCCGCAGCGCTTATGCAGCACCCGGAAGTCAACGCTTCTTTTCAGGATAAGTTTGTCAGGTATTACGAACAGGCCGACATCGGCGTCGCCGTCGCAATTGAGGATGGGCTGATCACGCCGGTCGTGCGTGCCGCGAATCAAAAGTCATTGAGCCAGATCGCAGCCGAAGTACGCGAACTCGCCGAACGCGCCCGCTCGCGTAAGTTAAAACCCGAAGAGTACACAGGCGCCACTTTCTCGATCAGCAATCTCGGAATGTTTGGGATCGACGAATTCACCGCCGTAATCAACCCACCCGAAGGCGCAATCCTCGCGGTCGGTGCAATGACCGCAAAACCCGTCGTCCGCGACAACGAAATCGTAATCCGTCAAATGATGCGCGTCACAATGTCCTGCGATCACCGCGTCATCGACGGCGCCACCGGCGCAAAATTCCTTCAGACCTTCAAAAAGATCCTCGAAAACCCGCTCTACCTGGTGGTCTGATTTCCAGCATAAGAACGCCGCGGATTAACGCGAATGAACACGGATAAGAATGCTATCTGCGTTCATCGGCGTTAATCCGCGGCTGACAATACCTTTGCCTTACGCCGCGCGGGGGATGCGGTTGAAGCAGCTCGCGATCTCTTCGGCGTCGAGGGTGTCGCGTTCCATCAGCAAGTCCACCAGGCGGGCGATGGATTCACGTTCTGCACTCACGACCGCACAGGCACGCTCGAGTTGCACGTTGATCAATTCAGTCGTGGCTTCCTCGACCTTATCGAGAAGGCTCTGGCTGTGTGGCTGATCCGGTTGGCCAAGGTGAATTGGACCAAGACGGCTCATGCCAAACTCACTTACCATTCGTCGCGCGATTTCAACTGCACGCTCGATGTCATTTGAAGCGCCCGCGGTCATAGTCGAGAGCAGCACCTGCTCAGCCGCGCGTCCACCAAGCAGCAACGCGATCTGATCTTCGAGATACTCGCGCTTCTTCATGAACCGGTCGCGCTCGGGCAACGACTGCGTCACACCCAATGCACGCCCACGCGGCAAGATCGAAACCTTGTGAATCGGATCGCCATTCTCAACCGCAAGCCCGACCGCCACGTGACCAGCTTCATGCACAGCCGTCGCGTAACGCTCGTCCTCGTCCATCATGAATCCCTGTCGCTCCGCGCCCATCAGGATGCGGTCGCGCGCAATCTCAACGTGCTTGCGCCCAATAGCCTGCGCATCATCACGTGTCGCTGCGATTGCGGCCTCGTTCATTAGGTTCGCAAGCTCGGCGCCGGAGAAACCGGGAGTGCCTCGCGCGATCCATTTCAGATCGAGCCCGTCTTCGAGTTTGAGATTACGTGCGTGGACGTTCAGGATCGCTTCACGACCCGAAACGTCCGCGAGGTTCACCGCGATCTCACGATCGAAACGCCCAGGACGGGTCAGTGCTTTATCAAGGATGTCAGGCCGGTTGGTGGATGCGATAACCACAACCGCAGTCGACTGATCGAAGCCATCCATCTCGACGAGCAACTGGTTCAACGTCTGGTCCTGATCGGCCGACGCCGAATCACCACCGCGACCACGCTGCCGTCCGAGTGCGTCGATCTCGTCGATGAAGATGATGCACGGCGAAAGCTTTCGTCCTTTTGCAAACAGGTGTCGCACACGCGCCGCGCCGAGTCCGGCAAACTTCTCCTGGAAGCTCGATCCCGACGCTGCAAGAAACGCAACGCCCGCTTCTTTCGCAGCCGCTCGCGCGAGCAAGGTTTTTCCAGTTCCCGGAGGTCCGTAAAGCAGGATGCCGCGTGGCACGCGACCACCGAGCCGGCTGAACCGCTGCGGGTTGCGTAAAAACTCAATCGTCTCCGTCAACTCCGCGCGCGCTTCATCAACGCCCGCGACGTCGTCAAAGCCAACGTCCTGCTTGCCATTGTGGTTCTCGAGTTCGAACGAGCCACGGCCACTCATGCTCGAATAAATCCGCCAGCCGGCGAAACCGATCAGACCGAGCGTCAACACCGGCAACAGCCAGCTCACGACGCTGGACAACATGCCGGGCCGTAGTGGACGAAACTCCACCGGCACATTGTTCTTTCGAAACAGTTGCACAACTTCGTGCTGTGCAGTTTCACCAGTGACGGTCGCTTCGACGAGCGATCCATCTGCTTTGGTGACGGTCAGAGTTTCACCCTCGACCTGAAGCGCGACCGCAGTCCCGGCTTCAGCGAAACCGTAGAGCTGCGAGTAGTTAATCTTTTGAACAGGGGGCTGTTGGCGCTGATAAGTAACGATAGTTGCAGCTATGCAGAGGGAGATAGTGATGATAGCCAGGATCGCCAGTGCCATTCGTCGGGTGCGAACAGATACCCTCGGCGTGGGGGTGGGCATAAATAAACCTCCAGCAAAACAAATGAATAAGCAACAAGATCGGGGTTTGGAAAAAGCTAGGTAACTTCTAAGGAAGGACCTGCACGCATCCGTCATCGCGGATGCTCGTGCAACTTTACCAGCGACTAATATGTGAAGTCCAGCACAACTTCGTGATAATTAGCCGCAGATGAACGCAAATGAACACGGATCGGATCCGTGATTGCTTTGTTTTGATACGCCCATTAGGTCTTTTTCATCGAAAAACCGCGGAATTCACCGAAAACGGCAGCGGCATACTCGTTGCAAAATCACGGGCGATTGCTTTTGTACCAACGAAACTTGGGCGTGGTTAACAAAAGGAGGAGAACGAAATGCTTTGGACGATTTTTGTGATTCTGTTGGTCCTGTGGTTACTCGGCGTGGTAAGTAGCTACACGATTGGTGGGTTCATTCATCTGTTGCTCGTGTTAGCACTCGTAGTGCTGCTTATCAACATTATTGGTGGACGTCGGACAGTCGTATAGGCAAACGCACACTGTTTGCCCTGCTCGGCGCCCGACCGAATTATCTCGATCGTGAGATGGCTTCGTCGGGCGTCTGGATATCAGGTAAGTGGTAGATCGATAACGCTAATGATTCGCCCTACTGGATAGAGATTCATTTGTGGATCCCAGTAGGGCGATCTCTTATAGAAAAACCGCAAACGCTCAGACGGACTCGCAGCAAAGTCTGCGTCCGCCGCAAGCCGCTCTTCAAACTCCTGCCGGAGTGCGGGATCGTTCGCCATCATCTCGCGTGCGAGCGACTCGAGTATGTAGTGCTCCGCGTATTCCTTCTCTTCAAAGATCGCGTTGAAGAATCCCCAGCGTGCGAATGAATCGGGTGCTTCCGGTTCAAGCAGGTTGAGGACCACTTTGCCTGACGGTTGGGCCACCGGCACGACAACCGATCCTGCCGGAAACGTCAGCGTCTCGATAGAACGTTCGACATCGAAACGCGGCATGTGCCTTCCTTCAAATGGCTCTTCGGGCCAGCTCACGTTGGTGAAGCGATAGGTCTCCACTTCGATCGCCGCGGCTTCTGCAAGAAAATGAATTTCCAATCCGTGCGCGTGTAGAACATCGATCACGCTGGTCCATTGAGCGGGAACAATGTACTGTATCGGCGGCGCCACTGCTTTCGTGACTCTGAACGTGTCGTACATCGGGATCGTTAAATCCAGCGGCTCGCGGCCGTAGATCACGCGCAGGTCGCCCGATACGTCGCTCTCTTCCGTCTCATACTGAAACGCCTTCAACTCGAACGGCGTCGTCTCATCCGTCAGTTCGAAATCCAACGGGAACAGTTGATCTGGATCAAAACTGCCGCCCGCGGCGATTGTACGTTCATCAGCATCGCGTCCCACTTGTCGCAGACGCTCAGGATCGCGATTGACTTCGACAAGCGCCGCGCGCAGGAAGTCGTAAGTTGCAAGCACGCGCGAGCGATGGTCTTTCAGCATGTGCGTCTCGATCAGGATTCCGGGACGGTTTCGAACAGGGACGTAACCGGTGGAGAAACGTGGCGAGCCGTTGAAGTCTCTCGTACCGAGTGTCAGATCGCGATTGTCGATGAACTCGAGATACCAGGAGATCTCGTGGCCGGCGGCTGCGGTTGCAGGTTTTACTTTGCCACCAAACACATCTCGCTCCCAGGCGACGACGGCTTCGTCAACACCCGCGTGGTGTTCGTGATGGTAAGTGATGACGGAGCGATAGTCGGCGCCGTCGGTTACATGACAATCGATGAAGAGATCGGGTTTCCACTGGTTCCAGAGTTTCAGCCATGCACGCGTTTCGGGCGTGTCGGCTTTCATGTAATCGCGATTGAGGTTCTGGTACGTGGCTGTCGTGCGCCAGCCCATGTCCGTTGGTCCATTCTGGTTGATGCGATTGTATGGACTCGATCGCTCGTGACCGTCGGCGTTGTAGATTGGCATGAAGAGGAGGACGACGTTGTCGAGTATGCCGGTGACGGTTTGCGTGATCGCGATGTCGCGCAGGAGCGCGAAGCCAGCGTCTTTGCCGTCTGGTTCGCCTGAGTGAATGCAGGCCTGGATCAGGACGATGGCTTTGCCTTGTGCGTGTGCCTCTTCGGGAGTGAACGTATGACTTTCAGAGGCGATCAGCAAAGGCAAGTCTCTTCCCTGCCCGGTCTGGCCAAAGATCTCGAACTCGATCACCGAGGCTGCGTGGGCCAGGCGCCGCGCGAATGCGACTGTGTCTGTGTAGTTTGGTGTTTCGCGGTAGTCGGTGAGTTCGGCGTGCGTGCGCCACTCCGGGGGTATTGTTGTTGTAGACATAATCAGCTCAGGATTACATGATTTACAGGATTAACATGATTAAAGCGAGGTATTGCAGGAGCGGCACTCTTTGCGCCGGCGCGCGTTCAGAGTGCCGCATGCTTCACAGCGAATGTACATCGTACGTGTAAACCACGTGGTGATGAACGCACTGCCGCCCAGGATCCCGATCAGGACGGCAGCGTTCAAAAGAAAATCTTTCAATCTTGACGATTCTCCGCTCGACGAGAACGATAAGTCATGCCGCGTTCATACCCGTCCTGGAATGACCTGTCAAGCACAGTCCCGGTATACGTGGTCCTCAACTCGTCTTCAACATCCGCATAAGCCTTACCTCGACGCCGCGGATGCAACGCCGCCTGGTAACCACGACGATAGTTCTCTTCGTTGCGCTCGAAATCATCCCCCTGGAAGTGCGTGCGCTCTTCGTCTCGTAACTCCTGCCACCAGTGTTCACGAAGCGTGTCGATGTCTTCAGCGCCCGCGTTGTTCAGCACTTCGCGCGCTCGATCTTCCACGTCGTCTTCAACGTAAGCGATCAGCACCGACTTCCCGTGCCGCAAAGCATCTTCGTACAGGAAAACGTCTTCGTGCGGAATTCCCTCGCCCAGTTCTTCTTCAGCCTGGTCGCCGACCGCTGATCCGGCCGCGGCTCCGACAACTCCCAGCAGCGCCGCGCCAACCATTCCGAATGCGATGATTGGTCCAACACCTGGAATTGCCAAACTGGCCGCCGCGAGACCGAGGGTCGCACCGCCTGCAGCTCCCATCGCGCCGCCGACTGCCGCGCCCATTGCCTTACCCATGCCCGGTTCTTCAGTGTCGGTAACGGGTACGCCAGCCTCGACCCGGTCTGCACTCGTGCCCGGGGCCAGTACTCCTAAGTTCTTATCGGCTATTCCGAGTGATCTTAACTGATTAGCTGCATTCTCCGCGTCATTCCGGGATCTAAATACACCAGCTATTACTTCCATTTGCTCGTCCTCCGTTTTGGTATCAACTTACTTTCTTAATGCTAGTGATATTCCGCGGCAAGCAAAGAAAGTCGTCGACACAAATCGTTGAGGAATTCCGCAAAGCTATGTTAGAGTCGACGTGCGTTCGACCACACAAACCTGAGGCTCAACAGCGGATGTACGACATCGTAGACAAACACTGGCCTATGTCGCAGGGCGACGGAAAAGCGACGCGAAAGAAGCGTCCGCGCATCCTGGCGATCACCACCGACTGCTGCACGGGTTGTTCCGGCTCACCGGCGTGTATCGAGTATTGTCCGATTGAAGCGTGCATGTTCTGGGTGCCCGACGAGGACCACCCGCCGTTTGGTCGAATCGAAGTGGATCCCTACCTCTGCATCGGCTGTCAAAAGTGTACCAGCAAGGGTCCTGATGGAGCGTTTCTGGATGGATGTCCGTGGGATGCGATCGAGATGGTGCCGACGGACGACTGGGAAGCGGTTCACGGGATCACGTTGCCGGATGCGCCGCCAGCGCCGCCCGCCGAATTACCCGCGTGATTTGATCGACTGGATTGTTAGCGCCGCCTGTTCCTTGATGCGGCCCGAGGCTTCGCTCGAGTCTGCATAACTCTGCACGAGCGAAAGATCATCCGCGGTACCAATCAGCGCCAATCCGCGCAATGCTTCCCAGATACTGTCTTCGTCTGAATTCAAACTCAAAACTTCCTCGTCTCGCGCCACCTGGGATCCGTTTGTCTTCAAGACTTTATTGATCTTTCCCGGCAACGGCGATCGAATCTCGAGTACCTTTCCGTCCGCCTGCTGAATTCGCGCGAGTAAGGCCCTGCGCGCGACGGTGGCGCCTTCCTGCAAACTACTCGATACCGTCCCGTCTGCCGGAGACTTCAACGGGTACGGACGCAGCACTGACAACAACTCCTCGCGCCCGCTGTGGTCCTCAAACCGCACAAGCGCAAGCGCCGCGTTCCGACGCACGATCGGCTCCGGATCCTGCAACAGTTTCAAAAGCGCGTCGTGAAACTCGTTCGACTTATTATCGAACCCCATCAACCACGCCACTGTCAGCCGGAACTCGGTTTCCGGATTTCCACTGAGCGTGATGAGCTGCGGATACCACTGTTTGACATTCCCATCGCCGCGTTCGATCCGTTGCTGAACCTGGAGCAACGCATGTTGCACGTGACGCGGTTTCTGTTCATCAGCAAGATACTCCGTGATCTTTTCGTCAGACAGTCCACGGCCGAACCATGAGAAGTACCAGGCGAGGAAAGTCGCAGCAACGAAGAGCGCGGCGAGCAGCAGGATTGGGCCAGAGCCGCGCCTGCGCAGTTCGCGGACCTTTACGCCGGGATGATTGCCGTTTCCGTTTCCAGTCACAGTTCAGGAAGGATAAATGTGGTAGAGCATAAGGTAAACGATCACGCCGGTCACTGAGACGTACAGCCAGAGCGGAAGCGTGATGCGCGCGATTTTCCGGTGTCGCACGAAGTCGCCGCGAAACGCGCGATAGAACGTCAGGATCACGAGCGGGACGATCACGGTCGCGAGAATCGTGTGCGTCGTCAGGATCGTGAAGTAGATCGGGCGCACGATTCCTGTTCCCTGAAAACGCGTGGCGCCGTGGTTGAAGTGATAAGTGAGATAAGACGCGAGAAACAGGATCGAGATCACGAGCGCCGCGATCTGGCAGGCACGATGAGCCGCGATGTTTCGCGCGCGGATAAAGCGGTATCCGCTAAACAGGAGCAACGCGCTCGTGGTGTTAAGACAAGCGTTGAGATGCGGAAGGTACGGAACGAGCTCAGCCACTAAGCATCTTTCTGCGGCTGGCCCATGCGCGCCATCATGGCCCTGACATCGGGCGGCACTGCGCGGCCTTTCGCGTCGAGCAAAGGCGGTGCGGTACTCGGCCGGAGTTGACCGTTAGCCTGAGATGCAGCGGGGAGAGATCTTTTCATGAACGGGATCGGCAAGCGACCTTCCGATCGGAGATAAAGCAGCGGATTGATCGCAAAGAGCAAAGCCATGGTGAGGCAAACCACGATGATGAACAAATTGTCAGTCGTGAAGAAGTCGCCCGAGCCGAGGGCACTTACAATCGCCATCGCCAGAAAAGCGATGGCAACAATGACGCACAAAAAGTTCAGCAGTGTCAGTTCTTTGCTCATCGATTATCGTGTGTTAGTGCTTCGCCTTTCCGGCGGGCTTGCGCCGTTCGCCAACTTCTTCATAACCACATCGTTCACAAGTCCACAATGGAAACGAGCCCGTGGGATCCGCGCCTGACTGGTAAACCGCACGATTCGAAGGGATGATCTTGCCTCCGCATCGCGGGCACACTCGCCCTCGCGTCGTGCGCTTTTCAACATCAATCGCTAATGGATTATCGTCTGCCATCTGTGTTTATTCGCGATCATCCGCGGCTTTATACTTTTTGAGAGCGACAAAGATCGTACAGAAGATCGCGACCGGAGGAGCTAGCATCACCAGCACCCCCATGTTGAGATGTCGCACGAGCCGGGAATTGGCGGCGTTATTCAACGCAGCGCGGCACATCGAACACTGTGCATTGACATCGGCACTCGTGATGAGCACAAACGCGGCTGCCACGACGATCAAAACTACAACTCGCCACCAACTCGAATTCATTACGGTTCCTCCAACGGCGCCGGTGCGACCGGAGGCGGTTCCTTGAACTGGTACCGCAATCCCGCTGAGCGGAAACTGTCGGGGAAGAAAACAAACAATAGAAGTATACAGACTACGAGCATCGGGATCAGCGTCAGGATCAGGCTCAGGCGTTCAAACTTCAAGTGCATGAAGTAAGCCATGATCAGCGCTGCCTTGATGATGGAGAGTCCGAGCAGCACCGTCAACATGATCACGTGAGACATCTCGAAGTACGCCAGTGCGATCTCGATAAGGGTCATCACCACCAGCCAGATCCAGATCGAGATGAACAACTTGTTACTGCCTGCAAAGTGTTCGTCAACGTGTGCGTGTGCGTCAGTCATTCGCGTTTCCTCCACCGTGTTAGTGCGGCAGCTTGGCTAACTGTCCGGTCATGTCAACGGACATGATGTAAATCAGCGGGAAAACAAACATCCAGACGAGGTCGACGAAGTGCCAGTAAAGGCCGCTGATCTCGACGTCTTCATGCTTCAGTTTGTTGACGCGTGCTGCAACCACTGCGAGGTAGATCACTCCTGTCGCGACGTGAAACATGTGTAGTCCGGTGATCGTGAAGAAGGTTGCGCCAAACAATGCCGTCGGCGGAACACCCTCGGTGGTGGTGAATGCCTTGATCCAGGTGTCAGGCAGGTAGAACGGCCCGAGGCCCTGGTGCATCAGGTGTTGCCACTCGATCAAGTGGAGCACGATAAAGGCGGTGCCGAAGACGATCGTCGCCAGGATCCACTTTCGCGCCTTTGCCTTGTCGCCCTTGCTCGAGGCTGACACGCCAAACACCATCGTCAAGCTCGACGACAGCAGGCAGAAAGTCATCACCGAGGCAAAGACGATGCTCGGGTAGAACGGAAACGGCGTCGGCCAGACGTTTGAAGCGCGCAGATAGCTGTAGCCGATCAGCAGCGCCGAAAACGTAAGCGAGTCGGAAACGATGAACAGCCACATTCCCAACTTGCGATGGCCCACGCGATAAGGAAAGGCGCCGCCTTCCCAATCCACTGCCGGAAAATGTTCTGCACGTGCTTCAGTGCTCACCCTGTCACCTCCATAGGAATAGGAGTAGGAATAGGTAGATCCAGAGACCGTCCATGAAATGCCAGTAAATCGTGACCGCGTCCGCAGTGGCCTGTTTCTTTCCGGCCAGCGCGGGTTCGAATGTTCTGTGTCGCGAGCGCAACCACAAAAACGTCAGCGCCAGCAATCCACCGAGCAGGTGTACTGCGTGTGCGCCGGTCAAAAGATAAAAGAAAGAGCTGTGTGGATGGCTGGAGACGTAAACGCCCTGCGCCGCCAACTGCCGCCACGCAACCACCTGCGAGATCAAAAAGCCGAGTCCGAGCAACGCCGTCGTTAGCAGGTACTTCGTGTACTCGCTGTCCAAAGAGCGTTTGAGTTTTCGTCGTGCGAACTCAAGCGTGACGCTGCTGATCAGTATCAACGCCGTGCTCGCGAAAAGGATTCGCGGCATTGCGAGTGGAACCCAGTCGTTGGCTGTTCCAGAGCGGACGATGTACGCGCTACTGAGCGACGTAAACATCATCGCGATCGACGCGAGCGCCACCCACATGCCGATGCGATAACGATTCCCGCGTGAATCAGGCTCGCGAAAAGCGTCTTTCCGTTTCGAACCGTTACCATTGGGTCCCGGCATGCCGGGACCTGCCCCTGGTCCCTTCTTCGTTGATGGTCGTCTAGTGCTTGTGACCATTGTGGCCATTACCGCTTGGCACCTCTGCTTCCATGTCTGTCTGCATTACGTAGTCCCTGGGAGCTCCCGGGACTGCAAATTCATAAGGTCCGTGATAGACCACCGGCAGCACGCCCGCGAAGTTGTCGTGCGGCGGAGGCGTTGCCGTGTTCCACTCGAGCGTCGTCGCTTCCCACGGATTGTCGTTCTCGACTCTCTTGCCTTTGAAGACACTCCAGACGACGTTGAAGTAGAAGAGTAGCTGCGCGCCAATCGTGATGATTGCCGCAACCGAAACCAACATCACGAGCGGATCGAGCGAACGCAGGTACTCGTACTCCGTGAAGCTCGAGAAGCGTCGCGGCATGCCGACGATTCCCATGATGTGCATAGGCACGAAGATCGCGTAGACGCCGATGAACGTCAGCCAGAAGTGAATCCGGCCGAGACTCTCGCTCATGAAGCGTCCAAACATCTTCGGGAACCAGAAGTAGAGTGCTGCAAACATTCCGAAGATCGATGCGACGCCCATAACCAGGTGGAAGTGTGCAGTGACGAGATACGTGTCGTGCATCGGCAGATCGAGCGAGCTCTGTCCGAGGATCAAGCCCGTGATGCCGCCGGCGACGAAGAGCGATACGAAGCCGAGTGCAAACAGCATCGCGACGGTGAAGCGAATACGCCCGCCCCACAACGTGCCGAGCCAGTTGAATGTCTTAACTGCTGAAGGAACGCCGATCGAAAGTGTTAACACTGAAAACGCGATTGCCGAGTAAGGGCTCATGCCGCTCATGAACATGTGGTGGCCCCACACGAAGAAGCCGAGCAGGCCGATCGCGAAGATCGCGAACACCATCGCGCGATACCCGAACACGGGTTTGCGCGCGAACGTTGCAAGAATGTGCGACGTCGCACCCATGCCCGGAAGAATCGCGATATAAACTTCAGGGTGTCCGAAGAACCAGAACAGGTGCTGCCAGAGTATCGGCGAACCGCCGGTGTGAAGCGGGAAGTTCGGGTTTGTTCCCGAGAGAAGACCGCTGACGTATAGACCACCCGGAATAAAGAAGCTCGTGTTTGCAACGCGATCGAGCAGCAGAAGGATTCCGCCGCCGAGCAGCACCGGGAACGACAAGAGCGCCAGCACGGCGGTTGTGAACCACGCCCAGCACGTGAGCGGCATGCGCATCAGCGACATGCCTTTCGTGCGCATATTGAGCAACGTCGTGATGAAGTTCAGTGCGCCCAGCAAAGAGCCGACGCAGAAGATCGCGATACTGATGACCCAGAGGTTCATGCCGGCGCCCTGTCCGGGACCGGCGATCTTTCCGAGTGCACTCAGCGGTGCGTATCCCGTCCATCCTCCAATAGGCCCGACTGTTCCACTGCCTCCGGTGAATGATGGTCCAAGTGCAGCGAACCATTGGCCCAGCCCCTGATTGCCCTCGACGAAGATTGCCATCAGGATCACAATGAAGCCTACTAACGTGACCCAGAACGACAGCATGTTCAGCACCGGAAACGCCATGTCTTCCGCGCCGATCTGGATCGGCAGGAAGTAGTTGCCGAATCCGCCCTGAGGCGCGGTAGTGAGCACGAAGAACACCATGATGGTGCCGTGCATCGTCACCAGCGACAGGTAGAATTCGGGCGTCATCACGCCGCCGGGCGCGCCGGTCGGGAACAGCGTCTCGAGGATGGGCCAACTCGTGCCCGGCCATGACAGGTTCATTCGCATGAGAAGCGACATGGCCATACCGACCAGCACTGCGACCAGCGCCAGCATGATGTACTGGATACCTATGACCTTATGGTCAATGCTGAAGATGTACTTACGTATAAAGCCGGTCGGTGCCGGGTGCCGGTGTACGCCTTCGTGAGTTTCTGACATCTGTCGTCGTCTCCTCGTCGTGATTGAAAATAGGCCCTATGGGACCTATAAGACCTATACGACCTATTTTGTGGGCAGCGGATATTTCGCCAGCAGCTCGGTCATCTTTGTCTGGAAGTCTGCCTGCGGCAGCGCCTGAAGTTGCTGGATCTCATCTTCCGGAAGCACGAGCATGTAGCTCTTCATTTTGAAGTGAAGCTGCCCGCACAACTCCGCGCACGCGAGTTCGTATCTGCCGACCCTGTTTGCCGTGAAGTGGACCTTGATCTCCATGCCCGGTACCAGGTCCTGCTTGAAGCGCAACTGCGGCACCCAGAAGTTGTGAATCACGTCTTTCGATCGCAGGCGCAACTCGACCGGACGATTAACTGGAATCGCGAGCGCCGCAGTTACAGAATCATCCGCCGACGCCGCATCGCCCGGATCAAGACCGACGAAGTTCAACGCACTGTCATCGATCAGCGTCGGATCGGTGCGCCCAAACTTTCCGTCCTTGCCGGGATAATGAAAGTTCCACTGAAACTGTTGTGCGACAACTGAAACCTGGTAGGAACCTGGAGGCGCATCGTGCAATCGTAACGACGCCCAGACGCTCTGTCCCATCACACCGAGCGTGATGAACACGACTGCGGTAATGACAGTCCACAGCACCTCGAGGCGATTACTACCGTGCGAATAGAGCGCGCGCTCGCCTGGCTTGCCCGTGTCGCGATACTTCCAGACCATCCAGCCCAACCCGATCTGGGCGGCTGTGAAGGAAAGACCGACGACGATTATGGTGATCAGAAACTGCCGATCGAGTGCCGGCGCATGCTCCGAGATGGCCTCGGGAAACCACCACCCGCTGAAAAACAGGAGCACTGACAGCAGCGTCAGAATCCAGATAATAACCGCAAGAACTCGTCCCATCGGTTACATCTCCTTTTGGTTGGTCTGATCTGTGAAATCCGTGGCTACTTACTTATTTAAAACCATCAAGATAAACAGCAGCGGCAGGTAGAGTACCGATGCCAGCAACAAGCGTCGCGCTTCCTGCCGGGACATCGAGAATGCCGCACGGAGACTGCTGTAGAGAAATAGCAGTCCGAGAACTATTGCTCCGACTAAGTAAATTTTGCCTGACATTCCCATCGCCACAGGCAGCAGGCTCACCGGCAACAACATCACCGTGTAGGCGACGATCTGTTGTGCGGTCACGCGGCCGTCGGGCTCGACCACCGGAAGCATCAGGATGCCCGCGCGACTGTAGTCTTCGCGATACATCCAGGCGATGGCGAGAAAGTGTGGGAACTGCCAGAGAAACAGGATCGCAAACAGTATCCAGCCTTCGAGACTAATCGTGCCGCGCGCGGCGGTCCAACCAATCAGCGGCGGCACTGCGCCGGGAAAAGCACCGACAAACGTCGACAACGTGGTTCGCGTCTTGAGTGGTGTGTAAGCGAACACGTAACCAGCGATCACGAACAATCCGAGGACCGCGCTCAACGGATTGACGAGCACGAGCAGGTAAACTTCGGCGGCGATCGTGATTCCGGCGCCGAATGCTAAAGCTTCCCACGGTGCGAGTTTGCCTGAGGGTAATGGTCGTGTCGCCGTGCGACGCATCAGGCCGTCGAGATCGCGTTCCGCGTACTGGTTCAGAGCTGCAATTCCCGACGACAGCAGCGCGATACCAACGAGCGCGCTCAGCATCGCGAGATAGTCGATCGATCCTCGTGACGCGAGTGCAAACCCTGCCGCGGATGTCAGCACGATCAGGAACGTGATACGAGGTTTGGTTAGTTCAGCGTACGCCGCCACACGTTCTCGAAACGACAAAGGAGATCGTTCGATAACGGCGACCGCCGGACTCCGCAAATCAATTGCAAACTCTTCCATTCAGTTAACCTACTGTTTTGCTCCGGAGGAGCAACATGTTTATAGCCCTTGCCTCCCCCAACCGCTTCGCTCCGTAGGAGCGACATGTCTCTGGCACATGGCGCTCCGCTGGAGCGCAAATCTTTTTATCAATTGAAGCTATAAACATTGTGCTCCTCTGGAGCACGGACTATCGCGGTACCAGGCAATACGCGATATGCACGCAACGTCAGAACAATTGTCGTGACAAACACGAGCGCGCCACACGCGACGTGCGCAACCGTGGTCGAGATCATCGGATTCAACGGCTGCGGATCGTTTGGCGAATTCAATCGTGTCAGGTAAGCGGCGATTCCCAGAAACAACTGCACCGCCAGCAGCCCGAGCGCGATCATCGCAGGCCGCGTCAGAAATCTTATATCTCGATGACGCCGCAAAGTAGTAAGCGCGGCACTTCCCAAAGCCAGTGTCACTGCAACCGCGCCACCGATATGCGTTAACACCAGCGGCACCGGCAGAGGCTCGTTCCACTCCGCTGAATGTCGCAGTGTCGCTCCGAGAATCAACTGTAAAAAGATCGTCACGAGTGCCGCAGTGCACAAATAACGAAGCGGCAGGATTCCCTTCTCTTCTTCAATCGGCTGCGCTTCGATCCAGCTCCGCGACGTAAACACAGCCAGGCTTACGGTCGTGCAAAAGAAGAGCTGCGCCAGCGTGGCGTGTGCGGTCGAAACTCCCGGCGGCAACAGAAACTTCACAGTCAGCGCGCCAAGAAGTCCCTGCGCGCATACACCGATCAAGGCGAAGAGTGTGAGCTTCCAGATCCACTCGCGTTTCTCTTTCAAACGAACGTAGATTGCGAGCGCGATCGTCAGCAGTCCGACTGAAGTCGCAATCATCCGGTGACCATGTTCGTAGAACAGGTTCCCGACCATGGGCGGCAGAAACTGCCCGTTTGAAAGCGGCCAATCGTACGTAGCCAGTCCCGCATCATTACTCGTGACGAGGGCGCCGGCAATGATCAAGAAAAACGTCGCGCAAGCGACGAAAATAGCGAAGCGATTAAGACCTTTGCTCATTTCAAACTTCCGATTGCCGGTTACCTGAAGGCAACCGGCAACCGTAATCAAATAGACTTACTTCCGGCTCAACATCGGAAATTCGAGTGCCGGCAGCATCCGAAGTGAAGGTTGACCAGACGCGGTAGCTGAACCAGTAAAGGTGAAGTCAGCCTTGGCTGTTCCATTCGCTGTGACAGTCACCGTCATCGGCGTCTCTTGACCAGTAGCGCCGCCTTCTTTCCACGCAGCCACTGTGTAAGTACCCGGCGGAACGCCCTTGATCTCATAGGTTCCATTTGCAGCACTGACGGCAAAGAGCGGGTGCCGGAGCACGCCGATATACGCTTTCATCCACGGGTGCTGATTGCACTTGACCGGAACGAGCGTTTCCGCCTGAGCAAACTTCTCTACGATCGGGGCCTGACCGATACCCTGCGTCTTGTTCCATTCCGGATTCCGTTTCGGGGTCGGATGGATGTTGTGCTGGGTTTTGTCGCTGTTCGTAATACTGATCGGTTGATTGACCATCACGCCCATGACGTGCGGGCTGTACTGGCAACCTTTCTGATCGAGACTGGCTGGCGTGGTTGGCGTGTCCCACGCATACTCGGCGAACTTCTTCCCACCCTCGACGGAGCCTTCCTTCACGTAAACGAAGACGTTGGCGAGTTTTCCATCGGTTACCACCGTCTCCTCGGTGGTCAGGTTCGGATTCGCCTGACCGCAGACAGGGTCAGCCGACGTGTCGATCTTCCTCGGAGTTACGGCCGGGCCGGTGTAGTTGATGACGCCGCTGATCGTACCGGTGGCGCCGCTGTATTTTGTTGTAGCGCCGCTTGCAGCGCCGCCCGCATTCGCATTTGTATTGGTGGTGTTATTTCCTCCGCCACCACACGAAGACCCAATTGCTGTGAGAGACAGTAAAATCGATAACACAAGCCAGACCTTTGTCTGCTTATTCATGATCAACTCCTCCAAACTAAGATACTTGCGCAGTAACTGTACCACGACGCACAGAAGCCTCAAAAAGCACCATCTATGCTTGTTCGTGTTTGTCCGTGTCTAATTTAAGATCCTCAACGCTTCCGCCGCTCGTTGTCCCAGCGCCGCCATTGCAGGTTTGCGCCGGTGGTGCGAATTCGCGCGCTTTCGTTTCTTCGGACGTGCGTGATGCTGCGTCGTCGAGGCCGTAGGCAACGCCGTTGTCGGCGGTCCGCCGCTGGCCAGCAGCGCTCGCTGCTCGTCCGGCGTCAACAGGAACATGTATCGCACGAGCAAGCGCGCGTGATCGTCGTGATAACCTTCTGCCGCGGGAGGCAGCGTTCCCGACGCCACCCACCTTTCACCATCCTTTACAAAAAGGCCAGTGGGCATCGCAGTGCCCGGACTGATCTGCGCCGGATCCAGCAGCCACCGGAACGTCCAGTCAGGTTTCAAGCGTTCGCCCGCAACCAGGAAATTCGGTGCAATCGCTTTAGCGTCGCGCGATGGATCGCCCGTGATGTGACACTTCAAACACGGCGTTCCGGACGTGAACAACTGCCGAGCTAGCGTTCTCTCCTGCGCCGTCAGCGGTGGCAGCGGCTCCTTGATGTACGGATCCTGCTGGCCCGACATGGCCATAAAGAACCGCACGAGCGCCTGCAACTCGTTGGGCGAAAAGTTGAACGTCGGCATTCTGAATTGCAGGTACGGCCTGATGCCGTTTCGATCCTGGCCCGGCTGCGGGTGCAGACGCATCGCCTGTTGCCCGTTTGTCGCCTGCGCCTGTCCCTGCTGCGCCTGCGCTTGAGGCGAAGCTGACGGTTGCGCGCTTGGGTTGGGACTCGGCGATCCCAGCGCACTGATCTGTTGCTGCTGTGCCGGCGTCTTCTCACCACTCAAAGACGGATCGTGCAGGAACCTCAACAGCCACGACGGATCCACACGAGCGCCTTCACTCGTCAAACGCGGCGGCAGTAAATCCTTGCCTTCAGGAGTTTGATAGAACGCCAGCCCCTGCACGGTCGATTTTTGCCCGACCTGAATCTCGTGACAGCCCATGCAGTTGTACTTCTTGATCACCCACCAGCCGTTTTGAATATCCTGGCGTCGCTGGTCCTGCGGCGTGTAGAAAAGCGTCGAAGGAACGTTTGCGCCTTCGTTGCCGACGCTGCCAAGCAGGAACGTCGTCAGGGCCGTGCGCCACTCAGGCGTCAGATACGGCTCGGGCATCTTCAACTTGTCTTTAGGATCCTTTTCCTTGCCCTCGTCGTAGATCGACGGCTCTTCGATCTTTCTTTCGAAGAAACCTTTGTGGTTGTACCAGCTCTTATGCTGGTCCTTCTGCTCAGGTCGAAGGTTCAGCGGATCGTGGCCCATCTCCGCCTGATGTGTCTGGAGCGCGAAGTCGAGTCGCTCGATCGGAGTCGCGCCCTCTACGGTCAACTCTTTACCGATGCGCTGCTCTTCTTCGAAGCCCTTGATCTCGTGACAGCCGGCACAGCCGTACTGTTTGATCAGCACGCGGCCTTTCTCTTTCAGGTTAGCGTCATCCATGTACGCCGCAGCCGTATAGCTCGGCGGCGACGACAGCGAGAACAAGTAAGTGGCGATGTCGCGCGCGTCCGACTCAGACAGGCGGAAGTTTGGCATCACCGTCATGTTCTGCACTTGCAACTCGGCGCCGTCGTTCGGGCACTTTGAGTGGCCTTCAGTGTCGTAAACATAGGGCAAGCCCTTCTTCGCGTAGTCTTCGTGAGTCAGGTCGCGTTTCTCTTTAGGACAATACGGAGCGACGCGATAGCGCGGGTTGTAGATCCAGCGCACGATGTAGTCGAAGTTTGCCTTCTCGCCGACGCGCTGGAGATTCGCAGCAAAGTCTCCGCCGATTTTCGCGTTGCCCTCGCCGATGGAGTGGCACGCAAGACAACCTCGAGTTTCAAACAGCGTCTTGCCGTTTCCGGCGTTGCCTTGTTGTTGCGTGGGCAGCTTGGAATCAAAACTCTCCTGCCAGAGGTAAGCAGCTATGGCCTGAATCTGTTCCGGACCATCCTTGTCGCGCATGTTTACACGCGCGCCTTCATGCGCCTTCGAGAAGCGCCAGAAGGTGGGCATCTTGGTTCCGGGACGAAAGCCCTGCGG
>DASTQB010000099.1:0-8228 GCA_035761985.1 Pyrinomonadaceae bacterium
CACATGTGATTCATTAGGTCAACTAAAAATGTGCGCAAGTGAGAGTAAGAGGCGGGCCGGGCGGGCAACCGAGAAGGAGCTACAAACTCGGTTGCCCGCTTCAATTAACGCAGCAGGGCTCGGATACCCACGAGGATCAGATAACCAATTGCCAGAACAACTGCCAACTTGATCAATAACACGGCCAGGGAAATGAAAAATCCGATGATTCCAACGGTAATGCCTACCAGGTTGAATACCAGTGTCAGCACGAAAGGCACCGCCACTACAAAAACAAACACCCCGAGAAGCACCATCGCTACAATTCTAAGAACGTCTTTTGCCTCTTTCATCTTCTGCTCTCCATTCGCTTTGCGGTCCCAAATTTCCTGGGTCCTATCGTCCGCAGCCAACTATACGCAGATTCCCCGAGCGGCGTTCCCACGAAGATTTTGAATGTTTCGCCCGAAAAATAGCCGTTTTCCGGGTCCGAGCATTGCGTTTAGGTGATCCCGCTGGTCGCGTGTTTAATCCTTTTCGGCGATAATTATACATCCTTTTTGCGCCATGGACCGATGGAATTCTAGAAGTTTGTTTGGTGACGACGTCCCAGAAAACGTCCAGCCCCTCGACGGCACTCCGCTCGCCGAACGCATGCGACCGCGGTCGCTAACCGAATTCGTCGGTCAGGCACACCTCGTCGGCGAAGGGCGCATTCTTCGGCGCCTTCTCGCGGGCGGCGGCGCGTTGCCCTCGCTGATTCTCTGGGGCGCACCCGGCACAGGGAAAACCACGCTCGCCCGTTTACTCGCAGACAGCAGCGGCCTGCGCTTCATCGCCCTCTCAGCCGTGTTCTCAGGTGTCAAAGACCTGCGCGAAGCCATTCAACAAGCGGAGGCTGAAAAGCGTTACGGCAAACGCACCGTACTCTTCATCGACGAAATTCATCGCTTCAACAAAGCACAACAGGACGCACTCCTCCACGCAGTCGAAAACGGCACCGTCACGCTCATCGGCGCTACCACTGAAAATCCGTCGTTCGAAGTAACAGGCGCTCTCCTCTCGCGCTGTCGCGTTCTCGTTCTCAATCAACTGTCCGAAGACGACATCAAAACGATCCTGCGGAACGCACTCGCGGACGAAGAACGCGGACTCGCGACTTTCAACCCCGACGTGTCCGAAACACTTTTAGATAGAATCGCACACTCTGCCGGCGGCGACGCACGTGTTGCACTCACGGCGCTCGACGCAGCCGTCGAATCAACAGCTCCCGATGCAAACGGCGTCAGAACAGTTACCGAACAAACAGTCATCGAGGCTCTCGGCCGCGCTCACTACGCATACGACAAAGGTGGCGAAGAACACTACAACCTGATCTCCGCGCTGATAAAATCGCTGCGAAACTCTGACGTTGACGCGTCGCTGTACTGGCTCGCGAGAATGATCGAAGGCGGCGCAGATCCAGTTTTCATCGCGCGACGCCTGTGCATCCTCGCCTCAGAAGACATCGGACTCGCAGATCCACAAGCCATGGTCCAGGCCGCGGCCGCCGCAGACATCGTGCAACTGATCGGACTTCCCGAAGCACTGTTTCCACTTTCACAGGCAACGATCTACCTTGCGCGTGCGCCAAAGTCGAACGCAGTCAAAAGTGCTTATCATCGCGCAGTGATCGATGCTGAAGAAACGGCACGCGTACCCGTGCCGCTTCACCTCAGAAACGCAGTCACGCCGCTGATGAAGCAAGTCGGTTACGGCAAAGACTACCGCTACGTTCACAGTGACGCGCGCGCAAAAGAAGAGATGGAATGTTTGCCGGAACAACTGCGCGGCAGAAAGTATTTTTTCGAAGAAGAAGAACAGAACAAGGGTGAGGAAATTTCGAGTGACGACTAACAGGAAATCAGACAAGGAGCTGGCGTTTTTGCAGGATTTGTTTATCGCTCCCGACTGGGGCGAACGTTTTGCTGAATTGATCGACGAGCACGTAAAACTTCCAACCGAAGGTAAAGCACTTTACGTAGAGGCAGGAACCGGCGGACACGCACTCGCGTTACAGGAGCGCGCGGGAGACAAGGTGGAGCTTCTTTGTGTCGACGAAAACTCCGAGTGCCTCGAACTGGCACGAGCAAAAGCAACTGCAACCAACGAGCAGATCGGTTTCGACACTGCGCGCCTCGACAGCCTCAATTTACCCGACGACCAATTTAACCTGGTCATCGGAAACGCATCACTCGTCTCACGGCAACGGGCCCGCAAGATGTTTTCGGAAATGGTGCGCGTGGCTGCGCCAGGCGGGACGATCGCAATGACCCTTCCCACGTTCTCGAGCTTTGGAGAATTCTTTTCGATCTACTGGGAAGCGCTGCACAACAACGGACTCCTCGATCACGAATCCGAAGTCGAGCAGTTGATCACCGAACTGCCGACGGTCTCAGACATCGAGCAGTTTGCCGAGGATGAAGGACTGACAGACGTCGAGTCGTTCACGCGCATCGAGGAGTTTGACTTCGAGTCAGGCGAGCAGTTTTTGAGCTCACCCCTCGTGTCGGAGTTTTTGATGCACGACTGGCTGGCCCTCGTCCCTGAAGATCAGAGGGCAGCATTGTTCAGCGAGATCACTCGGTTAATTAACGAAGAGAGGCATGAGGCGGAGTTCGCGTTTTCAGTAAAAGCGACTCTTGTCGTCGGGCAAAAAGCTCATAGCCACTGAATCACCCGGTCTTCGGGTCTTTGGCGGAGAACACAACCGGAAACCAAAGACCCAGTGCCGCGGGCTTACTTCTCAATTGTCTTCGGAGCGGCTGCTTCCCTTTCGCCCTCATCGATTCCTTCGCGGAATGCTTTCTTACTTTGGCCCAGAGCTTTCGCTAACTGCGGCAGCCTGGTCGCGCCAAACAACAAGAAAATCACGAGCACGATAATGACAAGCTCAGGCGTTCCGAGTCCTGCAATCGCCAACATTGTTTGAATCATAAGTTCCTCTTTCTCAGGGGCGAGCCGGTTTGTGCGCCGGCTATTCTCGAGTATCCGATTCGTAGAACAGGTACTTTCTCCAGGTCTCGTCCGCGCGACCCAAGTACCTCATGATTTGCCGGTTTACGTGCAGTGAGAAGCCGCGGGGACGGCGAAGAAGATGCATGCCGGATTCCTCCGGAGTCCGGTTGCCCTTCTTATGGTTGCAACGCTTACAGCAGGCGACCAGATTATCCCACGCCGACTCCCCTCCACGCGAGCGGGGAAGCACATGATCGAGGGTCAGCTCGGATGGCGGATACTGGGTGCCGCAATACTGGCAAGTCGAGTGGTCGCGCAGCAGAATGTTCTTCCGTGAAAGCGAACGCCTTTCGAAAGGAATATGAATGTATTCGGTGAGACGAATAACCGAAGGCGCATGGATTGCGAGCTTCTGCGAGTGAAGCATGTGACCGTTGTGTTCCTCCACTCGCGCTACTCCTTTAAAGATCATCACCACTGCGCGCCTCTCGGTGCACACGTTGATGGGCTCGAAAGAAGTATTTAGAACTAAAACCCTGCCATTCATATTAGGGCTGATATTACGCGAGCGCGGAAGAGAGTGTCAAAATAAGTTTGGATTAAACTTGGTTTCGGGCCCGGGCGATGGTCAGCACAAACACCTCCTTTGCTCCTGCCTCCTTCAACGCCGCGGAACACGCGGAAACTGTTGCACCGGTAGTAAATACGTCGTCAACCAGCAGGACATTTTCGTCCGCAACGAGGCGCGGATGACGCACCTCAAAGGCTCCTGAAACCGTCTCCATCCGCCCGCGAGCGTCCAGCCCGGCGCGGTACTTCTCCGACGAGGAAATCCGCCGCAGGCTCGTCTCGTCCACGGGCAAACGGAGCGACTTTGCCAACGCCTGGGCCACGATCGAGGCCTGGTTGAACCCTCTCGATCGCATCCGATCATCATGCAACGGCACCGGAACTATCACCGTG
The DNA here is from genome assembly GCA_035761985.1 of Pyrinomonadaceae bacterium. Taxonomy (GTDB): domain Bacteria; phylum Acidobacteriota; class Blastocatellia; order Pyrinomonadales; family Pyrinomonadaceae; genus PSRF01. Next base: position 3,940 of record DASTQB010000099.1, read on the forward strand.
CTCGTGTTCAAAGGCTCACGTGTAGCAACGGCAACAAGCAACTCGGCAACATGCGCGCAAAGATACGGCTGACGCTTCAGCAACAACACTGTCTCACGCAGCGCACCTTCATAAAAACCCACCGCACGCAGGGCACGATCGTGCAGTTCATCCGCGTCATCCGTGTTAAAGATCTTCGTAGCAATCCAACAACTCTCACACGCAACACCAAACTTCCGCTGCTCAACACTACCGCCACAAATCGCACACGCCTGCGGATAAGCCAACGTAAGCACAGCGTCATAAATCAATTGCGTGATCATCTTCGCAGATTTATGCGGCCAAAAACCAAAGCGGCCTCCCCAATCACGAGGAGGCCGCCGGAAATTCACGCGCAGAGATCAAATTAATCTTCGTCGTCGCCCAGGAGTCCGCGCTCCTGAAGATCCTGACAACGAACACAGTGTCGTGCCCAGGGCACTGCATCGAGTCGCTTCTCAGGCAGCACCTCACCGCAGTGAACACACTTCCCATAACCAGAAGTTTCAATCCGCTCGAGCGCTTCGTCGATCAGATTGAGCAACTGGCGATCATTGTCAGACATCGACACCAGCAATTCTTTGGTATAAGCATTTGCCGCCATGTCTGCCGGGTCCTGTGTGGCTTCCGCGTCGCGCTCGCGACTGTAAAGTTCGGCAGCCTGCACCTGACCAACCAAGCCTTCCCGGCGGTCCAATAATTTGTCTCTAAAAACTTTCGTGCGCCGTTTATCCATTCGTCGTAACCCTCCACCCTACTTGTTATAAAAGCGACTGACCGAAATCACTTCTGATACGGCAAGCCATGTACGATCGTGTACGCTCGATACAGTTGCTCAAGCAATAACACTCGCGCCATCTCATGCGTCAGTGTCAATCGTGATAACGACCAACGCTGGTTCGCGCGGGACTTGAAATCGTCTGCAACGCCGCTCGGCCCACCGATTACAAACGCGACTTCCTTGATCCCGTTTCCTTCCCAACTCCGGACTTGCGCAGCGAGTTGCTGCGACGTCCACTCCGAGCCCTCCGGGTCCAGCAACACCGTCAGCGAGCCGGGACGGAGAGCGTCTGAGATGCGTTTCGTCTCCTTATCGATGCCCGCCTTGTCCGTACGCCCCAGCTCCCGCAATTCCGTGATCTCACAACGGACAAAGTGCGAGAGCCGTTCAGTGTAATCTTCAATCAGCGCGCGCAGCCGGGCGTCTCGAGTTTTCCCTGTCCAGATGATCCTGAACCGCATTAGATCCCGTAGCGCGCCAGCTTCTCGTATAGGTTCTTACGACTAATGCCGAGTATGCGCGCGCATTGAGTTTTATTTCCGCGCGTCAAACCCAGAATTTCGGATATGTACGCGGCTTCGAGTTGCGCCAGGCTCTGCGGCTGCTCCCTGCGTCGCTGCGCACTCACCGCTGCACTCAATCCGCCAGGCAAATCGCTTTCTTCAAGACGCTTGCCGTTTGCGACGATCACCGCGCGCTCGATCACGTTCGCGAGCTCACGAACATTGCCCGGGTAATCGTAAGCGTTAAGTATCGCGCGCGCCTCGGGCGACACTCGCTGCATCGTGCGACCGTGCTTCGCCGAGTAGAGCTTCAAAAAATGCTCGATCAGTTTTGAAAGATCTTCCTTGCGCTCGCGCAACGGGGGCACTCGAATACTGATCACGTGCAAACGATAAAAAAGATCTTCTCGAAAGCGACCGGCTGCGACTGCCGTTTCGAGATCTACATTCGTCAAAGCGATCAAACGGGCATCGAGCTTGATCGTCTTGCGGCCACCGAGCCGTTCAAACTCGCGTGTCTCGATCACGCGCAACAACTTCGCCTGCGCGTCAGTTGAGAGGTGCGCGATCTCGTCGAGAACGACTGTTCCCTTTTGCGCAGCTTCAAAACGTCCATCACGTGCTTCGACAGCGCCGGTGAACGCACCGCGCTCGTAACCAAAGAGCTCCGCTTCGAGCAACTCACCGGGAAGCGTTGCGCAGTCGATCTTCACGAGTGGATGCGCTGCACGCCGCGACTTCGAGTGAATGAAGGATGCAAGTAGATCCTTTCCTACACCCGATTCGCCGGTGATCAAAACATTCGCATCGGTTGAACTCACGCGCTCCGCGAGGTTTACCGCCTCGCGCATTCCGGGAGAGCGCGCAAAGAGTTCGATCACGATTCTCTTCTCAAAGAACTGCCACTGTCGCCGGTGATCTCCGGCGGCAACTCGACACGTTTCGACTCGCGCCAGAGACGTTCGAGGTCGTAAAACTTCCGCGCCTTCTGTTCAAACACGTGCACTACGAAGTCGCCGTAGTCGAGCAGGATCCACTCGGCCGTTTTGTAGCCTTCGACACGCGCCGCCGTGTGGCCCGACTTCTTAAGACTCTCGTAAACCTCGTCTGAGATTGCCTGCACCTGGCGCTCGTTCGCGCCACTCACGATCACGAAGTAGTCGGTGAAGCTGGCGATCTCTCGCAGGTCTAACACGACCGGTTCCAACGCCTTCTTTTCAGCCGCAGCGTGCAGGGCGGCAAACACACGCTCGTCGAGCGAGTCGGCAGCCGCAGGCTGCGGCGTCGCGCGCACGTTGGGTTGAGGATTCAGTGATTGTTCCTTAATTGAGTTTTGCTTCATTCAATTCTCGTAGGTCCGGTACTTCTTTATGTACTCAAGCACTGGTCCAGGTACTAAATTTACTAACTCGTCCGTTCGTCCCTCACTCGCAAGCCGTCGCACCTGCGTTGCTGACACATCGTTCATAACCAAATCCGTGATGTAAATCCGCGTAAATCCGCGGCCAATTGACGCCGCGGTCCCACGTAGATGGACGATTCGATCTTTATGTTCACCGACGTGCGTCGTCGATGGTTCATAACCGGGCCGCGTAACGACGATGTGGTTCGTCATTGACAACAAACGTTCCCACTCACGCCACGTCGTGATCTCAGACCACGAATCCGCACCCATGATGAAAAAGAGCTCAGTCGAGTCGCCCAGCTCGCGCTGAAAGTGCTCGATCGTATCAACCGTGTATCGTCGATCCGGCGCGTCGAGTTCGAAAGTCGAAATCGCGAGGCGCGGATCGTCCTGCGTCGCGAGCGCGAGCATCGCATAACGATGTATCGGGTGCGTTACAGGCCGCCCGATCTTATGCGGCGCCATCTGCGCTGGAATAAACAGCAGCTTGTCAATTTCAAACGCTTCTGAAACGCGCCGCGCGATCTCGAGATGGCCTACATGAACCGGATCGAACGTTCCGCCATACAACGCTATCCGCTGCGCGCACATTTTTTAAAAAGTCAGCTCAACCGTGTCTGTTCGTTTGCGTTCAGAACTCAATTCTTCCAGCTTCGCAGCGACTGCGTTTATGAGTTCACGAACACCTGCTCCGGTCGCCGACGAGATTGCAAAGAACGGCTTGCCGTCAGCAAGTGCCCGGTTTTTCAACGACTCCAGCCGCTCCGGTTCATCAAGCGCGTCGATCTTGGTTGCAACTACGAACTGCGGCCGCGTCGCGAGATCCTCGTTGTACGAAGCCAACTCGCGGTTCACCGTTTCGTAGTCACTGACCGCATCACGGCCCGAAACGGACGAAACATCGACCAGGTGAAGCAACAGCTTCGTCCGCTCGATGTGACGCAGAAAACGATCGCCGAGTCCTGCTCCTGTGTGCGCGCCTTCGATCAGTCCCGGAATATCCGCGATGACGAAGGTTTTGAAGTCACCCAGATCGACAACACCGAGATTCGGCTCCAACGTCGTGAACGGGTAATCGGCAATCTTCGGTTTCGCAGCAGAGACAGTCGAGATAAACGTCGACTTCCCTGCATTCGGAAAACCAACCAGTCCGACGTCGGCCAGCAACTTCAGTTCGAGTTGCAGTTCGAGCTCTTCTCCCTTGCCGCCCTGTTGATGGTAGCGAGGTGCGCGATTGGTCGAAGTCGTGAAGTGGGCGTTTCCAAATCCGCCGCGTCCACCGCGCGCAGCCAGCCAGCGATCGCCGTCGTGACTGAGGTCGTGCAGCAGGTCACCAGTCGTTGCATCAAAGATCTGTGTTCCTACCGGAACTCGAATGATCAGGTCTTCGCCGTCGCGTCCGGAGCGATTCGATCCTTCTCCGTGCGAGCCACGCTGCGCGACGTGCTGCGGGTTGTAACGCAGGTGCAGCAACGTGTTTAGCGAACCATCCGCAAGCACGACGACGTCGCCGCCGCGCCCTCCATCGCCACCCGATGGACCACCACGCGGGACAAACTTCTCGCGCCGGAATGCTGTAACG
>DASTQB010000100.1:0-7997 GCA_035761985.1 Pyrinomonadaceae bacterium
AGCAGCAGACGCAAGTCGCCCGCGGTCCGCGCCATTGGCCCAACAACCGCGCCCAGCGAGTATGGACCACTGCTCGGCGGAAACTGTCCTTCACCGGGAACACAACCAGTCGTCGGCTTCAATCCCGCAATCCCACAGAAATGTGCGGGTATTCGTATTGATCCTGCCAGATCACTACCAAGCCCACCCGCTGACATACCCGTAGCAATCGCAACAGCCTCACCACCACTCGACCCACCCGGCGTCAAAGCCGCATTCGCCGGATGATTCGTGCGTCCAAAAACCGGATTGTCCGCGTTGTAGTCCATCGCCATCTCTGCCGCATTCGTCTTCCCCAGAACAATCGCACCCGCGGCTTTAAGACGTGCCACAGCCGGTGCATCCACCACCGGCACATGATTGGAACGAATCACGGAACCACTCGTCGTTCGAATCCCCGCAGTCTCGATCGTGTCCTTAATAGTGATCGGCACTCCGTGCAAAACACCGGCAGCATCACCACGCACAAGTGCTTCTTCAGCTCTCCTCGCGCGTTCCAACACATCCGGCGCGAGGGTCACAATCGCATTCAACGACGGATTGAACCGCGAGATTTGATCGAGGTGTGCCTCCACAACCTCCACCGGCGACACCTTCCGCTTCCGGATCAGATCAGCGATCTCCGCGAGTGATTTAGTTATTAGATCATTCATCGCCTGTTTTGCTTTTCGCGAACTTCTCAATATAATTCAATTGCTCTGTTTAGACTCGTTAACAACCTGCCTGACCCGCATCGACTCGCGTCGATGTCACAGCTTTTCGGCAAAGGAGTGCATTCTTGGCTATTCGTTTGAGCAGGACTTTCATCCTGCGCAAGCTGCATCAGCTTTCCGGTATTTTTCCTCTCGGAATTTTTCTTTTAGAGCACTTTTACACGAACTCAAAAGCGCTTGGCGGCGCCGCCGACTTCAACAAAGCCGTCGAGGATCTACAGTCGATTCCCTACATTCTCTTCGTCGAGATAGGCGGCATCTTTATCCCGCTGCTGTATCACGCGATTTACGGACTCGTGATCACGATGGAGGCGCGCCCCAACAACCTCGCTTACCCGTATTCGCGAAACTGGTTTTACCTGATTCAACGAATCACCGGAGTGATTCTATTCTTCTTTATCCTTTTTCACCTGCTCAACTTCCGGTTCGGCCTGATCCCCGGCCTGAACGAGACCGCAGTCGCGCATAGACCAGACATGGCGTTCGAGATCGTGTCGCGCGAGTTTCGCATGGTGCCAATCTTCATCGTCTACATGATTGGAATCACCGCGACTGTCTGGCACCTCGCGAACGGCATCTGGTTGTTTCTCGTTGACTGGGGCATCACGATCGGTGAGCGCGCACAGCGCCTCACGGGTTACGCGTGTATCGCTTTTGGCGTGGTGCTGCTGCTCGTCGGCATCAACGCCGCTGTCGCGTTCATCCGTCCAGGCGGATTGTTAGGAGGAATTATTCATTAATGGCCAGTAACGGAATGAAGATCGCGATTGTCGGCGGCGGCCTCGCAGGACTTGCGGCCGCAATGAAGATCGCGGAAGCCGGCTACGCGGTCGATCTCTTTTCGGTCGTCCCGGTAAAACGTTCGCATTCTGTTTGCGCACAAGGCGGCATCAACGGCGCGGTCAACACCAAGGGCGAGGGCGATTCGACGTGGGAACACTTTGACGACACCGTCTACGGCGGCGACTTTCTCGCCAACCAACCGCCCGCAAAAGCGATGTGCGAAATGGCGCCCGCGATCATCTACCTCTTCGATCGCATGGGTGTTCCCTTCTCTCGCACGAAAGAAGGTCTACTCGATTTCCGTCGCTTCGGCGGCACGAAACATCATCGCACCGCTTTCGCAGGAGCCTCGACGGGCCAGCAACTTCTCTACGCGCTCGACGAACAGGTGCGACGTTGGGAAGTGGCGGGTAAAGTCAGGAAGTTTGAACACTGGGAGATGCTTTCGCTCGTGCTCGACGATCACCAGGTTTGTCGTGGGCTCGTGGCAATGGATCTGCAGACACTCGAACTCCGGGCGTTTCCGGCCGATGCGGTAATCATCGCGACTGGTGGTCCAGGTTTGATCTTCGGCAAGTCGACAAACTCGATGGTCTGCACGGGCAGCGCCGTCTCGGCGTGTTACCAGCAGGGCGCGAGGTATGCGAACGGCGAGTTTATCCAGGTCCATCCAACGTCGATTCCGGGCGAAGACAAGTTGCGACTGATGTCGGAAAGCGCGCGCGGTGAAGGCGGGCGTGTTTGGGTGCCTCGCAAACCGGGCGACACGCGATCGCCATCTTCGATTCCCGAGGCCGAGCGCCTGTATTTCCTCGAGGAGAAGTACCCGGCTTACGGCAACCTCGTGCCGCGCGACATCGCCACGCGAGAAATCTTCCAGATTTGTCTCGATGGGTTAGGCGTTGGCGGTGAGAACCAGGTTTATCTCGATCTGACGCACATTCCAGCGGAAATACTCGATCGAAAGTTGGGCGCGATTCTCGAGATTTACGAGATGTTTGTCGGAGATGATCCGCGTCACGTGCCGATGCGCATCTTTCCAGGCGTTCACTACTCGATGGGTGGCCTTTGGGTCGACTTCGATCAACGCACAAACGTCCCCGGACTGCTCGCCGCGGGTGAATGCGACTATTCGATTCACGGCGCGAATCGTCTCGGAGCAAATTCGTTAGTGAGTTGTGTGTTCGGCGGGTTCGTCGCTGCGCCTGCGGCGATCGAGTATGCGAAGAATGTGGAGAGAAACGGCGCTGATGGTTCGCGTATTTACGACCAGGAGCTGAAGCACCAGCAGGAGATCAACGATCGTCTGATCAAGCAGAGCGGCACCGAGAACCAGTACGTGCTGCACCAGGAGATGGGCAAGTGGATGACTGACAACGTCACAGTCATTCGTTACAACGAGAAGCTCAAGGCCACGGACAACAAGCTGCTCGAGCTGATGGATCGTTACAAACGGATTTCGATCAACGATTCGAACCTCTGGGCCACGATGGCGCTGCCGCACGCACGCCATCTCGACAACATGCTCGAACTCGCGCGCGTGATCACACTCGGCGCGCTGAATCGCAACGAGTCGCGTGGAGCACACTTCAAACCGGAGTTTCCCGACCGCGACGATGAAAACTTTTTGAAGACTACGATCGCGGAGTTTTCCGGTGAGGGTCCGGTGTTCTCGTACGAACCGGTTGACGTCTCGCTGATCCAGCCGCGCAAGCGCGACTACAGCAAGGGCAAGAAGGAAACGGCAAAGGCCTAGACTTTTATTTATGTCAGCAGCAAATCGAAAGACAGTTGAGATTCATATCCGGCGGCGCGCGAATCCCGATGCGCCTCAGTACTGGGAAGAGTTTGAGATTCCGTATCGACCGAATCTCAACATCATTTCCTGCCTGATGGAGATTCAGAAAAATCCGGTGAACAAGGCTGGGCAGGCCACGACGCCGCCGGTGTGGCACATGAACTGTCTCGAACAGGTGTGTGGCATCTGCACGATGATCATCAACGGCCGCGCGCGGCAGTCGTGCTCCGCACTCGTCGACAAGTTAGACCAGCCGATCAAGCTCGAGCCGATGTCGAAGTTTCCAAACATCCGCGATCTCGTCGTCGATCGTTCGCAGATGTTCGATCACCTTCGTCGCGTACACGCGTGGATCGAGCTGGACGGCACGCACGATCTTGGACCAGGACCACGCATGGACCAGGAAGACGTGCAGGAGCGTTATGCGTATTCGCGTTGTATGACGTGTGGCTGCTGTCTGGAAGCGTGCCCGCAGTATGACGGCAACAACTACATCGGTCCGCAGGCGATTTCGCAGGTGCGTCTATTCAACATGCACCCGACGGGCAAGATGACGCGCGACGATCGGTTGCAAGCCATTATGGAGGAAGACGGGATTACAAACTGCGGCAACGCGCAGAACTGCGTGCAGGCGTGTCCGATGGGTATCCCGCTGACACGCGCGATTTACGAAGAGAACCGCGAGACAGTGCTGCACGGTCTATTCGGCTGGTTAAAACATTAGCCGCGGATTTCCGCGAATATACGCGGATTAAATCCCGAGAACATCGACCAGTTCCTGGACTGCCGATGCGCTCTTATGCAGCGCGATCCTCTCCTCCGCAGTCAGGTTGATCTCGATCACCTGCTCGAGCCCTCGCGCGCCGAGTTTGCACGGCACGCCGACGTAAAGCCCGTTAATGCCATACTCACCTTCCAGGTAAGCGGCACACGGAAGAATCTTCTTCTTGTCCTTCAAAATAGATTCCGTCATCTCGACTGCCGCCGCCGATGGTGCGTAGTACGCGGATCCCGTCTTCAACAGACCCACGATCTCTGCGCCGCCGCCTGCAGTTCGTTTCACAATCGCGTCGATGGTGTCTTTCGGCAGCAGTTCAGGAATCGGAATTCCCGCGCAGGTTGAGAAGCGCGGCAGTGGGACCATCGTGTCGCCGTGTCCGCCGAGTACGAACGCCGTCACATTTTCGACTGAAACGTCGAGCGCTTCGGCGAGGAAGCAACGCATGCGAGCGGAGTCGAGCACGCCTGCCATGCCGATAACGCGATGTTTCGGAAACCCCGAGCGGCGCAGCGCAACCTGGCACATTGCGTCGAGCGGGTTCGACACGATGATCAAAATCGCATTGGGCGAACGGCGTACTGTTTCATCGACCACCTGCGAAACGATACCGGCGTTTGTTTTCAGCAGATCGTCGCGGCTCATTCCCGGCTTACGTGCGAGGCCGGCGGTGATGATCACGACGTCGGAGTTATCTGTCTGATCGTACGTGTTGGCACCGATCATGCGGACGTCGAACCCCTCGATGGGTGCGGCTTGTGCGAGATCCAGGGCTTTGCCCTGCGGCACACCTTCAACGATATCGACGAGCACGACGTCGCCGAGTTCCTTTGCTGCGAGCCAGTGAGCAGCAGTAGCGCCAACGTTGCCGGCGCCCACAACAGTAATCTTCTTTCGCGCACCCATGTGGTTTCAGTTTCCTTTGATTAAGAATGTAGGATTTGAAGAAGCGTGAGTTTACAAGCCGCTCGGAGAGAGTGTCAAATCAGGGTTTTGAAGCGATAGCTGAGTCAAAATCCATCGTGTGCTTAGCTGACGCCGTATAGTCTGGTAAACCCGAGCAGGTAGAAAGCGTAACTCGCAACTACTAACGCCGTCCAAGCCTGCCATCTCGGCAATGATAACAATCCAAACAGCAGGGTTAGGATGGCCAACACAACAGAGGCAAGTAGTAAACCGGCAGCCAAATTGGCAGAATCAAAAACGAACTTAACGCGCATGTACGTTGTAATGATCAGGAAGAGGGCTGCAGTTGCCAGTGCGTACGACTTAGCCCTCTCTTTAATCACTCTGAATTCCACCGCGACCTCAGCCAACGGAGACTTAGTACCAGCGTATTTGCGAGTGTTTGAGCGGGTCAACCTTCATTTCCCTGGCCTTTGGGAGCCCGATCTCCTTTACTTCTTCGAACCACTTTTCATAGCTTGAATAAGCTTCTGCAATGATCTCGGGAGTATTGAAGTCTCCATCAGGTCCGCGCAGCGCTACGGCGTCGGCGTGATCCCACTTTTCATGAAACAGATAGGAGATGTAGTACAACGCAGCAACATCTGCGGTAGTGTTTGTAAAGATTTGGGAGACTTCGAGGCTAATTGCTCCGCGGAATTTTGCCGGATGTTTGTTTCCTTTCATTTTCAACAGACACTCGATCCCTTCCATTACAACACGGGAATCCGACAAATCAGGTCTCTTAGCCTCCCTTGGCGGCGCGGCGTTCTCATCCGCTTTGGACCACCAGTATTCGCAGGACATCGACTGGCTACTGGTTGAAGGGCTTTCGACTACCATGGTTCCAGACACCCCGCAGGCGATTAAGAGTAGGCTGGTAACAAGCACTTTCACAACTGTCCTCTCACTCCATGCTTACGGACGCGACCGACTGGAGGGCTGCGTCCGCTTCGTAACATACTGCAACCTTGCGTTTGGATCGTGCCAAGCAGTGCTTCGTCATGGACCTGGTCGCAATTATTGTAGCAGTGATTCCGCCCTTGCTGACTACGTCAGCGCGCCCAGATGATCCGCGACGAGCCATTTGAGTTTAGCTGCCCGTGGTCCATGCCTCCACCTCAACCATCCGGCTCCAGCCGTCCGCCGTAGCATCAATTAGCACTCTAATCTTGCTGGTAGTCATTGGCGCAAAGCTGATCTTCTTCCAAACTTTGTTACTCCCCGTCCACCAGGTACTGTGGTCCAGGTGCTCCCGTTCCAGTAGTGCACCTGGAACCCGGTTAGCCCATACAAACCGAACGTCGTCGCTTCAGTGACGGTCTTGCGTTCTATGCAGATGAGCCAAGTTACCGAAAATGTCGTAAACCTTAGACCGGGCTTTCATCGCCCACATCGCGGTGCTTGATACCAGTTTCGACTTCACCAATGTCGTGCAGTTGAGGGATCGGTGTAGAGCGTTTTGCGTCGCTACGTTGTTGCGATCGCTAAAGCCCGTCAGCAGACCTGTGGAATAGTGGTATGCGAACGTGCGGTACGGGCCGGCGCCAAAAGAGTTCCTCAATCAATCGCGGGTCCGGTCTCAATCAACTTTAGTTCGTAATATATGTCACCTTGGAACTGTTTGCGCTGAACCTCGAATTCACTTTCAGATGAATAAGACCTGTAAACATCTCGGTATGGTATATCGAATATAACTTCATTCTTTATAGGGCGTTCTATATCTGTAGGCTCCTTTTCGCTATAGACGACTGTTCGACCATTGAGAAAAATCATTGACCGTTTGAATTCTACGTATGCTGGAAAAGGAGCGCCGATCACTCTCTCTATCTCAGACCGCCCGGCGTTGTACTTGAAAACGTAAACTCGATCCCAAGCAAATTCCGTGACATCTCTGAGACGAATAGTGCACCGGCTCGACTCACCGCAGGTGCTAGTGATTTTTGTCACCAGCTTGCCTTCTATGCTGCGGGGATCAACGGTCTGATTTCCACAAGATTCAAAAATTAGTAGGAACAATATTCCCACGATCAGTGATCGCATATTACCTCCTGTATTCGACTAAAAGTAACTCTAGTCTCGTGGGTGCATCTGTCTTTCCACCGTTCTTTGCACACGCTCTGCATCAAACTGTGCCTGTTGGGCTGGGGTCATGCCGTTGTTATTCAATCACCGCAATAACGTTTGTGCGTTTTGATATTGTGCAGCGGCGCTCGCCTTGGCAAACGCGGCAACCAGTTCCTGTCTATCAGCAACATGACTGCCCTCGTGCGCAAAACTCTCAGCAGTGGCCTTTTCGCCCTCTTTGAAAGTTACCGTCACATTGGCTCTTGTGTCACCTGTCGATTGGTCATAAAGCACATAAGGTTTTATGGACGACGTTTCAGCGACCGCACCGCTACTTACTTTGCCAACAGCGATTGTCACCCCCTTGGCAGTACCCTCCGCACCGTAAGCGTTCAATGCTCTTTCAAGGTTGGCTTTTTGGGTTGAGTTAAGTTTGCCGCTATTAAGAGCCTCATTTGCTTTCGTGATCGCCGCTCGTATCTCCTCCCTTTTCTTTCTGATCTTGTCACTCACATCTTTATCAGCAGCACTCCCTCCGAGAGACGCATCCCATACAAACATGCCAGTGGGGTCAACATATCTCAACGGATTATTGATTGAGTAGGTGTAACGATTCCAAGTTTGTGGGCTTTCAATCCTGCCTGACGCCAAGAGCGGGTCGACGCTCGTGAACCGTCCTTGGATTGAAGCAAAGTACCTGGCCCCGAAGTAATCGAGGCCGGTCTCAATATCCCGTTCCTTTGCGGTTAAGAACGGGTAACGACTGCCCGCGCACACAACGCACATGAGTGCGAGTTGTCAAAGAACGGGCAGCAAGTGAAGAAGGCGCTTTTGCAGGCGCCGCCTAAACAACGGCCTTTGCCGCTTCCTCAGG
>DASTQB010000101.1:0-6574 GCA_035761985.1 Pyrinomonadaceae bacterium
GCAGTGCTGATCGTTATAATCTCGAGTATGCTCGCCGCGACGTTATGGGTCGTTAATTCAAGCTCGCTTGAAGGCGCAAGCAGGAGTGACTTCTGGGAATCGACGCTCAAGATGTTTGCAGCGAACCCGGTCCTCGGCGTCGGCCTCGGCGGCTACTGGATCGGTATCACTGCCTATCACGATGCATCGGGCCGCATGGTCCCGCAGGAAGCACACAACGACTATCTCGAATTACTTTCGAGCGGCGGCGTGATCGGTTTTGCTATCGGTCTGTGGTTCGTAGTGATTGCCGTGCGAATGATGCGAAGAAATCGTTTTGCCGATCGCGGATTCATGCGCGCGGCGCGACTCGGTGCGTTACTCGGACTCGCAGGTGTCGCTGCACACAGCCTCGTAGATTTCGGTTTGCACATCATGGTGAACGCGGTTGTGTTCATCACGCTGATCATGATCGCGACGACAAATAAAGTCATTGACCTAAACCCGCAGGAACAGTAGACTTCCGCGCAGTAGTTGGCGCGGAGTTGTTTCCTTTAACGAAGGGATACTTTTGATGGACCAGAAACGACGTAATGGTTTCAGAGCAGTTGCGGCGTTACTAGTTTTCTCCATTGCACAAGTTGGTCTTCAGGTCGCGTTCGCCGATCGGACCAGCGTGATCACCGCGACGACAATCGCACCACAGACCATCGGCAGGTTAACCACCAAAAACAATCAGCCCGTCAGCGTTAATGGTCTAAGTGCCGCGACCGGTGCTTCGATTCTTTCCGGCGCCACGATCGAAACCGGAAACGATCAATCCGCAACCGTCGATCTTGGTCCAATCGGTTCGCTCGAGATCGATCAGAACACACGCGTCGTGCTCACGTACGACGAACAGCGAAACGTCAAAGCGCACGTCCTTACCGGCTGCGTGACTCTGCGAACGAAGAGCGGCACGAGCGGCGAGGTCATTTCCGATCAGGGCTTCACCGGCAGAACGAACCCAGCCGCCGATGCGTCTCTCAACAATTGTTCGGCGCCAAGACCTGGTCCACCGCCGCCGGGAACGGATGCAGGCGGTCTCTTTGGTCTCGGACGCGCTGCGACGATCGCGATCTTTGCGGCCGCCGGTGCAGCGGCTTCGACGCCACTGTTCTTCGACGATAACCCAAGCCCCTCGGCTCCTTAATCGATTCGTGTGATCCGCGCACATCCGCGGCCAATTCGTGTCGCCGTTGCGATCCTCGCCGTCGCCTCGTGTCTTTACCTCATCCAGGCTTCCGCCCGCATTGGTTTCTCACGTTTACTTTCCCGTTTCGCATTAACCTCACCTACGACTGTAGAAGCCGAAGCCGCGGTCGGGCTTAGCCCTTCGGACCCGGAGGCGCGCCGTGTCCTCGCTATCGTTCTCGCGCGGCACCACTATCCCATTGAATCTGTACAGGCGCTCGAAAGTGCAACGAGCTTGCGGCCGCGCGACGATAACCTGTGGCTCGAACTCGGAAACGCGCGCGAAGGTCTCGGCGACACCGCAGGCGCGCTCGCTGCATTCGATCAAGCGGTGCGTTGGGCGCCGTACTATGGCTACACACACTGGCAACGCGGCAATTTCCTGTTGCGAATAGGAAGGTATGACGACGCGTTCGCCGAACTGCGAACCGCAGCATCGCGTGATCCACGTTACTTTCCAAACCTGATCGATCTCGCCTGGGGTGTCTCGCGTGGAGATTTAAAAATCGCTGAGCAGTGGATCCAGATAAACAACGACGAGCAACGCCGCACTTTCATCAACTACCTTTTTTCAGCAAAAGCATTTCGCTCGGCGTTTGCTCTCTGGTCAACGTCTCCTCAAACGCCGGCACTCTTCAACGGAGGTTTCGAGGATCAGCTTGTTTTAACTGAGCCCGGGTTCGGCGGCTGGGTAAGCTCGACAGACCGGAGCAAAAACAGATTAGCAATCGACGCGTCGGAAAAGATTGAGGGAACAAAGAGTCTTCAGATCACTCTCGCCGGCGAATGGACCCCTGGAACGCCCCTCCTGTCACAGACCGTCGTAGTCGAGCCCTCGACGCGCTATCGCATATACTTCAGCGTCAGGACGAAAGATCTGGTAACAGGCGGGCCGCCGGTGTTCACAGTCAGCGATGCTTCGACGAACGAGCAACTCGGAAAGTCGCAAAACTTTCCTTCCGCAACAACTGACTGGACGCGGTTGAGTTTTGAGTTCACCACGCCCGCAAACTCGGAAGCGGCAGTCATACAATTGCAGCGAAATAACTGTGACCCCGCGCCATGTCCGATCTTCGGTGTTTTGTGGTTAGATGAGATCTCGATCGGAAAGTGAGCCGCGGATGACACGGATCGTAAATCCGGCAGAACCTCTGATATTAAGCGTTGAGACGGCGACGCTCGCCGGAAGTGTGGCCCTCGCGCGTGGCGAACAGGTCCTGGCAGCGTCGAGCCGTGACGCCGGGATTTCGCATTCAAATAGGCTTTTAAACGATATAGACGTGTTGCTGAACGGCGCGCACGTCGCTTTGTCTGAGATCGATCTCTTTGCAGTTGCGACCGGGCCGGGAAGTTTCACAGGTCTGCGGATCGGCATCGCGACCGTGAAAGCGCTGGCTGAAACGCTCGGGCGCCCGTGCACAGGCGTCCCCACGCTCGAGGCGATTGCACTTGCTGCCGGCGAATCCGAGAGGTCAGTTGCACTACTGCCCGCGGGACGCGGCGAAGTCTTTGCTCAGCTTTTTTCAGTAACTCAAGACGGTCTCGTGACAGCATTGGATAACGCAACGCACATTTCTCCGCAAAAATTACTGGAGAAGTATGGTTCGCTCGACGACGTCGTGTGGTGCGGCGAAGGCGCTATCGCTCACAGCTCACTGCTTACGAATGGGCGAGTCGCTGAGCCGGTTCAAAACCTGGCGACGCATGTTGCTTCACTGGCGCTCAAGCGCTTTCGTGAAGGACAGCTACAGGCGCCGGACGCGCTTCAGGCGGTTTACGTGCGACCATCGGATGCGGAGTTGAAAGTCTAATGGCTACGGTGGAACAAAGAGCAGCTTCGGATGCTACCGAGATCACGATCACGCGAATGTCCGAGCACGATCTGCTCGAAGTTGTAGAGATAGAAGAGAAGTCGGGTTTGAGCCGTTGGGGCTGGGCGGCGTACTACGCGGAACTGCAGAGTGCCAATCGCGACCTGATGCTGATCGCGCGGCTGACGCATGCTTCGATTATCGATTCGGGGCCGATTGCGGGTTACATCGTCGCGAGGGAAACCGCTGGGGAGCTTCACATCAACAACGTTGCCGTTCGCGAGGAGTTCCGGCGCCGCGGAATCGGCGGTGCTCTGCTGGAACGCATCCTTTTGGAAGCCCGCCGGCGTAAGGCAAATGCCGTATTTCTTGAGGTTCGGAGCGGTAATCACTCGGCGCAGGCGTTGTACGTAAAAAACGGCTTCAGAGCTATCGCAACGCGCGCTGATTACTATTCAGACCCGCGCGAAGACGCGGTGGTAATGACGTTGGATCTGGGATGAATCGCGTCCTGCCGCAAACTTAATTACTCGCTTGCGTTGGCTAAGTTGTTGGGCTACCATTTTTGGCGTGCGAGACAATCCGAGGGAGGTTCCAGTCAAAGGCCTCCGAAACCATCCTGCCCACTCCCATTCGTCTGAAAGGAGACATGCACGAACATGGACATCGCAACCACGGATAGTTTGAAAGAAGAGTTGATAAATCGGGATCCCGAGTTCAGGGAACTGGCACGGGAACATCATAAGTACGAAGAACGCCTTAGTGAATTATCAGCTCTTTCCTATCCGAGCGACGAGGAGCAACTGGAAGAAATCACGCTGAAGAAGAAGAAGTTGGCAATCAAGGACCAGATGTACTCAATAATGTTGCAATACCAGAAGAGTCAAAGCCTGAGTCACTGAAACTGCCGAGCCAGTTTCTCCGAGTTTAATGAGTTTGAAGGGGACGTGGAGCAAACGCGTCCCCTTTCACGTCAAGGCCACGGATAACACGGATCGAATCCGGATTTTTATCCGCGTCATCTGTGGCTAACACATAGTTCGATGAGCATAGCCAAAGAGGGCACCTTTTACATTCTGGTTCCGCTGCTGCTGAGCATCGCAGCGGGTGTTTTAGGCTACTGGTACGTCGCCGCAGTCCTCTTTATTGTTGCTGCCTTCATGGCTTTCTTCTTCCGCGATCCGAACCGCGTCCCGCCTTCCGATCCCGATGTCGTCGTATCGCCGGCGGATGGAAAAGTCACGCGCATCGAATCGCATCCGCAGGGTTCGGTTGTCAGTATTTTTCTGTCTCCACTCGACGTACACATCAACCGCTCGCCAATCCCAGGCAAAATAGTCGACGTGCTTTACTCGCCGGGCAAGTTTCTAATCGCGACAAGTGAACAGGCCAGCCTCGTAAATGAGCAGAACGCCCTGACGATTCAGGGCGACAGGATCACCGTTGTCTGCAAACAGATTGCGGGAATACTCGCGCGCCGTATAGTCTGCTGGAAGCGGAAAGGCGATAATCTAAGCCTTGGAGAACGCTTCGGCATGATCAAGTTCAGCTCACGCACCGATATTCTGCTTCCCGGCAATGTGACGTTGACGGTGAAACGCGGTGACCGGGTGCGCGGCGGGACGACGGTGATTGGGAGAATCTCATGACAGACGAACATGATGAACGCCCGAATCCCCCGCGAAGAGGTTTGCGGAAAGGGCTCTACCTCATACCTTCGGCGTTTACCGCCGCCAACATCGGTATGGGGTTCTTTTCAGTGATGGAGTCGTTGCGCGGGTTTCAACTGCTCGACAACCCGAATCCCGACGTCATCAGCGCCGCAATTCACTTCAACAAAGCAGCGATCGCGATCGGAGTGGCTTTGTTGTTCGACATGCTCGACGGTCGTATCGCGCGTCTCACTAAAACGACGACTGAGATAGGCATCCAGCTCGATTCGATTGCCGACGTGGTTACGTTTGGCCTTGCGCCGGCTGTGCTCGCGTACGTTTGGGGATACGGGATCACGCTCGATCAGGATTCGGATCTGCACCGGCTCGCGTGGTTTCTGTCGTTCATGTTCCTGATTTGCGGAGCGTTTCGACTGGCGCGTTTCAACGTACAGGCTTCGCGGCCGCGACTCATCGCGGAAGGCACAGTTAAGGTCGATAAGAAGTATTTTGTTGGTCTGCCGATTCCGGTTGCAGGCGCGATGATTGCGGCGCTCGTCCATTTCTCACCGCTTCCGTTGATCTATTTCGGACCGGAACGAGCGAGGATTTACTCAGGACTGTTGATGGTGCTCGTGGCGTTCTTGAGCTTAATGATGGTCAGCACGCTGCGCTTCTCGAGTTTCAAGACGGTGGGCACGAGGAGCAAGAGCATGCGCACGATCATCCTCGCGCTATGTGTGGGCATGCTGATCATTCTGTATTCGCAGTACGTGTTGCTGGCGATCGTCGTCAGTTACATCATGCTGGGCTTGCTTTCACGCCTGGCTGGGATTTTCTGGCGGCGTAGCGAGTCACCACAGATCGCCGCAGATCAGCGCGGATCGAAGACCTGAGTTTACGGGCGGGTAAAGGCGAGGAGGCCGCGTTCGGTCGTGAGAATGACGGCGTTGCCGACGAGGATTGGGGAAGCGGAGCTTGTCAGCTCTTCGCCGGCGGAAAGAGTGTTCAGTTGCTTGCCGTCTTTCAACCCCAGCACCACGGCTTCGGAGCTTGAAAGAGGCGTGAAGAGAGCTGTTTCTTCGACCGTCAACGGTTGTGCTGAGATTCGTCCGGGCAACTGTCTCTTCCAGAGCATCGAGCCGTCGAGATCCAAAGCATAGACGAAATTGTCGAGAGACGCGGCGAGCAATGAGTCGCCAGTGAGTGCGACGGCTTCAACCCCGCCGCCCGTCCGCTTGCGCCATTTCAAACGGCCCTTGTCGCTGGTGACCGCGTACACGTAACCGTCACCCGATCCAAAGAGAACAAGCTTGCGAGTGACAGCCACTGGCCCACGTATCGCACCCTTCGTTCGATATCGCCACAACACGCGTCCATTCGTCTCATCGAGCGCCAGCAGTGTGCCGTCTTCGCTTCCAAAATAAACACGATTGCCTTGCAACACCGGCTGACCGCTGAATGGCGATTGATACGGAATGGACCACAACACGCCGCCAGTGCGTTTATCAAACGCGTACGCCCTGCCGTCGCTGCCGCCCGCAAAGATTTTTCCACCGCTCAGTGTGAGTGCGCCGCGTAGCGGCCGCACCAACGGTGTCATCCACTGCGTCACACCACCTTCACGACCAAGCGCGCGCAGAGCGCCGGCCGGCGCCTCTCCGACTGTCTCCGATGCAACGTAGATTGCACCCTCGTCAGCCACTGGTGAAGCGGAGAGTTCGCCACCCATTTCTGAACGCCAGTAGAGCTGGCCGTCTGTTGCTTTGAGTGCGATGATCGTTCCGCCCGCAAGTGGTAAGTACACTCGTTCTTTGTCGAATGCGGGCGTCAGGTTTAACGTGACGTCCGATTGATAACGCCAACGTACTGTGAGTGGTTGCGACAAGAGAGCGTCAG
>DASTQB010000102.1:0-4598 GCA_035761985.1 Pyrinomonadaceae bacterium
GTCTCGTTACGGCGAAGGAAGTCGTTACCAGAGACGCCAAACCCGACGATCAAATCCACTTCACGGTTGCCGAAGACGTGATAATCAATGGGCAGGTTATCGTACGCAAAGGCACGCCAGCTGTAGGTAGCGTTGTTATTCCTGAAAAGGGTGGCTACCTCGGTAAATCCGGCAAACTGGCAATTCTCATTGAGTCAACGACGACGAGTGATGGACAACAACTGAGGCTGCGCGCGGTTAAAGGTGGCGCAACTGACGACAAGACGGCCAGTGCGATGCTGCCGACGACGCTTGATCCCGCCGTGCTTTTCCAGAATGGCAGGGACCCGAAGATTGCAGTCGGCAGAGCGGTAACAGTTTATGTCGCCGAGGAGAAGCGCTTTCGCCTGGAAGGCGCGACGCTCGTTCCGGTCGTAGTGGAAACACCGGGCGGAGCACAGGACGCGACCGTTTTCATCTATCGTCCCTCTAAGTACGCAGGCAGCGCTCTTGAGCCTTCGGTCTTTGTTGATAAGACCGAAGTGGCGCGAATGGATAACGGGCGCTACTTTGCGGTGAGGCTGAAGCCGGGCAAATACACCATTCGCCTCACGGACGGCGAGAAGGGTTACACGATCGACGCGAGTCCGGGCCAAACCTATTTCTTCCGCATCAGCATGGAATGGGGCATGTTCAAGGGCCACGGAAAGATCGCGCCCGACAATCGTGAGCGTGCGCTGGAGGAGATCAGGAAATTGAAATTCCTTGGCCAGGACAAGATCAAGGCTCCGGGACTGGTCGTGGAGACGACGCCGAGCTAATCAGCGACATAAGAAGGACCAACGAAAGCCCGCGAGAACGAACGCTCTCGCGGGCTTTTGAAATAATCCGGGCAAGCATTAATGCGCGCCGCCTGGTCCGGGGTTCATTTTGTGATGCTCCGGTCGCATCTTGTGAAGTTGTTCCTGCTGCTCCGGTGTCAAACGATTCTTTAAGCGCACTGCCAGGCCGATGTGCAGACGTTTGATCTCACGCTCAACGTCGAGCACTCTATCGAGTTGGGCCAGCGCCTGCTGCTCGTTTACCGACGTCGATTTCATTGCGTCATGCAACAGCTCCATCTGGTCGTGGAGTTTCCACTGAAGCTCATTGAAGCTCACGGTCGTTTTTTGAATCTCACCACGCATGAACGCCTTCTGTTCGTCCGTGAGACCGAGCTGACGTGCATGGCCCATGATCAGGTCGGGCGGAAACATCAGGTGCGCCAGAGGATCCGGCTTCGACGGCGCCGGCGGATTCGGAGGGGAAGCCGGGTGCGGCGGCGCCGGATGTTGAGCAACAGCGGTGAATATGAAAAACAGCGTGACGAGCGCGATTGGCAGGATGATGATTTTTGATTTCATTGCTTAGTCTCCTTTACTTCAGTTGGCAGGAATGATTCCAGTTCTCTCACTGACTGATCGAGCTGAGGCGGCATCTTCAACAGTGCGTTTGATGGCGACTCCATCAGTATTGCGGTTGGTGATTGCCATCGCGAAAGCGCGATAGGTTCCCGCGTCACGACCAGCTTCGACTTCTTCTGCCGCGTGACTCTTTTCTGTTTTTTGGGGTTACTGGCGACGAGAATCTTCTGCTCGACCGGTGTCGAGATGCTTTCGGTTTTTTTAACCACCGACGGCGGGGTTTCCACTGATTTGAAGCGTAGCCACAAGGCCATCGAACACGCCACGGCTACGGCAACGCCGGCGGCAATGATGGCCACTGACCGGCTGAAGCTGCGCACGGGATTCGTGGTTTGCGCGCGGTTCCATAGCTTCTCGAATCGAGGCGTGATGCTTTGATCCGCGCGTGACAGTTCACAGAACAGCGCCTGAATTTTCTTTTCGCCTCCAGCCAACTGCATACTGACTTTCCTTTCCATCCAGAGCCTCGCGCAAGCGTTCCTTGCCGCGCTCGTAGTGACGGCGCGCACTCCCGATCGAGATCCCCATTACCTGCGCGGCCTCGCGCAGACTCAAATCCTGGTAGAACACGAGGTGCAACGTCTCGCGTTGCCGGCGTGGCAGGCATTTCAGAGCTTCCTGGAACCGGCGCTGTAGATCCGATCGTTCGAGTGCTGCCGCAGGTTCTGAATTGAAAACGGCGGCTGTGCCACCCAGCGGCTTCATCATCCGCAATAAACGCCTGCGGCGCTCGCTGGCGGCGGTCTTCCGAATCACGGCGAAGAGCCACGTTTTCAGTTTGGATTCACCGCCATAACGCGCTTTGCCCTCGAGAATTTTCAAATACACCGTTTGCAGCACTTCTTCGGCTTCGGCGGCGTCGTGACGGCAACAACTCAACGCCCAGCCAAAGCTGGAATCATGAAGTTTTTCGAGCTCTGCTTTTAGCTCCGAGATCTGCATCCGCGTGACTTCTGTGTATTAGTCGTTTGAGCGCCCAGATTGTATGACAAATGCAGGTACGTTTCTGGCCGTCGCCTTTATCGCAAACCTTCCTTGTTACAATGGGCCACCTAACGGCTAAACGCGCGGAGGCGACAATAACACTTGGCTGATGAAGGCCTGAGTCGAGAAATCCGGAAATGGGATCTGGTTGCCTTACTGATGAATGTCACGGTGGGCGCGGGCATCCTCAAACTTCCGGCGGACGTGCAGAGGACTGTCGGAGACTACAGCCTGCTGGCTTTCGTTGTGTGCGCCGTCGTCATCGGCCTGATCGCACTGTGCTTCGCGGAAGTCGGCAGCCGTTTCAGTGGCACAGGTGGTCCATATCTCTATGCGCGAGAAACCTTCGGACCAACCACCGCTTTTTTAGTCGGATGGTTGATGTGGCTGACACGACTGGCGGGTTTCGCCACGCTCGTTCAGGTGTTCGTCGCTTATCTCGGTTACTTCTGGCCTGCAGCCCAGTCGGGACTTGCGCGCGCTGCGATCATCGCCGGCCTCGTGGTCATTCTCACCGCAATCAACCTGGTTGGAGTCAAAGAATCTGCGCGAACGAGCGATGTGCTTACCGTGAGTAAGTTAATACCGCTCGTGTTGTTCGTTGGCGTCGGGTTGTTCTTTATCAATCCGGATCTATTCACTTTTAGTGCAACGCCCACCGTGGGGTCATTCGCATCGGCAGTGTTTGTGTTGGTCTATGTGTTCTCCGGATTCGAGGCGGTGCTCGTGAACTCCGGCGAGATACGGCAGCCGCAGCGCGTCATACCGTTTGCACTGACGGTGGCGTTGAGTGCCGCGGTTGTGCTGTTTCTGTTGATTCAGATTGTATGCATAGGAGTGTTGCCCAACCTGGCGAACTCGGAACGCCCGCTGGCCGATGCGAGTTACATCTTTCTGGGTAGTGCAGGACCGGCGATCATCTCGATCGGCGCGCTCGTATCCATCTTCGGAACGCTGAACGTGATCATGCTGGCGTGTACGCGGCTTCCATTTGCAATGGCGGCACAGGGCCAGCTACCGGCGGCGCTTGCGCGCGTGCACGAGCGGTTTCGTACGCCTCACGTGTCGATACTGGTTTCCGCGCTTGCAGCACTGATGATCGCGTTGCCGGGAACGTTCATCTACGCGGTGAAAATCACCGTGATCACGCGCGTGATTGTTTACGCCAGCACGTGCGCGGCGTTGCCGATTCTTCGGCGCCGGTCCGTTGCCGAGGCGCCTGATACATTCAGAGTGCCGGCCGGGGTGCCGATCGCGATCGTTTGCGTGTTGCTTTGCGTGGGGTTGTTGGTGAGCAGTGGTTGGCGCGAGGCGCGGGACGTTTCAGTTGCGGTAGCGATCGGGCTGGTTACTTTTGGTCTAACGCGAATCTTTGCGAATCACCGTTAGCCACGGATGTCGCGGATTGTTATGAGGATAAAAGCAAGAAGCCCGCTTGAATTGCTTCAAGCGGGCTTTTGAAAAAATCCCGGCGACTTCCTACTCTCCCACGCAGTTTCCCGCGCAGTACCATCGGCTCCAGCAGGCTTAACTTCCGTGTTCGGGATGGGAACGGGTGTGACCCTGCCGACAAAATCACCGGAAAACTTGTTTGAGATCTCAAATCCGGAGGTCTGAGATCTCAGAAATCGAATAGCGACTGATAGTCCAGGCAAGTCTCACGCGCAAGCGCGAGTGCTTTGTTGCTTGAGTAAATTTTATGGTCAAGCCATGGGACTGATTAGTAGTGGTCAACTGAACGCATTACTGCGCTTACATATCCACCCTATTACCTCGTGGTCTACAAGGAGTCTCACTGGCAGGTCTAATCTTGGGTCTGGCTTCACGCTTAGATGCATTCAGCGTTTATCCATGCTCCACTTAGCTACCGAGCGCTACCGCTGGCGCGATAACTCGTACACTAGAGGTGGATCCATCCCGGTCCTCTCGTACTAAGGACAGATTCCCTCAAACCTGCTCCGCCCACACCAGATAGGGACCGAACTGTCTCGCGACGTTCTAAACCCAGCTCACGTACCGCTTTAATTGGCGAACAGCCAAACCCTTGGGACCTTCTTCAGCCCCAGGATGCGATGAGCCGACATCGAGGTGCCAAACCCTGCCGTCGATGTGAACTCTTGGGCAGGATCAGCCTGTTATCCCCGGCGTACCTTTTATCCGTTGAGCGACGGC
>DASTQB010000103.1:0-20860 GCA_035761985.1 Pyrinomonadaceae bacterium
GCGTTTATCTGTGGCTGTGCATTCCAGCGCAATGCACAGCCCAGGAAGTCAGAGCTCTGTGGGTCGTGCGCACCACGCTGACCTCGCCCGAGAAGATTCATCAACTCGTAAACTCCGCCGCCGACAACGGTTTCAACACGCTCATCGTGCAGATCCGCGGGCGCGGTGATGCTTACTACAACTCGAAAGTCGAGCCACGCGCAGGCGAGTTGAAAGATCAGCCGCTGACTTTCGATCCACTCGCGTTGACGCTTACCGAAGCGCGCAAACGCGGATTGAAGGTTCACGGCTGGATCAACACAAACCTGCTTGCGAATCTCGACGCGCTTCCCACGCATCCGGATCACGTCTACAACAAACATCCTGAATGGCTCGCTGTCCCGAAGCCGGTTGCAGCCGAACTCCACGACATGTCGCCGCGCGATCCAGCGTACCGGCAGAAGATTGTCGAGTGGTCCAAAGCCAATCGCGGCGAGCTGGAAGGTGTTTACACTGGACCGGCGAATCCGAAAGTGCGCGATCACATCTACAACATCTGGATGGACGTGTTGAAGCGTTACCCGGTAGACGGTTTGCACTTCGACTACGTTCGTTTTGCGAGTCCGGATTTTGATTACAGCCGCACGTCGCTGAAGAACTTTCGCAAGTGGCTTGAACCGCAACTCACTTCAGACGAGCGTCGCCAACTGAAGGAATCGTTGAAGGCAAATCCACTTGCGGCGCCTGAAATGTTCGCGGCAAAGTTTGCCGACTTCCAACGCGCGCAAGTGACTTCACTCGTAGAACGAATTTACAAAGGCGTCAAGAAGCGACGGCCGGACGCGCTCGTCTCGGCGGCAGTGTTCGCAAACGACGAGAACGCATACACACGTCGTTTTCAGGACTGGCGACGCTGGCTGCAGATGGGAATCCTGGACGTCGCGTGTCCGATGGCGTACACGACCGAAACCGCAGTCTTTCAGAAGCAGATTGAAGTAGCGACGAAGACTGCGCACGACGCGAAGCGACGCGTTTGGGCGGGCATCGGCGCTTATCGAATCCCGTCGGAGTCGGCAGTTGAAAAGATCAACGTCGCACGGTCGTTGAACGCTGAAGGATTCATCCTGTTTTCGTACGACTTTACGACGCGCCCCAGCGACTTAAACCCCGACGGCGCGTACCTTGAGCGAATCCGTCGCGCTGCCTTTTAGCGACATGATTGCCCGATGGACATGACTTACATCTGTATGTAAAAATACCCGGACTCGTTTGTGAGCAACAGCTTCTTCTACCCAACGACAATCGCATTGCCTAACTTGAGAAAACCCCAGTTTGACTTGTGGTTCTCCCAACCATGAAAAAGGATCGCCCAATGAAACGTTACTTCGAACTTAAAACTCTTTTCTTCGCACTTGCCCTGGTTCTTGCATTCAGCGGCGCGGCCTTCGCCCAGGAGGAAACCGCGGCCACTGTCAACGGCCAGGTCACTGAAGCGACCGGCGCTGTCGTCGCCGGCGCGACCGTCATCATTACTAACGACGCGACACGCGCAGAGCGACGCATGCAGACAAACGAAGACGGTCTATTCGTCTTCACGCCGCTCGTGCCCGGCATTTACACGCTGACTGTTGAACAACCAAACTTCAAGAAGTACCAGGAGAGCGGCATCACGCTCAACGCCAGGGATCGACGGCTCATCAATGTGGTGCTGGAGATCGGCAACGTCAGTGAGCTTGTGACGGTGACCAGCGAACAGAACGTCGTGCAGGACAGCCCGACCGGGCAAACGCTCATTTCGAGCACTCAGGTGCTGGAAATTCCGCTTCAAAACCGCGACTTCACGAAGTTGCTCGAGCTTGCGCCGGGCGTCAGCTCCAGTCTCGACGACGAAACAGGCTTCGGTCTTGCAAACCGATTTGACGTCTCCATCAACGGCATGCGACGCAACAGCGTGAACGTCTTCGTCGATGGCGTGTCGAATACTGACGTCGGCTCAAACATCACTCTGCTGTCGACACCGACGATCGACTCGATCAAGGAATTCAAAGTCCTGACGTCAAACTACACCGCTGAGGTCGGGCGATCCGGCGGTGGCACGGTAACGCTCGTGACTAAGGGCGGTGAGAACGACTTCCACGGTTCGATTTACGATTTCGCTCGCAACGATCGTTTCAACGCCAACTCGTTCTTCAACAATCGTCGTGGTCGCAACGCAAGTGGCAACCCGCTCTCTCCGGTTCCGCGCCTGCGTTATCACAACTTCGGTGGAACGTTCAGTGGTCCGGTCACCATCCCGCTCTTCGGCGAAGGCGGCCCGGCGGTGTGGCAGGGTAAAGACAAAACGTTCTTCTTCTTCTCGCACGAACAACGACGCATCACGCGCGGCATCACCGAAGCGATCGCTACCGTGCCGAGTCTTCTCGAACGAAGCGGCAACTTCGCATCGGCGCTCGGACTCCCGCTCTTCCGGGCACAGGCGAGTAACGGCACCTTGAGCAGTTGCACTACGCCGGGCACCGGCACCTGCTCGAATACGCCACTGCTTGTTACGGATACGAACGGCGCCACAGTACAGGCTCGTGCTGGAATGGTCTTCCGGCCGTCCGATGGACGCGCGTATGCCGGCAACATCATTCCGCAAAGTGATTTTCATCCGATGGCACTGTCGTTGTTGAATGCGTACCCGCTGCCAAACACTGGTGCGAGCGGATTCACGTTTTCGCCAATCAACGCGTTGAAAACGCGGCAGGAAACGATCCGCATCGATCACGCGATCAACGATAATCACCGGCTCTTCGGACGTTACACACACGACCTGAACATTACACAGGAACCGGGCGGACTTTTCGCAAACACCAACCTGCCGAACGTCACGACCACCGACACGCGTATTCCCGGACAGACGTTTGCAGTCTCGCTTACCGACGTGTTGTCGCCGACGCTCGTCAACGAAGCGACTTACAACTTCTCGTCAAACCTTATCGGCTCCGACGTTGTCGGTCGCAGCCGTTTGTCTGACTTCCCCGGCGTAGATATTTCCGAAGTGTTCCCGGAAAACAACGCGCAGGTTATTCCGCAGATCTCGTTCACGAGCGCGATCGCGAATATCAATTCACTCCAGGGCTTCAACATCGTCTACAAAAATCACGTCGTACGCGATGTGCTCACGTGGGTGAAAGGAAATCACACCTTCAAGTTCGGCGGCGAGATGTCGTGGGAAAAGAAGGATGAAAACGCAAACAACATCACGCAGGGTCTATTCGCATTCGCCGGAACCCGCAGCCGCGGCACCTCCGGCACGATCTCGTTGACTCAAACCGGTATCGCGTTTGCCGACTTCATGCTGGGTCGCGCTGATAGTTACTCGGAAGATCAGTTTGACGTCACCGTCAACCTGCGATTTGGCCGCCGCGAATTCTTCGCGCAGGACACCTGGAGACTTCGTCCAAACTTCACGTTTGATTACGGCGTGCGTTACCAGTACTTCGTTCCGGTAACGGATGAGAACAACGTGCTGACGTCGTTTGATCCGTTGCTCTTCAATCCAGCCCAGATTCCGACCTGCACGACGGCTGCTTGTGCGACGCTCGTACGCGGAACGGGAAATGAACTCAACGGTATCGCCATCGCGGGCAGCACTTCTCGCTTCGGCCGTTCAATCATGCCGTCCGACAAAAATAATTGGAGCCCGCGCATCGGTTTCTCGTGGGATCCTTTCAAGACCGGCCGCACCGTGGTTCGCGCAGGCTATGGCCTTTACTACGATCAGGCGCTCGTCGGAATTTTCGAGCAGAATGCTTTCGTCAATCCGCCATTCAACAACCGTGCAACCTTCAGCGGTGCGGGCGTGGGTTTCTCGAATCCGAGTGGCGGTGCGCTGGGTGCACTGCCGGTGCGCGATCTGATTGCGACCGCACACGACTTCCAGACACCGATGATTCAGCAATGGTCGCTCGGCGTGCAGCGCGAACTCCGTCGTAATCTCGTGGCCGAGCTTTCGTATGTCGGCACTAAAGGTGATCATCTGATCCGTCCGGTTGACATCAATTATCCCGATCCGGAAGACGTCGCCCGCGAGGGCCTTGCAAACGCTAACAGGGTGCGTCCGTTCGTCGGCTATCGCCGCATTCAGTATCGTGAGACGAGTGCGAAGTCGAGATATCACGGTCTGCTCTCGGCTCTCACTTATCGCTTCACGAACGGCGTCAGTCTCACGGCGAGTTACACGTTTAGTAAGACACTGACCGATGCGTCGAACGATCGTGACGCCGTCGACCTACCGCAGGACCCGCGCAACCTGCGCGCGGAATACGCGGAAGCACGCACGTCGCGGCCGCACATCTTCAGCGCGAGCTACGTTTACGAACTTCCGTTCTTTGCCAAGGATCCGAATGGCTGGAAACGAACGTTGCTGGCCGGCTGGCAGTTTGCCGGTATCACCGACATCCAGTCGGGTCAGCCGGTGGCGAGAGTAGTCTCCGGTGCGAGCAACGTCGCGGCGACGATCGGACAGTATCCGGATGTGGTTTCAGATCCGAATGGTGGCAAGGCAGGGACGATCGATCCGGTTACCGGATTGCCGTTCATCTTCGATCCGGCTGCGTTTAGAGCGCCGCTCGCGGGAACGTACGGCAACGCGCCGCGTGCCTTCGCGCGTTTGTTTGGACGCAACCAGACAAACTTCACGCTGACGAAGAACATTTACTTCGACAGCGAGCAGAAGGTGAAACTGCAACTGCGCGCCGAAGCTTTCAACGTGTTCAATCACACGCAGTTTACGGGTGCGGGAACGACGTTGACTACGACTTCGACGTTTGGCTTACCGACAGGTGCTCGCCTGCCGCGTGAGTTCCAGTTTGGAGCGAAGATCCTGTTCTAAACCGCGGATCTTTTAGGTATGAGGCACCGAGGCGCGAAAAGTCGTCTTGGTGCCTTTTACTTTTGGTTGTTGGATTAACGCGGATCCGGAAGTTTTTTTCGGTACTGATCGGATTCCTTTTTGCGCTGCTTGTCGTGGAGGGCCTGGGCTTTCTGCAGTTCCTGCTTACCTTCGTCGTTTTTGCCGGCTTTGATTAATGCGCGTCCGAGTTGGAAGTGTCCGTCGGCAATTGTCGTGTCGAGGTTGACTGCGGCGCGGAGTTCCTCGATGCCTTTTTCGAGATTGCCTGTGAGCACGAGCGCGCGGCCGAGTGCGAAGCGGGTATCAAATTCGTTTGGGTAAGCAGCGCGTGCGACTTCGAGAAAGGGGAGGGCGCGTTGTGCGTCGCCTTTCGTTAGGTAGAGATCGCCGAGCGTAAACGAGGCGCGTGGATCTTTCGGGGCGCGACGCAGGACTTCGAGTAGTTCGCGTTCTGCGTCGTCGTATCGATAGAGTTTCCAGTAGAGATATCCGAGGCCGTAACGCGTGAGTGTCGATTCGGGATCGAGGTCGACGGCTTTTCGATAAGCTTCGGCGGCTTCGGGCGTGCGGCCGTTGGCGTCGAGAGCATCGCCGTACTGGGCCCACAGGAAGCTCGTGGTTTTTGGTAACGCCAGGCGACGCAGCAAGACTTTCTCGGCGTCTGCGTAACGGCGTTCTCGCATGTAATGCTGTGCGGCGAGTTCGAGAAGGGCCGGATCGTCGGGGAAGCCGGACACGAGCTGTCCGAGTACGGGAGTCGCCTCTGAATTTCTTCCGGCGCCGATCAGCGCGACGGCGAGCGCGCGTTTTGCGCCGTGGTTATTTGGATCGAGCGCGAGCGTTTGTAGAAGCGGTGCGACGGCGTTTTGGTAGTCGCCTTTGCGAACGAGCGTCAGTCCGAGGTTGAAGTGTGGACCGGGGAGTTTCGGATCAATCGACGTCGCCTTTTGCCATGCTTCGAAGGCTTCGGCGGTTTTATCCTGTCGGTTGAGTGCGACGCCGAGGTTGGTCCATGCGCGTGCGTCTTTGGGGGCGAGTGCGAGCGCGGCGCGCCATTCCTGTTCGGCTTCTTTCCACTTGCCCTGTTGCTCCAGGGTTTGGGCCGCTTCGTAATGCTTCCGCAGCTGGTCCTGCTGACCCGCCACCGCAGGTGCGAGCAACAGTAAAATTAGGACACGGATGAACGCGGATTTCATTTTTTAGATCCGTGTTTTTTTGCTTTAATCCGTGGCATGGATTTGCTCTTGAACAACGCCCGCATCGTACTCGAAGATCGTGTCATCGAAAGTGGTTCAGTCGTCATCGAATCAGGCCTTATCACCGCGGTTACGGATGGTCCAGCATCGTTTGACGAGGAAATCGTCGACTTATCCGGGCTCACGTTGTTACCGGGTTTCATCGATGTTCACATTCACGGCGCTGTCGGCATCGATACGCTGGACGCGACAGCGTTCCAGTTCGGGGAAATCTCTGACTTCCTCGCAACGCAGGGCGTAACCAGTTGGCTGCCAACCTTCGTTCCTGCAAGTCACGAACAATTTAGCCGAGCCATCGACGAGATCGCAAAAGCGATTAACGCGCCGGGCGCGCGGATGCTCGGTGTTCACTATGAAGGACCCTTTGTAAACACGATGCAGTGCGGCGCGTTGCACACCGAGTTTTTCAAGACTTACTCCGGTCCCGGCGATCTGGCTTTTCTTGACGCGCCCGCCGATTGGGTGCGAATGATCACGCTCGCGCCGGAGATCGAGGGCGGCGTGGAACTCGTGCGTGAGTTGCACCGGAGCGGTTGGGTGATTTCGATCGGACACACGCGTGCGACGCTCGAAGTTCTGGACCAGGCGTTTGCAGCAGGCGCGCGACACATGACGCACTTTATGAATGCGATGTCGCCGCTGCATCACCGCGCGCCCGGGCCGATTGCATGGGGGCTCGCGCACGACGGTGTCACGTTTGATGTGATTGCCGACGGCGTGCATCTCGATCCCTTCATGTTGCGTTTGTTGTTGAAGATAAAGGGTGCTGGAGGGATTAGTTTGATCAGCGACGCGATCGCTGCGGCAGGGAAGGGAGATGGTGATTACAAGATCTGGGGCGAAACGATCGCGGTGAAAAACGGACGCACGGCGAATGCGTCGGGCAACATCGCCGGTTCGGTGATCACGATGCTCGACGCGGTGCGTTTCATGCACTCGCTTGGTGTTTTGTATGTCGATCTCGCGCGCATGGCGTCGCTGAATCCGGCGCGCCTGTTGGGGATTGATCGTGAGTGTGGTTCGATCGAGGTCGGGAAACGCGCGGATCTGGTTGCAGTGGATGCTGATTGGAACGTGAAACTAACGTTGGTCGGTGGTTTGCGATAGGGCCTGGTCCACGAGTTCGATTGGATGGCAGACTCGCAGTTTCATTCCTGCGAGGCAGGCGCCCGCGCCGATGTGCATCTGGCAACCGGGATTGCCCGTGGCGAGAATCTCAGCGCCAGTTTGTTTGATGTGGTCCAACTTTTCATTCAGCACCCGCTGCGACATCTCAGGCTGCATCAGGTTGTAAATTCCCGCGGCACCACAACATCGCTCCGTTCCGTTCAGTGCCACAAACTTCTCACCCGCGGCCGTGCGCAGCATTCTCTCGGATGATTCACCCGCGTGTTGTCCGTACAGCAGGTGACATGAAGTGTCGTACGTTACCGTCGCATCGACATTGCCAGGCTTCGGATGTATCAGTTGACTGACGTCACGCACACGCGCGCTGAAATCGGCCGCCGCCTCTGCGATGTCCGCGTCGTTCGCTAACAGGTGGCCGTACGTAGTGAGCATCGCCCCGCATCCACCCGCATTCGTGACGACCGGCGCTTCATTTCCAAAGGCTTTAATGTTCTTTCTCGCCAGCTCCCGTGCTCCTTCGAGATCTCCCGCGTGGGCATGCAGCGCGCCACAGCAAACCTGATGGTCAGGCACGTCAACACTAAAACCGTTTGCACGGATGACGCGGATGGAAGCACGATTTACTCTCGAGAACAACCCTTCCCCCACACACCCCTTGAACAGCAGCACCTTCTCCCCGCGTTCATCCGCGTGGCTCTGATCCGCGTTCATCCGCGGCAACGCCGGCCGTGAGCTTTCAAGCAACGCGAGCGCAAATCGAGCCCTCGATGAAAAGATCGGCAACCTCATCAACAACCGCGCCAACCCGAGATCCCGAAACATCCTCGACGCCCCAAAAAACCATTTCAATCTCCACGGCGACAACCACACATGTCTCAACGCAAACCGCAGGACCCGATTCGCAAAATCCACCTTCGGCTGCGCCTCCGACAGCACCTCACGACTCGCCTCCAACAGTTGCCCATACTCAACACCCGCGGGGCACGCCAATTCGCACGCCCTACATCCGAGACACCGGTCGATATGCTTCCCAAACGCGGTCGAAGTCTCCTCCAGCCTCCCCTCGGCCACCGCCCTCATAAGATAAATCCGCCCCCGCGGCCCATCATTCTCATTCCCCGTAACCACGTACGTCGGGCACGCTTCGAGACACAACCCACAATGAATGCAGGCCAGCAGCTTATCTTCCTGTTCAGTTAGGGTGGTTGTTAAAGGTGTTGCCAATCGCCAGACTTTCGGAGACTATGGAGTGTCCCAGACCAACGTAGTTTGTTATTATTCACGGCATGGATTATAGCAAGATCATAACGATCGAGCCGGGTAAACGTAGCGGAAAGCCTATCATTCGGGGAACCCGCATGACCGTTACGGACGTGCTTGAGTATCTTGCCGGCGGGATGAGCGAAGAAGAGATTCTCGCAGAGTTCCCCGACCTCACAAGTGAAGATATAAAGGCGTGCCTGGCTTTCGCTGCCGACAGGGAGCGGAAGCTGGCTATGTTACCCGAACATGAAACTGCTGTTTGATCAGAACCTCTCACCACGTCTATCTCAACTTCTCGGTGACATCTACGCGGGCAGTGTGCACGTAAGGGAAGTGGGTCTCCACGAAGCCCATGATGACGTGATCTAGGAATACGCTAAAGACAACGGGTACGCGATCGTTTCGAAGGATTCTGATTTTCAGCAACGTAGCTTGCTGAACGGAGCACCGCCGAAGTTTATCTGGTTGCGGGTCGGGAATTGCACCGTCGCGCACACGGAAAGTCTGCTGCGAACGTACTCGGCTGCAATACACACGTTTGATCTCGATGAGTCAAAATCTCACCTCATGCTGCCGTAGGGAATATCGAAACCTTTAGGCATCAATAACCGACAGCCAAGCCGTCGCTGCGGCGGGGGTCGGTGGCGCCGAGGCGCGTGCCGGTTTTTTCTTCGATCATGATGCCTTCGGCGTCGCCAAGGGTGCGCTGTTTTGCGAGTTTGTGGCCGAGGGAGGTCAGGGCGCGTTTGGTGTCGCCTGAGAGACCAAGGGGCTCGCTGACGAGTTCATCCGGAAGCCACTGGTGATGAATCCGGGGGAAGTCGATGGCCTGCTGGATGTTCATCTCGTAGTCGATCACGTTGGTGATGATGCAGAACACCGTGTTGATGATCGTCGGGCCGCCGGGACTTCCCACTGTGAACCACAGGCTTCCGTCCTTTCGCAAAACAATCGTCGGCGTCATTGCGGATAAAGGACGTTTGCGCGGCGCGACCGCGTTGCGTTCGCCCTGGATGAGCCCGTACAGGTTTGGCGTGCCTGGCTTCGCTGCGAAGTCGTCCATCTCGTCGTTGAGAAGAATGCCGGTGCCTTTCGCCATGGCCGCTGAGCCATATGAGTTGTTGAGCGTGTAAGTGTTTGCGACTGCGTTTCCTTCCGCATCAACGACTGTGAAGTGCGTCGTGTCGTCAGATTCGTAACCCGCAGGACGCCCGGCACGCACATCATTACTATTCGACGCACGCTCGGGATTGATCGTCGCACGCAAAGTCGCAGCGTACGACTTGTCGATCAAACCCGCGACAGGAACTTTCACGAAATCACTGTCGCCCATGTACTCCGCGCGATCCGCAAACGCGCGGCGCATCGCCTCTGTCATCAGGTGATAGCGTTCGGAAGAACTCGCCTCCATCTTCGATAGATCGAAACCTTCGAGTATGTTGAGCATCTGGATCAGCACTGCGCCGCCCGACGAAGGCGGCGGCATGGAAATGATCTCGTGACCCCGATAGTTTCCACGCACCGGCACGCGCTCTTTTGGAATGTAGCCGCGCAAGTCGTCCATTGTCATGAGACCGTTGTTGCGTTTCATGTCGGCAACGATCAGGCGCGCGGTCTCGCCTTCATAAAACTCGTTTGGCCCATGACGTTGCAGTCGCGCGAAGGTCGCGGCGAGCTCAGGCTGCCGGAAGAGTTCACCTTCTTTGTAAAACTGTCCGCCCTTTAAATAAATGCGTTTTGTTTCTGCGTACTTCGAGAGATATTCGTCGTTTGATTTGAGTGAGCGTGCGAGCGAGTAGGTGACACTAAAACCATTCGCGGCGAGACGGCGCGCGGGCTCCACAAGCTGCGACCACGTAAGTTTGCCCGAACCGTACTTCTTCAGTGCCATCTCCATACCGCGCACTGTTCCGGGAACACCGACCGCGCGATACCCGATGAGTGGACCACCTTCGCCCTCGATCACGTTGCCGTTCTTGTCGAGATACACATCTCGATGCGCTGCAGCTGGCGCCATCTCGCGATAGTCGATGGCGGTGGTCGTGCCGTCTTTGAGACGAATCATCATGAAGCCGCCGCCGCCGAGGTTTCCGGCGGCTGGGTGTGTGACTGCGAGTGCGAACGCAACCGCGATCGCAGCATCGACGGCGTTACCGCCACGCTTCATGATGTCGACTCCGATGCGCGAGGCGAGCTCATTAGTCGAAGCCACCATGCCTCGCTTCGCGCGCACGGGTTCCCGTGCCGCTGCAAGCGGTGCGTAAACTATCGTTAATACAAGGACGAGTACTCTAATGCTGCGAAATGTTTTCATAGTCTTCATCCGCGTAAATTCGCGTTTATCTGCGGAAAAATATTCTCGGGATCGAGCTGCTGCTTGATCCTGTTATTTAGATCTGTGAACGGTTTCTTTACCAGTTCAGGGATCAATGCGCTCTTTGACGGACCGATATCGCGCCACAGCCTGGCATCATCATCAATCACCTCGGCACCTTTTAACTTAGAAAGTGCTTGTTCGATCTGATAAGTCACCCCCTTCTCATTCCCGGCAAAACGAATCAGTAACGCGGATGAACGCGGATCTTTGGACACGATCTCCGCGGCTACGGGGAAGAGTCGCGCATCGAGAATTGTACGCGCACTCGAAAGCAGATCGGGAACGTCGCCGTGGACGATGACGGTGGCTTCGCGTTCGGGTCGCGGGCGGAGTTTGAAGTTTAGCTCTGTGATTATGCCGAGCGTGCCGAAGCTGCCGGTGAACAATTTACAGAGGTCGTAACCGGCGACATTTTTTACGACGCGTCCACCGGCTTTGATCACGCTGCCGTCGGCGAGCACGACTTTCATTCCGATCACGGATCCACGCGGACGGCCGTAGCCAAACTGTTGTGGACCACCGATGCCGGTTGCAATAACACCGCCGAGCGTTGCACGACCATCATCCGGCGGATCGAGTGGCAACCATTGTCCATTCTCAGCGAGCTTCGCATTGAAGTCAGTCAACGTGACGCCCGCCTGTGCGATGGCGATCAGGTCCGCGGGCTCGTGCTCGATAATCTGATTCAGGTTCCTGGTGCTAATGATCAG
The DNA here is from genome assembly GCA_035761985.1 of Pyrinomonadaceae bacterium. Lineage (GTDB taxonomy): Bacteria > Acidobacteriota > Blastocatellia > Pyrinomonadales > Pyrinomonadaceae > PSRF01. The sequence goes on from DASTQB010000103.1 coordinate 11,614, forward strand.
TTTCGCCGCGGATGCCGCGGATGGGAGCCACGTCATGTTCCCGGCCGGCTGAATCGTCCAATGTTCGTGCGCGGCTACCTTAACGATTTCACTGATCTGCTCGATCGAGTCTGGCGCGACCACCAGCCCCGATCCTGCGGCGGCGATGCCTGCATCGCCGACGATCCGTGTTATCTGTGTTTCCGGTTTTGCAGGTAAGTGAAACGTCGCGGCTGTGCTCACGGCCTTTGCTTCACCGCAGCCGCGCAGCATCGGCACAATCTTCCCCGGATTGCAGAGCCCCAGCGGATCGAACGCAGCGCGCACGCTCAACATCGCATTCATGTCCGCCTCTGAAAACACGAGCGGCAGCAACTCACGCTTGTCCAGCCCGACGCCATGCTCGCCCGTAATCGTCCCGCCCACTTTCACACAAACTTCCATCAACTCGCGGCCCGCTTCACGAACGCGCGCCACCTCTTCAGGAAAACGCGAGTCGAAACAGATCAGCGGATGAAGATTCCCGTCGCCAGCGTGGAAAACGTTTGCGATGCGTAGTTGATAACGTGCAGCGATGTCGTAAGCAGCGCCGAGCACTTCAGGCAGCGTCGAACGCGGCACGACTGCATCCTGGATCATCGAATCAGGCGAGATGCGTCCAATCGCTCCGAATGCGCCTTTGCGTGCCGCCCAGAGTTTCTTTCGTTCCGTTTCGTCGCGCGCGTAGCGGCAATTGCGCGCGCCGTATTCCATGCAGATGCTCGTCACCTTTGCTGCTTCATCGTCGAGACCTGCTTCGATGCCGTCCAACTCGATCAACAGCGCCGCCCCGGCATCAGGGGGAAGGCCCGCGGCGAAGACACTCTGCTCCACGGCACGGATGATCTCGCGGTCCATCATCTCGAGCGCCGCAGGCATCACGCCTGCTGCGATGATTGCAGAAACTGCGTGGCTCGCGTCGTTGACTTCGCCAAATTCCGCAAGCAGCGTTCGAACCGCAGGCGGTATCTGGGCCAACTTCAATGTGGCTTCAGTAGCGATGCCAAACGTTCCTTCAGATCCCACGAACAATCCGAGCAGATCGTATCCCGGTTGATCGAACCCGAGATCGACAACTTCACCGCCCGCAAGCACGACACGGCATCCGAGCACGTGGTCTGTCGTTGTTCCGTACTTCAAACAGTGAATCCCACCGGCACTCTCGGCGATGTTTCCGCCGATTGTGCAAGTCGGCTGGCTCGATGGATCAGGAACGTAATACAAACCGTACGGCGCAACAGCGCGCGAGACGTGCAGGTTGACGACGCCGGGCTGGACCACGGCGAGGCGGTTCTCGACGTCGATACACAGGATCTTGCGCATGCGCGCAAACTCGATCACGACGCCTGAGTTGATCGCGAGTGCGCCACCGGAAAGCCCCGTGCCCGCACCGCGAGGCGTGAACGGCACTTTGGCGCGCGCGAGTTCGCGCATGATCGCGGATGTTTCTTCGGTCGAGGAAGGGAAGACTACGGCGCGGGGGCGATGCTTGTGATGCGGCAGCCCGTCACACTCGTACACAAGGAGCTCGTCAGGTTTCGAGAGAACGTTCTCGCGCCCAACAATCGCGCTCAGGTTTTCGATTAGATTATCCACGCCCAGACTGGCGATAGTTTACTACATGCTGTTTGCTCCGGAGGAGCAACATGTTTATAGCTTTGTGCCGGAAACACATCGCGCTCCTTCGGAGCGCCATAAACGTGTATTGAGGAGCTATAAACATGTTGCTCCTCCAGAGCAAAGATAAACATTATGAACGGCGTGAATAGAGCCAGTAAGCGAAGTAAATGGCGAGCCCGGCTCCCCCAGCCCATGCGGCAGCTTTCGCTTCGCCGAGATTGCTGTTGAGCAATAACCAGACGATCAGTAACAACGACAGGATCGCGACGATCGTCCCGCCGGGGAGTCGAAACACAGCCTCAGGCACGTCGCTGCGTGCGCGAAACACCGGCAACGCCAGGCACGTCGCTGCGTAAGTCACCAGACGCGCGATCGTGCTGATCGTTAGAGCCGTCAGAAACGAGCTGTTCAGCGTCAGAAACAACATCAATGCCGCTGTGATCAGAATCGACACCCAGGGCGTAAAGAACTTTTGGTGAATACTGCCAACAAATGCCGGCAACTGTTTCTGCTCGGCCATCGCGAACGGAAGCCGCGAACCGGACAGCAGCAGGATGTTCAAGTTTCCCGTGATCGAAATGATCGCACCCGCAGAGATGATCGCACCGCCGGCAGTGCCGAGAAAAAGCGAGCCTGCATCCGCGAGCGGCTTTGTTGATTGCGCCAGGCCGGGCAATGTTCCGACACAAACCACCTGAATGAGAATGTAAAGAATTGCGACCACCAGGATTGCAATCAACAACGCGCGCGGCAGGCTCTTCTTCGGATCACGCACTTCACCTGCCGGAATCGTCGCCATCTCGAAACCGGTAAACGCGTAAACCAGCACGAGCACTGATTGCGAGAATGCGGCTGCGGTCGGAGTTGGTCCAAACTCGTATGCCTGCGGGTTGAGAAAGAAAAGTCCGGCGGCGATGAAGATTATAATGGGAACGAGTTTGCCGATTGTGAACGCGTTGCTGACGATGGCCGCCTGCCTGATTCCGAGCAGGTTGATGACTGCGAGCACAGCGACAACCAGTACGATGATTGATGCGCGCCAGAAGGGCGTTGTGGCCGGAAGCCAGAAGTAACTCAGGTAGTTGATCATGAGATTACAATTGGCGGCGAATGCCGTGACGCGCGCCAGCCAGATCAACCAGCCGACTTCAAATGCGACGGCAGGTTGATACGCTTCGCGCGCGTAGAGATATGGACCACCAGTGTCGTCGAAGCGGCTGCTGACTTCCGCAAAGCAGAGTATGATCAGCGCCACGACGAGCGCACACGCGACAAACGCGATCAGGCTGTAAGTGCCGATTAACGAATAAACTCTTGAAGGAAGACCAAAGATTCCGGCGCCGATGATGCCGTTGATGGCGATCGCGACCAGGTCCCAACGGCGTATGCCACGGACCAGGTCCGCATCAGGTTTGTTCTGCACGCGATGCCTTATAACAGAAATCTGCGTCATCTGTGCAATTTTCTGTGGTAGTCTGAAACCGTATGATTGCTAAATCCTTTTTCTCAATCTGCACCGTCTTACTAGTCTCAATTCAACTCAACGCGCAGTCATTACAGGATCTGGTTAACAACGCGGCGAAGACCACGATCGAACGCTTCGCGGACAAGAAACTGCGCGAGGACCAGCTTTCGATCACGCTGATCGACATGCGCGATCCGCAGCGTCCGGTGACCGCGAGTTTCCGCGGCAACGAACGCATCTATCCTGCCAGCGTCGTGAAGCTCTTTTACCTCGTCGCCGCGCATCGCTGGCTCGAAGACAAGAAGATCCAGCAGACACCGGAGCTGACACGCGCAATGCGCGACATGATCGTCGACTCTTCAAACGAGGCGACACAGTACGTGGTCGACGTGCTCACACAAACAACGAGCGGTTACGAACTGCCGCCGAAAGAGATGGAAGAGTGGCAGTACAAACGTAACGCGATGAATCGATACTTTACTTCGCTCGGTTACACGAATATCAACGTCAATCAGAAGACGTTTTGCGAAGACGCTTACGGTCGTGAAAGCGTTTCGCGTGGTCCAAACGGCGAGAACCGCAACAAGCTCACTACGGACGCGAGCGCTCGTCTGATGATGGAGATCGTCACAGGCAAAGTCGCAAATCCGGCACGCACGGCAGCGATGATGGAGCTGCTGAAGCGCGACTACTCCGGTCAGTCAGGCGATCGAGACGATCAGGGCCGCGGCTTCACCGGCATTGCCCTACATGGTCGTGAGGGATTTCGCCTGTGGTCCAAAGCCGGTTGGACCAGTACGACACGACACGACGTCGCGTACATCGAGATGCCGGACGGCGGAAAATTCGTGCTCGCGACTTTCACACAGGGCCACTCCAACGAGCGTGAAATCATTCCAACTGTGGCGCGCGTGGTTATCGACGGCCTCCAACGATGAAGACTGAAGAGCTGAAACAGCGAGTAGAGGAAGTCAAGAAAGACGTCGACGTACAGCGCGCGTTGAACCAGGCGAGGGCGACGATCGCCGGCCCGGTAGCGCGTGTGCGCGACAAGCTGCTGATCGGCACACACCTGTTTTTGCTGATCGTTCTTGGCACGATTCGTTATCTCCTCGAGAACAGGTTTTCCGGTTTTGCAGCAGCGTACCCGTTTGTTCCGAAAGTCGTTCTCGCCCTTGCCGTGCTCGTTGTTGCTCTTATGATCCTGCGGCTGAGCGACGTGTATCTCGTCGGGCGAGTTGAGAATCCCGTTTACCAGTACAACCTGAAACGCGTTGCACGGCTGGTCATCTGGCTCGTGATCGCGTTGCTTGTCCTCACGATCTTCTTTCAAAACTGGTACACGGCCGTTCTTTCACTCGGCTTGATCTCGCTGATACTCGGCTTCGCATTACAGACGCCGATCACGAGTTTCATCGGTTGGGTGTATATCCTGATGCGCGAGCCGTATCGCGTCGGCGATCGAATCAAGATCGGAACGGTAGCCGGGGACGTGATCGACGTGCATTACCTCGACACGACTCTCTGGGAGTTTGGCGGCGACTATCTCTCGACGGAACACCCGAGTGGCAGGATCATCAAGTTTCCGAATTCGAACGTGCTGAGCACGCCGGTCTACAACTACACGTGGCCGGTGTTTCCTTACATCTGGAACGAGATCAAGTTTCACGTTGCTTACAACTCGGACCTCGAGTTTGTAGCGGAGACGATGCGGGAAGTTGCGGAGCAGGAAGTCGGCGAAGAGATGATGAAGCAAGTGGCGGTGTTTCGGGAAATACTTGCGCAAACGCCGGTGAACCAGCTCGAGGTCCAGGAACGCCCTGTGGTGATGTTTCGAGTGAGTGAAAACACGTGGCTGGAAGCGATCGTTCGTTACCTGGTCCATCCGAAGGAAGCCGGACGGGTGAAGTCGCGGCTGATCGAGCAATTGCTGCATCGTCTGAACGCCGAGCCCGACCGCGTGTTGTTTCCGAAGAGCAGCGCCCGCTAAAACGTTTAAGCGATATAGGTCCTATAGGACCTATGGGTCATATAGGACCTATAGGACGTATAGGACGCATAGGACGTATAGACCTATTGGAACTTTTCACATCCGCGAGTGTCTAACTCTGCATTCTTCCTTGAGGAGGATGCACATGAGTGAAGAACCAAAACGCGCCATTGCCCCACCTGTCATCAACGTAACTCCGCTAATCGATGTGCTGCTGGTCCTGCTGATCATTTTCATGGTCGCAGCGCCTTTGAAGCCGGCGCGATTTATCGCGAAGGTGCCGTCGCCACCTGCACCTCAGCACGATCTCAAGCCTAATATCTGGACGCTTCTCGTAACGATCGCACTTGATCGCACGTTAAAACTTAACGGCCTCGACGGCATGGGCACGATTGACGATCTCACTCCACTAAACTCAAAACTCGTCTCACTCTTCGATGAACGTGTGCGAAACCGCGCCTTTCGTCACGACATGATCCACCGCACCGATATTCCCGACAGCGCGCGGATCGAGAAGACGGTTTTCATCAAGGCGCCGCGGACCCTTCCTTACGGCGAAGTGGCCCGCGTTCTCGATGGTTTGAAAGGGAGTGGCGCCGACCCGATCGGCCTGCAGCTCGACGACCTGAAGTAGGCCACAGATTTTCGCGGAATTGTCACGGATTTACTTGTTTCTCTGCGCGGAATGAGTTGTAATCTGCGCATGAGATACCGGCTTTTCTTGTTCTTCTCCCTTCTCCTCGCGGCAACGACGGTCCTGGCCCAGGACATAACTGGTGGGGGCGGTCTGGTCCGCGACATCACTGGCGGCGCCGCAATAATCTTTCGCGCACCCCAGAATCCGACAGTGCAACTCCAGAGCGGCGGCTCCACCGGCGGTGGGCGCGCGCGCGGTGGCGCTCGCAAACCGCCCGTGCGCAAACAGGATTCCATTATCGCGCGGGCCAATGCTGCCCGCAGCGCTGCGAACCCGCGTTATGCCGAAGCTGAGGAGCAGTATCGACTCGCCGCGAAGATCGCGCCCGATGATGCGCGCGGATTCGCCGGCCTTGGAAACGTCTATGTTGACCAGGGCAAATTCGTTGAGGCAGTCGACGCATACCAGAAGGCGCTCAAGATCAAATCGGATTACAACGGCGCCTACCTGCCGCTCGCGTTCTCGCTGGCACGTTTGAACCGTTTCCCCGAGGCGATCGATCTCTACCAGCAGGCTTTGCAGCGCGATCCATCCAGTCCTGAGGTCTACAACAATCTGAGTTTTGCCTACAACCACACCGAACGTTACCAGGAAGCCGTGGATGCGAGTTTGCAGGCGATCAAGCTGTTGGGCCAGGACGGCGAAGCGTACAAGCTCGGCTTTCAGGAGCGAAACGAGATCCGATCGTACGCCTACAAGAACCTCGGAAACGCTTACAACGGCATGAAGCGTTACGATGAAGCGGCCACCGTGCTCAAGAAAGCCGCTGAAATCGAGCCGAAGAATGCGTCGGCTCACTTCAATCTCGGCCTGACGCTCTACAATGCCGGCCGCTATTCAGAAGCGATCGAAGCGTATAAAGAAGTGATTAAACTCCGGCCGAAGTTGCCGCAGGCTTACTTCAATCTCGGACTCACTTTCTTCGCCATCAACGACAAGCCAGCGGCGCTGGCCCAGTACGAAACGCTCAAGACACTCGATGCGGAAATGGCACAGTCGCTCTACAAAACAATAAAACAATGATCATGTAAATGGATGGTTCCCCAGTCGCCCATCAAAAGTGGACACTTACTCAGGAAGCCTTCGATAAGCTGCTGATCGCCCTCGGCGATAATCGCGACAGCGGCGGCCAAAAATATCTCGAAATCCGCAGCAACCTCACACGCTTCTTCGAGTGGCGCGGGTGCTCCTTTCCCGAAGATCACGCCGACGAGACGTTCAATCGCATGGCGAAGAAAGTCGCCGAGGGTGAAGAGATTCAGAACCCTCAGGGATATGCGATGGGAATCGCACGCCTGCTGCTCCTGGAGATCCTGAAGGGGCGGCAAAAGGAGCAGACGGCGCTCACGGAGATGGGTCATGCGAGCGAGATCTATGAGGAGCAGGACGACGGCGAGAACCGCCTGACGTGCCTGAGAAGTTGCCTCGAAGGCCTTTCTCCCGACAATCGCGAACTGATTCTTGAGTACTACCAGGGCGAAAAAGGCGAAAAAATTCAGAACCGCAAGAAGCTTCTGGAGCGGCTGGGAATCCCGGTAAATACGTTAAGAATGAGGGCTTTACGGCTGCGAGAACGGCTCCAGACGTGCATGGAAGAGTGTATGAGCAAATAAATTTCCAAAACCTGGGTGATGAAACGCCGACTATCGCCACTCATAAATGGAAGACCCCACTTTCGGTAAACAAACCTAACTGAATATGGCAACTGACTTAAACAGTGAAAAACTGATTGCGCGCTATCTGCTTGGCGAACTTTCCGAAGAACAGCAGGTCGAGATCGAGGATCGCGCCTTTTCCGACAAGGAATTCCTTACGACGATCACGGCGGTCGAAAACGACCTGATCGACGAATATGTCCGCGATGAGATGTCGCAATCGGAGCGCCGCCAGTTTGAGAGCCGGTTCCTCGCCTCGCCCGCGCGTCGCAAGCGAGTTGAGTTTGCCAGAGCCCTGACCGAAATCGCTCCCGAATACGCGTTAGCAGAAAGAAGCGTGGTTTCACCCGTGCCGGTTTCCTGGCGCGATTCGCTGGAAGCATTCTTCCAGAGCCTCAACCCGGTCGCAAAGTTTGCGATGGTTGCGGTTGCCCTGCTGGTCGTTCTGGGAGGTGCGTGGTTGATAACGCAAACCTTGCGGTTACGTAGTCAGCTCACAACGCTCCAGGCGGAAAATCAGTCGCGACAGGATCAACGGCAGACGCTGGAGCAGCAGGTGGACCAGGAGCGACGGCGGAATGCTGAGTTAACGGCGCGACTCAACCAGGAGAAACAGCAGCGCGAGCAGAGCGATGAGTCGTTACGCCAGTTAAGTGAGACAGCAGACGCGACGACTCCTCCGGCGCGACCGGTGATTGCATCGCTGACACTGCTGCCCGGGATTTCACGTGGCGCCGGCGACAAGCCGGTGCTGGTCTTGAAGCACGGTGTTCGTTTGGTGCGACTTCAGGTAGCGATAGAGCCCGAAGAGCAATTCAAAAGTTTTGCTATCGAGCTTCGTACTGCCGCAGGACGACAAGTCTGGAGTCGTGAGAATTTAACCGCCAGAAGTCGACGAGGAGCACGGTCAATTGGACTCACACTTCCTGCAACTGCCGTAAAACCCGGCGAGTATGAACTGAGCTTACGCGGTGTGAAGGAAGGAGGTGCAACTGAAGACGTCGGTTTCTACTACTTCGATGTGAGAGAGAAATGAGACACTTCTTCCTGCCTGCTCTTCTTCTCCTGCTGACCTCTCCAATTCACGCCTGGTCCAACCAAACACTCGAACCCGGAAAAACGATCGAAGGATCGATCAGCGGTGGTGAGACTCACTCCTACACTTTCACGCTCGCGCCCGGAACTTACACAATCTTCGCCGTAGATCAAAAAGGGATCAACCTGAGCGTATTTATCTACGCACCTGACGGTCAGCCGGTTCGATCGGCGGATCTCAGAAACCCCGGTCTCACGGAGTCGCTGGCATTCATCTCTGAAAGCAACGCGGCTTACCGGATCGATGTCCTGTCGCCTCATAAATCCAGCCGTAGCGGCAAGTATGCGCTCACGTTCGCGGAACCACGCCAGCCCACGGATGACGATAAAACCCGGGTTGAAGCTGAAAAGCTGGTGGAAACTTCCATGCAGCTTCTGCTCAAGCAAACTGTTGCATCGAGGGAGGAAGCGGTCGAGAAAACTGAACGATCGGCGACCTACTGGCGAAAGATAAATCAGAAGTCGAACGAAGCCTATGCTCTGTACCTGATGGCGTACACGTTGAACCGCTTGGGCCGGTACCCGAAAGCAGAGGAAGCCGCCCAGAAAGGGTTGGTGGTCGCGAAACAGGCAAACGATCCGGAGATGCAGGCCTTCATGTTCGACGAGATCGGATCTTCTTATAACGGTCTTGGTGAGCGAAAAAAGGCGCTGGGGTTCTTCATCGACGCGCTTCAGTTACGAACGGGGAAAGATCAGGTTGCCCT